>NZ_CP079865.1:5107359-5407792 GCF_025263565.1 Mycobacterium sp. SMC-8
CTCGATCTGCACTCGTATCTTCAGCACCTCCACGATCCCGAACTTCACCTCGAGTGGTTCGTGGCGATCATCGTCGGGCTCACACCGGACGCGGGCATCACCACTGCCGCCTGGCTTATTGAACGCCACCGCGTCCGCGCGCTGTCGCTGGACATCACCATCGACTCGGAGCACAGCGCCAAACATGCTACGCGACAACCACAACACCGCACCCGCACGGACAGCCACACCGGCACAGGAGAACGATGACCACCGACCCGACTGGCCCGATCTTCATCTCCTATCGGCAAGAGGACGGTACCGCCATCGCGGCCGAACTCGCATGGCTGTTGCGAGCGGCGGGGCTGCCCGTATGGCGCGACCGAGACGACTTACCACCCGGCGACACCCAAAACCGGCTCATCCAAGCGATATCCGCGGGGATCTCCGGAGCAGTCCTGGTCGTCACACCAGACATCATCAACAGCAAAGTCGTCAAGACCGTCGAAGCCCCCGGCCTTCTGGAACTACACCGCACCCAGCCACAGTTCGCGCTCGCCATTGCCAATGCCGTCGACACAGAAGATAGCTCACCCGACTACACGGCTCCCGACGCCTTATTAGATGTCAAGCCGGGCATTCTCACCGGAGTCGACCAACACCCCACCGACCGCGCCGGTCTGCTCCACATCGTTCACAAGCTTCTGTGGCACCGTGCAGCGAATCATCGCGCACGCATATCCGACACGGACACTTGTGAACTGAGCGTGCAAACCCGCAACGTGCCGCAATCCTATGACAGCACCGCAAGCGCGTTCGATATCCGAGTACGGCCATCCGAACACGAACGGTTGCCCAGCGCTGAGGGACTCAACGACCTCCGGGACACGATCGCATTCCTACCCGACGCAGTCACTCGGACCGCCGCACAACGCGTACGGATCCGCGGAGGCGCACACTTATGTGTCGCGTTCACGCTAGGAGCCGCCCTGCCGTCCACACGCATCGGACATATCGAAGTGATCGACCAACGAGGAAAGTCCTGGACAAGCAGCGGTGACGCCAGCGTGTCGATGCCGCCACACATCTACATTCAGAACCAAAGTGTCAACGGTGTCCCAATCGCCAGTGGGCGCCGAGCCGTTGCGATCTACCTCGATTTGATGCCCGATACAAGCGAAGCGGCCTTCGAACGGTATCTCGAGGGAAACCGACAGGATCTCAGCGCGTGGCAACACCTTCGCAGCACCGGCGGCGACCTCCTCGACAACTCAATAGCAGGCGCCATCGCAGCAGAAGCGGCCGCACGCATCCGCACCCTGGCCAACGACCATGCGAACGCGGAAGTGCATCTGTTGCTGCGATGCCCCTTTGCCCTCGCCATCTTGCTAGGAAGGTTGACCAACACGCTACGTGTCGTCATCTACGAATGGGACGATAGCGATCACGGCCTAGACAATGCCGGTCGGCCGCGGTACCTGCCAGCCCTGCGTATCCGCGCCTCTGCACCCGCCGGCGCCGTCGACGAGGTTTTACTCACTCGCGATATTGACGAGCAGGGATGAGCTGCTGCGTCACCGTCCCCGTCACCGTCTACGGGTACGGGGACGCCCAGCTTACATCCGCAGCACCACTATCAATAGTGGCGCTGGCGTGTTCCCGCTGCATGACCTGATCGCCGTAATCGCCTGCATTGCAACATGTCCAGCCCCAGCATCGGTAGACTTCCTCCGTCAGTCGCAGACTTAGTCGCGCTGCGGAGTGTGGTTGGCTCGTCCCGAGTTGGGTCATTTGGCTTAGTGCCTTGAATTCTCGGCGTTCAGTGCGTTGAGGATTGCGTTGACCTCGGTGTTTAGGGCTGGCGGGTAGGTGGCGATGACGCCGTTGAGGTCGATGGTGGCTGATCGCAGGGGTTTGAGGGTGCGTAGGAATCGGCGCAGTGACAGGCCGGTGCGGGTCTGGACTTCGCGGCTGACGGCCAGGGCGGTGAACACGATGGTCAGGTGGGCTTCGATGGCGTCGCGGGTGCGGGCGAACATGGGCCGGGCAGCGAGGTCGGATTTGGACATCCGGAAGGACGCCTCGACGTGCCAGAGGTCGTGGTAGCTGGCGACCACTTCGGTCGCGGGCATCAGTGCGGCGTCGATGTTGGTGACGTAGCCCTTGAGCCCGACCAAGCGGCGGGCGCGCTGCAACGACGCCTCGTCAAATTCTTGGGAACCGTTGCAGTTCTTGATGAACCGCGGTACCCGCGCGGCTTTCTCGCCGGCGACGACCGCGCGGGCCTTGTTCTCCTGCAGGTTGAGCGTCTTGGTGTCGCGCACCGCGCGTTTGGTCGAGTACGCCCACACCGCCCGCCAGGACTTGGTGTGGGTCGCCGGATCCCAGACGGGCTCGGCTTTGCGCTTGGGGTCGCTGGTCTTGGTCGCGGTGCCGCGTCGATCGCGTGGGGTGATGGTGTCGATGATCTGGCCATCGGTGAAGAAGTCGCCGTGCCAATGGAAGTGCGAGGCCAGATCGTTGGGCGCTTTGGTAACCCTCGATCCGACGATGAACCGCAACCCTGCCTCATCAAGTTCGCGCAGATTGCCGCTGGCCAGCATGCCCGCATCAGCGACGACGACAATGTCGGTGATCTCGTGGCGGGCTTGGAATGCCTTCACGATCGGCACGATCGTCAGAGTTTCG
This sequence comes from Mycobacterium sp. SMC-8, assembly GCF_025263565.1. Classification (NCBI taxonomy): domain Bacteria; kingdom Bacillati; phylum Actinomycetota; class Actinomycetes; order Mycobacteriales; family Mycobacteriaceae; genus Mycobacterium; species Mycobacterium sp. SMC-8. The sequence continues at coordinate 5,110,027 of NZ_CP079865.1, forward strand.
GCCTTGTTTCCTTCGAAACAGCCGATTTCCAAGGGGAATCCGCACCGATCGACCAGCAGCCCGACCACGATCTGCGGGTCCACTCGGCGTTCCTTGGAGTACCCCACGCGGCGTAGGTCGTCTTCCTTGTCGGCCTCGAAATACAGGGTCGTGACGTCGTAAAGCACCAGGCTGACATCACCGGCGGTGCGGGCGTGGGCGAAACACGCTGCGGCGATCTGGTCGCGGTAACCACCACCGCGGGCACGGCGCAGGGTGCGCTTGCGGGTCGACAGTGACGCTGAGGTACGTCCCAGCTCGGCGAGGACCCGATCGGCGTCGAGCAGGCTGGTCGGCTCGACCACCCGGGCGATGACCAGGTCACGGAAGACCTCATCGCCGACCGCGTCGTCGAACCCCAGGCTGGCATACACCTGCGCCAGGGCGTCATACAGCAGCCCGCTGCAGCTCTTGAGCACCCGCGGCCGCACCACCAACTCCCGTACTGCGGATTCTCCAGCATCCTCGGTGAACAGCATGCCAGCTGGCGGTGGAACCATATGGGCCCGAACGGCTTTCGGCGTGATCCCCAGATCCAACTCGCCTTGGGTGTCATCGGCCAACAGCCGGCGGGCCTCCTGTTGACCGTCCCTCTGTGTGACGACCACGGCGGGGGTGATCGTCATTGAAGTTGTCGAAATCCCGGGTCGGGGACGGCGGTCGTCTGCATCATCAGCGTGCCCACGAACGGACCCCGCGCTGGTCTGCTCGCGCAGAGTCCATTTCGGCTCCGGCGCGATGCCGAATCCCGAGATCGTCACAATCGGTGACGGCGGACGCGTCGATTCTGCGGTCGCCCAACACGAACTGACCCCTATCCCGGTTCCCGGGTGATAGGTAAGGCTGGTGGATCATGGACTGGCTCTGCGGTGATCGTCGCGCGCACCGGCGAACTGGCCGAGAAACTGCTCGCCGCCGGCGAACTCCGCTGCCCGCGGTGCCGCGACGGCCAGCTGACTTCTTGGGGCTACGGCAGGCGGCGCTCCGTGCGCGATCACGACGGGACCACGATCACGGTGCGCCCCCGCCGCACGCGATGCCGGTCCTGCTCGTCAACGCATATCGTGATGCCCGCCGCTCTGCAGCCACGCCATGCCGACACCACCGCAGTGATTGGAACAGCATTGCTGCACAAAGCAAATGGACTCGGACACCGGCGTATCGCGGCGACCATGGGGCGGCCGGTGTCCACCGTGCGCCGCTGGCTTCGCCGACTACCGCCAGAGCACCTGGACCGTCTCGCACGCGACGGGACCGAGCAGCTGCTCGCCCTGGACCCCGACACGTTCACCGCGCTGCGCTACCGAGGGAACATGTTGCACCACGCGCTGTCGCTGTTGTCGGCAGCGGCCTACTGGGACCGCCGCCGCTACGCCCTCGGTGAGCCGCCGTGGACCCTGATCGGGATGTACACCCGCGGCCGCCTTCTGGCGCCACCCGGCTGACCCTCCGACGTCCCCGCGCTGCCGCCGGGGGCGTCATCACCATGCCTGCCGACAGTCGTCACCATGACGACCACCGCGTCGCCGCGACGATTACCCCGTCACAATGCAGACCGACCCCCGAAATCACGTCTGCATCCACAGTGACGCCATCGTCTGCATCCTGAGCGACGGCCAACACCTCCTCGAGCAGCAGACCCAGCTCGGCGTCATCACGCGCAGAGCCCACATGGCGCACGATCCGGCGGCGGCCATCGACGGATTCGGCGATCTGGACCGCGGTCGCGCCCGAGGCCGTGCGCACCCGCCGAATCCACACCATCCAGGCAGCCTACTGACCCAAATTAGTGCCTAGCAGGGGCACTAAGCGGAGACATCACCCCAGCTCAAGACACCGCCACCCTACAAAACTGACCAAAGTGACCCAACTCAGGTCAGTCGCAGACTTAGTCGCGCTGCGGAGTGTGGTTGGCTCGTCGAAGTCTCTGATTCGGCATCACAACTATCGAACCATCCCTAAAAAGCGCATACGGGGATGCGACATCAATAATCTGGCCACGTTTCGCATTTGGCTGATATACATCAAATCTCGCTCTCCCACTATCCCTGAAAAGGGTTGTGATCAAAGCGGTGTCACTTATCCACTTGCTGGCCGAAGCCTCGATTGCTCCGGCGAGTATCTGTTCAACAGTATCGATGCCCGGGAGGACTTCGCCGTGTGTGGCCCAGAGCCGTTCCTCCAGATCCTGGGCTGCAATGGCTGGAACATATTGGCCAATGCGTCGAATAGTCGCTTTCTGCAAGGGGTGATCGATCCGACAGATGAAATCATCGCGACACTCCGTGAGAACTTCACCATTGTCCGCATGCATGTTGCTGATGAGGCCGTAAGTGATGCGCCCCTCGTCGTCGTAGCCCACAGCTACAAACGCAAGCCTCTTCTCGCACCGTTTCGCACGGATATGCTTCACCACCCGTGTTGCCTCGTCTGCTATTTCACCCATTGCAAACCCGGAGAGGTTACGAGCGGCCACTTTCACAAACCACTCCATAGTGTGTCGATCCGGGCCGATCTGCGCTAGGCCCGTGAAGCTCACCAGGAACTGATTAAAGACAACTGCCGACTTGGTGAAGTTGTCGTCTACAGGTTTGCCACTTCTAACGCTAGCGGTACGCCGATCGACTGCAATGGTTACGAAATCCTCGTTGGCGTAGGCAAGCACAAGCGTCATAACGCGACACTACGTAGCACAATCTTCAAGGACAAGGGCTAGCCAAGTGATGAGGCCACACGGGGCAGGCGTTAGGCGGTATTTGCTTGTGAACCCAGCAGTCTCGGTCGATGTGTCGAAATTGATGATGGACTGCGCCGACGAGTACAGCTGTGCGCAACGGCGATTGGGACCAGACGATTCCCGTGCGGTCAGTCGTTCGAGGGTCCTGCACTCTCATGCCTTCCTGCATTTGCGCCGACACTCTCACCGAATTCTGGACGGCGCCGCTGAATATTTTCCGCGACTTCTTGAGAGCTTGCAGCTCACAGGCTTATCGCGCTCTCAACATATCCAGGATCGGACAGCTGTCCGGTTGTCCGACTTCTCGCCTGTGATCCAGAACTTCCGACAGTGCCGCCCACCTAGCTCAATGCCCGATGCCTGCGCTCATTCGGCCGGCGTTAACTGAGAGCACCGGACCGGGACGACTGAGGGTCGAGAACAATCCGACACGGGCCGACAACCACGGCCCCCGGATAACCTGGGGTCGCTCGATCAATTTGTCACTGTGACGTTAACGCCCCTTCGGCGATGCGGCGCAGACGCACTCAGAGTTCTGAGGCCACAGGTGTCCTGTCAGTTCTCATCCGATCTGAAGCATTCTCATTTGATGTGACACATCGGCGCGCCTTTCTCATTTGATCTGATACAGCCGGTACCGTTCTGGGCATGTCGATGCTGGCCGGTGATGCTGTTGCCGCGGGCCGGTGCGATGCGGTGTTTGAGGTAGCCGACGTGGATGGGACTTCCCGTCTTCCATTGGAGTTGGCTCATGGGATCCGGTTCGATGTCGATTGCGAGCCGGTGCGGTCGTTTCCGTCGTTTCGTGGGCAACGGAATTTTCCTGGGCTGTGGTGGTTCGCGACGACGCGCCGGCACATCGGTTATGAATCGTGGGTTGAGCGGGATCAGCTGATGGCATTGGATGCTAATCCTGAAACCGTTGGCGTTGCCTCCCAACCTTTTCGGCTGCGATGGCCCGATGGCCGTCATCATGTGCCCGACTACTACGCTCGCAGATCCGACGGCACGGTCGTGATCGTCGATGTTCGTCCCGATGACCGGATTCCTGAGTCTGATGCGGAGTTGTTCGCCCGCTCGGAGGTCGTGTGCATTGCGGCCGGCTGGCAGTACCGGCGCGTCGGTGTATTGGACCCTGTGCTGGCGGCGAACCTGCGGTGGCTGTCTGGGTACCGGCATCCGAGAGCGTTGCGACCTGGCGTGGCGGCAGAACTGTTGAGCTGTTTCGCCCGCGAGCAGCCCCTTCTGGAGGGCGCGACGGCGGTGGGCGACCCGCTGGTGGTGCTGCCTGTGCTGTTCCATCTGCTCTGGCATCGACGCTTGGTGGTCGATCTGTCCCGGACGGTCCTCGACGATCGGACGGCAGTGAGCGCGGCAGCGTTATGAGTTCGCTTCGAGGCGGTGTGATCCGTGAAGGCGATGAAATCCGTCTAGGTTCACGGGTTTTCACGGTCGCAAGTCTGGCCGGAGGATCGGTACGGCTTGTCGACGCTGTTGGTGAACGCACAACCGTTCCCCTGTCGATGGTATTGGCCGATTCGACTCTGGAGGTTCTGGCGGGGTCACGACCGGTGCTGTGGTCTGTTGAGGCGCTCGAAGGTGTCCCCGAGGAGGTCGCTGATCGCGCACGATGGTGGGAGCAGCACATCGTTGAGGTATTGACCGGGCGCCGACCCGAAAGTCCGCCTGGGCAGCCAATCCGGCCAGAGTTCGATCCGGCGGTCCGATCCCTTCGCCAGAGGGAGCTGACCAAGCTTGAGGAGCTTCGAGCAGCCGGTCACGATCTGGCGTTGATCACCCTGCAGCGTCAGCGATCTCGCTACGAGGCCAAAGGTCTTCTGGGATTGGTGGACGGCCGCTATCTCGCCAAACGTCCAGTGTTGGGCCGTGTCGATGAGCGTGTCGTTGCCGTGGTCCGGCGTCTGATCGACAACGAAACTGAGCTATCAACCGGCACGGTGAGCAGACTTCAGCGCAAGCTGGAGAAGGCGCTGTTGGCCGAATACGGTCCCGACGACGCCCCGAAGGCCCCGTCACAGGCGACCTTCTACCGGCTCGTCAAACGCCTGGAGGAAGGCAAACACACCTTCGGTTCCGCCCGTACTCGCAGGTCATTGGCCAAGCAACCCGACGGCCCCTTCGGCACGGTAACCGCGGCCCGTCCCGGTGAAATGGTGGAAATCGACTCCACCCCGCTGGACGTGCGGGTGGTCCTTGACGACGGTGTAGTCGATCGGGTGGAGCTGACCGCCATGGTCGACAACGTCACCCGCTCGATCCCGGCGGCAGTTCTGCGGCCCACCACCAAGGCCGTCGATGCCGCGCTGCTGTTGGCCAAGGCGCTGACCCCAGAGCCGATGCGCCCGGGTTGGTCCGATGCGTTGCGGTTGTCACGCTCGGTGTTGCCGCATCGGCGTTTGACCGATATCGATCAACGGCTCGCCGATGCCGCGGCTCGCCCGGTGATCGCTCCCGAGACCATCGTCTGTGATCACGGGAAAGCGTTTCTCTCCAAGACATTTGAGCAGGCGTGCTGCTCACTGGGCATCAACCTGCAACCCGCTCATCCGGATCAGCCCACCGACAAACCGAAGGTGGAACGCACCCTGCAGTCGGTGGGTACATTGTTCGCCCAGTATGTCGCCGGGTATGTCGGTTCCAGCGTGGAACGTCGCGGCAAGAACGCCGACCAGGACGCAGTGTGGTCGCTGGTGGAACTGCAGGCGTTGCTCGATGAGTGGCTCGTCGCGGTGTGGCAGAACCGTCCCCACGACGGACTACGTGACCCGGTGACCCCGGGCAAAGCGCTGACGCCGAACGAGAAGTTCGCGGCCCTGGTCGAAGTCGCTGGTTACGTCCCGGTGCCTCTGAGCGCTGATGCTTACATCGAGTTGTTGCCCGCGACGTGGCGCACCATCGGCTCAGCGGGTATCCGGGTCAATCACCGGACCTACGATGCCCGGGCATTGAACCCGTACCGGCGAGTCGACTCTGGGGTTCGTTCCCGCAACGGCCGGTGGGAGGTTCATTACGACCCCTATGACGTCTCTCAGATTTGGGTTCGCAATCACCACGACGACGGTTGGATCACCGCGACCTGGACCCACATGCGCACCGCTGCAGTGCCGTTCGGGGACACCGTGTGGAAACAGGCCCAAGCGATCGTCGCCGAAAGGGGCGCAGATCCGGTGACCGAAGCCGAGATCGCGGCGGCGGCCGACGCCCTGCTGGACCGTGCCGAACGCGGCCCCGACACCCAGCAGGACCCGCCAGCAGCTCGACGCGCAGCCGCCAGGGCCCGATCCATCCCCGAGCCGTCCTGGCCACACCCCAGTGTCGAGGGCACCAACCAGAACCAGGAACCGTCTGAGGTGAGCACCGACAGGCCAGCGAACTCCGACGATGACGATCTTGCTGATGTCATCCCGTTGCCGGTGTTCGACGCACGTAAGGAGGCCGAGCAGTGGCATTGGTGAGTCCGATCAGTCAACTCGAGGAGCGCCGGCAGCCGACGACAACCCTGGAAGGGTGGCGACGGTTCATTGACGCTGACCGGCCTGAATTCACCTTGCTGCCCGACCAAGACTGGTCCGATCTCGACGATGCTGATCGGATCGCCTACAACGAGGCCAGGGTGGCCCACCATTCCGAGCTCGTCGTGGTGACCACCTCGGCGATCCAGAAGATCACCAACGAGGGTCAGCTGCTCACTTTGCTGAATCAACGCGAGATCGGCGCCCGGCGAGGGCTGATCGTCTCCGGTGGCGCAGCCACCGGAAAGACCACGGCCATCAAACAACTCGGCCGGTTCCACGAACTTCGGATCCGCACCCGTTACTCGGACAAAACCCGCATCCCTGTCGTCTACGTGACCGCTCCACCGAAGGGCTCAGCACGCAAGCTCGCAATGGAATTCGCCCGCTTCCTCGGGCTTCCACCGGTACGACGGATGAACGTCACCGATATCGCCGACGCGGTGTGCCAAGTGCTCATCGATGCGCGTACCGACATAGTGGTCGTCGACGAGATCCATAACCTCAATCTCGATACCCGTGCCGGAGAAGAACTTTCCGATCACCTCAAGTACTTCACCGAACACCTGCCCGCGACCTTCGTCTACGCCGGCATTGACGTCGAACGCTCCGGAGTGTTTACCGGTACTCGCGGCCGCCAGCTTGCCGGGCGCTGCGGTGTCATCAACACAGCGGCCTTCCCGTATGGGCAGGAGTGGCGGGCTCTGGTCGCCGCGATGGAGGGAACCCTGCGACTGCACCGACACGAGCCGGGCACGCTCGTGCGCCAGACGAAACACCTGCACCAGCGCACCGGCGGAATGATCGGAAGCCTCGCCCACCTCATCCGCTCGGCAGCCATCCGGGCAATGCTGGACCACACCGAACACATCGACCGCGAGGGCTTGGACAGCGTCCTCATCGACTACGCGGCTCAGGCCTCAGCCCAACGCAGCGCCGGATAGCAGTGATCACCGACTGGCCCCGACTCCCACCACGACCACTTCCGCAGTCAGTCACCGCATTTCGCGATGAGACCGTGTACTCCTTCACCACCCGACTCGCCCACGCCAACAGAATCCCACCCCAAAGCCTGCGCGACTACGCCGCACGCGAGAGCCATTACGTCGACCCTGAGCGCCTCGCCCGCCTCAGCGGCTACCCACGACATGTCCTCTGCGCCCGACTGCGGGGCCTGACCGCTGATGAACGTGATCTCACCCGCCAGCGGGCACGTGCCCGCCCGATTTGCCGGTACTGCACAGCACGGCGAGGGGTGCCCCAGCCGGTCCATTGCTGGTTGCCCGACCACCTCACCGTCTGTCATCGCCACGGCCGCTGGATTGGCCCCTCCGCCCAGCGATGGGACGATCAGATGTCACTGAAACACCATCCAGCTGTTGCCCGATCTGCCAGGGCACATCATGCCCTGGCCAAGCGCAATGCCCCCGACATCGTTGAGCTAGCGATCAACGACGCATCACGTATAGTGCTGCGGCAGCGCCGATTCCGACGGGATGACGGTCTCGGTGATAGCGCGGCCACCGGTATCGCATTACGGGGGCGATGGGCCAGCATCTCAACGGTCAACCTGCACATCGCCACCTACGTCGAAACAGTCCGGATGGCCGCAGTCATCATTGACCAGCGGCCAGCATTGTTGAACCGCACCGGCGATCCCAGTGTCGCCCGCGTAGCTCTCTTGGCAGCCGCGAACGCAGTGTTCGGCGCCGAGGATGAGACGGCGACCACCGCGGCCCTCGACGGCTGGCTGAACAACCAGCAGATCATCCGGAAGTCCCGCGATAAATCAATGATCGTTCATACCTGATGCAAAAGTCTTTATCTTGCAACCATATTCGTAGGAAAACCCATTGCCAGCCGACCGTGAGGCATACGTAGATGGAAATACTAGACGAGCTAGAAAGCTAGGCCGCCGATCAGGATGACAATACCCAGTCCGATCAGAACAATCGGGAACAGGATGTGTTCCCATCGTTCGAGGATCTCCGCGATCGGGCGGCGGGTGGCAACATATCTGGCGATGACCACCAGCACCCCGACGAGAAGAAGGAAGACGACGCAGTAGGCCACGACGGCTGCGTGTCCGACGCTGAGGAAGACCGGGACGTAGACGCCGACGTTGTCGCCGCCGTTGGCGAAGGTCACGCCAGCGACCGCCCAGACGCTGACGGTCTTGCCCGCAACCTTCGCGTCACCATCATCGTCACCGTTTCCGCGCCAGGCTTGCCAAGCCGCCTTCAGTCCCAGGGCGAGGGGGATGAGTCCGAAGAACGGGATGACGTCGGGCGGCAGGAATGCGCCCGCACCTAGGGTCACGAGGACGGCGGCGCCGAGAATTCCAGCGAATCCCAGGTATTGGCCGGCGGTGATCCGGGAGGTGGTCCCGCGTTGTCCTGCGCCGCGGGCGAAGAACAGTGAAAGCACGATGATGTCGTCGATGTTGGTGACGATGAACAGCCCGATCGCGGGCAGAACCGACGACAGGATCATGGGTGTGTGCCATCGGTGGTCACGACGGGGCACCCACTGCGGTCGCGGTGGCTAGGTTGGTTGACCGCTGTGCGGTGAGTGCGGTCAGTGCTGTGGTGCGGCCGGCGCGCACACCGTTGGCGATGACCACGATTTCGGCGAGTTCATGGACGAGCACGACGGCGGCCAACCCGAGCACCCCGAACAAAGCCAGCGGCATCAGCACAATGATCAGTCCGAGGGATAGGCCGACGTTTTGCAGCATGATCCGTCGGGCGCGGCGGGCATGGGTGAATGTTTGTGGCAGGTGGCGTAGGTCTTCACCCATGAGTGCGACGTCGGCGGTTTCGATGGCGACGTCGGTGCCCATGGCGCCCATCGCGATGCCGAGGTCGGCGGTAGCCAGTGCGGGGGCGTCGTTGACGCCATCGCCGACCATCGCGGTGGGGCGCTGGGTGCGGAGCTGTTCGATCAGTCGGGCTTTGTCTTCGGGGCGCAGATCGGCGTGCACGGTGTCGATGCCGACTTCGCGGGCCAGGGCGGCCGCGGTGGCGTGGTTGTCGCCGGTGAGCATCGCCACCTGGTAGCCGTCGCGGCGCAGCTGGGTGATGACTTCGGTTGCCTCGGGCCGCAATTCGTCACGCACGGCGATGGCACCGATCACCTGTCCGTTGTCTTCGACCAGGACGGCGGTGGCTCCGGCCTGCTGCATCCGGGTGACCTCGGCGGTGAGCGGACCTCGGTCGAGCCAGCCGGGGCGGCCCAGCCGGATGCGGTGCCCGTCGCGGTGGCCGGTGAGTCCGGCGCCGGTGACTGCCTCGACGTCGGCGGCGGGGGTGACGGTGCCGGCGGCGGCCAGGATCGCCGCGGCCAGGGGGTGTTCACTGCGGGCCTCTACGGCGGCCGCGAGGTCCAGGACGTGCTCGGGGGTGACGTCGGGGGTGGTGGCCACCTCGATGACGGTGGGCCGGTTGGCGGTGAGGGTACCGGTCTTATCCAGGGCGACCCCACGGATCCTGCCCAGCGCTTCCAGCGCGGCGCCACCTTTGACCAGGGCGCCCAGCTTGCTGGCGGCGCCGATGGCGGCGACGACCGTGACCGGTACCGAAATCGCCAGAGCACAGGGCGAGGCGGCGACCAGCACCACCAGAGCGCGTTCGATCCAGGTGGCGGGGTCACCGAGCAGGCTCCCCGCGACGGCGATCAGGGCGGCGGCGATCATCACGGCGGGGACCAGGGGTTTGGCGATGCGGTCAGCCAAACGTTGGGCGGCGCCCTTGCGGGACTGCTCGGCTTCCACGATGCGCACGATGCGGGCCAGGGAATTGTCCTCGGCGGTGGTGCTGACTTCTACTTCGAGGGCGCCGGCTCCGTTGATCGACCCGGCGAACACCTCATCACCGGGGCCGGCTTCAACGGGCACTGATTCGCCGGTGATGGCCGAGAGGTCCAGGGCGGTGCGGCCCCGGGTGATGATGCCGTCAGTGGCGACTCGTTCTCCGGGTTTGACGACCATGAGGTCACCGATGCGCAATTCTGTTGGCGCGATGGTTGTTTCGGTGCCGTCGCGGCGAACGGTGGCCTCATCGGGCACCAGCGACAGTAGTGCGCGCAGTCCGCGGCGGGTGCGGGCCAGCGAGTATTCCTCCAGGCCTTCGCTGATGGAGAACAGGAACGCCAGCATCGCGGCCTCACCGACCTCGCCGAGCAGCACCGCGCCCACGGCGGCGATGGTCATCAGCGTGCCGACCCCGATCTTGCCCTTGGCCAGCCGCCCCAGGGTGGACGGCACGAAGGTATAGGCGCCGGCCAGCAGCGCCGCTGCCTCCAACGTGAGCACCACCGGGTCGGCGGCGCCGACCAGGTTGGCGATCAACGCCGCCAGCAGCAGTACCCCGGAGAGCGCGGCGAACTGCAATTCTGTGATCTGCCAGAGCCGTTCGGGTTCACGCTCCTGCTCCTCGGCGCTGCGGGGTTCGTCGCTGCCGCAGCCACAGGCATCGCTCATTGCCGCGTCTCCTCGGTGTCGATCGCCGCACCCCGGGCGCCGGTTCCATAGGTGGGACACAACGCCACCGCGTTGCCGGTGGCCGCCAGCAGCGTTTCCGCCGCAGCGAGCACGTCCAGCAGCTCGGGGCGAGACAAGGAATAGAACACCTGACGGCCTTCTGGGCGGCCGGTGACCAGCCCACAGTCCCGCAGGCACGCCACGTGCGCGGAGACGGTGGATTGCGCCAACCCCAGCTCACCGATCAGATCGACAACTCGCGCCTCCCCGTCAGCCAGGCGGCGCACGATCGTCAACCGCGTCGCATCGGAGAGACTGTGGAACAGTGCCACCGCGGCATCGAGGTCGGACGTGTTGCCGGCCAGGCAGGTGTCCCGCTTATTCATCGTCACACAACGATGATAACCATCGAAGCCGATTTAGCGAAAGGGGCGCATTCGTGACAGCCATTCTCGGAGCTGCTCCCGGTCGCGGCGAGCGTCGCAGACGAATTCGGTCGTGCATCAGATCGGCTGATAAAGCTGGTCAAGTGGAATTCTCATCCGATCTGATACACCGCAGTTCAGCTCACTGGTCCTGTGTCAGATCAAATGAGAACGGACATGTCCGTTCTCATTGAATCTGGGGCACATTTACTAGTCTGACCTGCATTGCCCCAGATTGGATGAGAATTTCGATCGCGACGTTTCTCATTGAATCTGGGGCAACCCTGCTTCCGCGCCCGGCTGCGAGCGCAGCAGGGTAGCCGGAATGGTCTCCTGTCGATTCCGTTGGCTCGGGTACGTCTTCGGTATAACTACTGTGATCGTGTCTCTCGTGACACACGATCATGATTCTGTGGTGCGCTCGCTCGTGTTGGTAGTTCGGGTGCCGGCTGCGGCCTTTGAGCACCTTGGCCACCGCCCGTTTTAGATTGTCATAGCGGATACGGGCCGGGACATCACCAAAGTGGTTGAACGCCAACACATGCCGATGCAGGAGCGCCTCCTGGCCCTGAGTGGTGAAGTTGCTCCGAGCTAGAGGGCGAACGCTCCGCCTTTGATGAGGATGAGGGCCCCGATTGTGATCAGTGCAACGGGCAGAACGATGTGGCCCCAGCGTGAGAGTGCTTTGGCGATGATCGGGTGGGAGGCGAAATATCGGCCGGCCGCGCACCAGATGGCCACACCGATGAGGAACACGATGATGTAAACACCGATGGTGGCGATCGTTGAGACGGCGAAGATCGGAACGTACACGCCGATGTTGTCGCCGCCGTTGGCGAAGGTGATGACTGCGACCTGCCAGGTGCCAGGCGTCAACAGTGTTGCGGGATCATCGGTCGGCGCCGGTTGGGTGCGGCGATCCCGCCAGGCCAGCCATGCCGCCCGCAGCCCCAACACGATGGGCAGCAGCCCGAAGTACGGCAGTGCGGCTGGAGGAAGCAGCGTGGCACCCAGGAGTGCGCCGCCAACCGAAACTGCCAAGATGGCGGTGAAGCCGAGGTACTGACCGGCGGTCACTCGGATGGCTGCGCCACGATGACCGGGCGCCTGGCCGAACATCACCGCGAGGACCACGATGTCGTCGATATTGGTGATGGCGAAGGTGGCGATCGCCTGAACGAGTGTGGCTGGGCTCAGCACGGCCAATGCGACCAGCTTCGAGTGAAATCCCACCGCATCGGGTGAGCCTACTGCTCAGCAGACCCCGCGCTCCCGCGCACCAACGACCTCCAGTGGGGCGGAAATTCATGACGACTGCCGGGGTCAACGGACTTGACGAAATACATGCCTCCGGTGCCACGGAGGTGGCTCCTAGAGGTATCGACATACGTCATCGGCGCTGCATGATTCCGGGTCGACGCTTTCGGCGCCCTGCCGCAGCCGGGCGATGGTCTCGCGCAGTGCCACCAGTGCGCTGATCTGCTCGTCGAGGTCGGTCAGTCGGATGTCGAGCAGGTCGCGCACGTGCGTGCACGGCGCGTGGCCGCTGTCACGGATGTCGAGGATCTGCCGAATCTGGGCGAGGCTGAACCCGGCGGCCTGTCCCCGTCGGATGAAGCCGACCCGGGCGATCGTGTCGGCGGCATAGTCGCGATACCCCGCCGGGGAACGTTCGGCGGGCGGGAGCAGGCCTTCGTCTTCGTAGTAGCGCAGCGTCGCGGTGGTGGCCCCGGTCGCCTCGGCGAGCTTCCCGATTCTCACGATGTCTCCTCAGAACACTTGACCTTCAAGCCTACTTGAAGGTCAAGGATGGGTGCATGAGTCAGGGATTGGACCTCGCGGTCATCGGTTCCGGCGGCGCGGCGATGGCCGCGGCGATCCGCGCTACCGCGCTCGGCAAGTCCGTCGTCATGATCGAGCGCGGCATCTTCGGTGGCACGTGTGTCAACACCGGCTGCGTGCCGTCAAAGGCCCTGATCGCAGCGGCCGAGGCCCGGCATACCGCAGCCGACACTGCCCGGTTCCCGGGGATCGCCACCACGGCCGGCCCGGTGGACATGGCGGCCCTGATCGCCGGCACGCACGATCTGGTGGAGTCGCTGCGCTCAGAGAAGTACCTCAACGTGGCCGAATCGTATGGCTGGCAGCGCATTCAGGGCCAAGCGCGGTTCGCCGGAACCCCGGACGCGCCCGTCATCGAGGTCGGCGATGCCACCATCGAGGCCGAGCACTACCTGATCGCCACCGGCGCGAACCCAGTCATCCCGCCCGCATTCGAGGGCGTCGCCTACCTGACCTCGACCACCGCGATGGAAGTCACCGAGGTCCCGGAGTCGCTGCTGGTGATCGGCGGCGGCTACGTCGCGTTGGAGCAGGCGCAACTGTTCGCCCGGCTCGGGTCAACGGTGACGGTGCTGGTCCGCTCCACGCTGGCATCGAAGGAAGAGCCGGAAGTCGGCATGGCGCTGCTGGAGGTGTTCGCCGACGACGGCATCCGGGTGGTGCGCCGCGCCACGGTGAGCGAGGTCGAGCAGGCCGACGATCAGGTCACGGTCACCGCGACCATCACCGGCGGAACGCAGCAGTTCCGTGCCGCGAAAGTCCTCGTCGCCACCGGCCGCCGTCCGAACACCGACGGCCTGAATCTCGAAGCGGTGCAGGTCAAAACCGGCGAGAACAACGAGGTCGTGGTGAGCGACGGGCTGCAGTCGTCGAACCCACGGATCTGGGCGGCCGGCGACGTGACCGGGCACCGCGAGTTCGTCTACGTCGCCGCCCATCACGGCGCGATGGTCGCCGACAACATCTTCACCGACGCCGGCCGCAGGGTCGACTACCGCCATCTGCCCCGCGTGACGTTCACCAGCCCCGCGGTCGGTGCGGCCGGGACGACCGAGGCCGAGCTCCTCGCCGCCGGGACACGGTGCGACTGCCGGGTGCTGCCGCTAAAACATGTGCCGCGTGCGGTGGTCAACCGAGACACCCGCGGTTTCATCAAACTCGTCGCCGACGCCGGCACCGGCCGCATCCACGGCATCACCGCCGTCGCCAAGGATGCTGGCGAGATCGCCGCCGCCGCGGTCTACATCCTCGACGCCGCGATGACCGTCGACCAGGTCGCCGGGTCCTGGGCCCCGTATCTGACCATGGCCGAAGGCATCAAAATCGCCGCCCAGTCCTTCAGCGCCGATATGTCCCGACTGTCCTGCTGCGCATCCTGACGCATGGCTCACTCGAAAGGTTCCTGATGCCCAATTTCCTTGACCGCCTGACCATTCCGGAAGAGTCCGGGCTCGACCCGACGATGCTGGTGCCGTTGCTGCGGCTGCTCGCCGCCGGCGAGCCGGTCACCGTGGAGGCGCTCGCCGCGGCCGTCGGCCTCCCGGTTGACGAGGTGACCCGGCGTCTGGCCGCGGTACCCGACACCGAATACGACGAGCAGGGCCGCATCGTCGGCCAGGGCCTGACCCTGCGCCCGACCCGCCACCGATTCACCGTGGCCGGCCAAGAGCTCTACACCTGGTGCGCCCTGGACACCCTCATCTTTCCCACCATCCTGGACCGGCCCGCCAGCATCGAATCCGAATCACCCGTCAGCGGGCACCCGATCAGGGTCTCGGTCGGCGAAAACGGTGTCACCAGCGTGCAGCCCGAGACCGCGGTGGTCTCGCTGGTCAACCCCGACGACCTCACCTCGATCCGGTCCTCATTCTGCAACCAGGTGCACTACTTCACCTGCGCGCAGGACGCCGCGCCGTGGCTCGCCGAGCACCCCGAAGGTCAGATCGTCAGCGTCGCTGAGGCCCACCAACTCGGCGCAGCCCTGACCACACAAATCCTTACCCAGCTCCATACCCCGCCAACTGCCCACCCCGGCTGCTGCAGCTGACCAGCCGCACCCAACCTGATGAGGAGAAATCAATGAATCAACGTCCACGAAGAAATCCCGTGCTGCTGGGTGCGGCAGCGGTGCTGGTGACGGCCCTGTGTTGCGCCGCGCCAGTCCTGATCGCCGGCGGCGCGCTCGCCGCCGTGTGTGGACTGCTCGAGAATCCATGGGTCATCGGGGCAGCCGTCGCGCTGCTGCTGGCGGCTGTGGTCGCCTTCGCCCGCCGCGGTCAACGCGGCGATCACTGCTGTCCCGCCGACAGCCATTCACCCGCGACGCACACGCTCGACGACCTGACGAAAGGAAGCATCGACAATGTCTGAAACGCGTTCGTTTACACCCCACAGGTGGGCGGGCGTTACGGCTGTGATGCTGGCAGCGGGCGCGCTGACCGCGTGCGGCCAATCGGCCACAACCAGCAATCCGACCTCACCGCCACACGCCAACGCCACAACCCAGGCGACGGCGGCGACACTGACCACGGTGGACGGCAAAACCGTCGAACTGCCCGCTGCCGCCCCGACCGCGATCCTGTTCTTCTCCTACGGGTGCGGCGAATGCGTCGGCGGCGGTAAATCCCTGGCCGCTGCTCGGGCGGCCGTGGAGAAAGCCGGAGGCAGCGCCAAGTTCCTAGCCGTCGACATCGTCCCCACCGAGAAACCCGCCGATGTTCGCCACTTCCTGGACCAGATCGGCGGCACCAGCCTGCCCGCGGTCGTCGATACTAACGGGGCCCTGACCAGCCGCTACCAGGTGACCGCGCCGGCCACCGCCCTCGTCATCGACCCGTCCGGGCAGATCAGCTACCGCGGCCACGCCCCGTCCCAGGATCAGATCCTGGCCGCCCTCGGCAGCAGCGCCGCACGGTGAACCTGCTCGCGCTCGCGTTTACCGCTGGCATGCTCGCCCCGGTCAACCCCTGCGGGTTCGCGCTGCTACCGGCGTGGATCACCGGCACCATCGCCACCGGCGGCACCGATGCGGTGCTCGTGCGGCTGGCCCGGGCACTGCGCACCGGGGCCGTCCTGACCATCGGGTTCACCGGCACCCTCACCCTCGCCGGTATCGCGATCAGTGCCGGTGCCCGGACCCTGGTGACGGCTGCTCCCTGGCTCGGGATCACGATCGGGCTCACCCTGGCCATCTTGGGCGGCTTCATGCTCACCGGCCGCACCATCGGTCTGCGTATGCCTGCCCGGACGCGTCATCGGCCGGACTCCCCAACAGCCGGTGGTGTGCTCGCGGCCGGAATCGGCTACGCCCTGGCGTCACTGTCCTGCACCTTCGGGGTACTGCTCGCGGTGATCGCCCAGGCCCAGGCCACCAGCGGATGGGGCGGTCTGCTGGCAGTGTTCACCGCATACACAGCCGGTGCCGCCACCATCTTGATGCTGGTCAGCGTCGGCACCGCCATCGCCGGCACGGCCCTGACCCGGCATCTGGGTATCCTCGCCCGCCACGGGACCCGCGTCACCGCCGTTGTCCTCATCGCCACCGGCGCCTACCTCGCGTGGTACTGGCTGCCCGCGGCCACCGGGCACACCGCCAGCGGCGGCAACCTGCTCACCGGCTGGTCGGCCACCGCGACCGGATGGCTGCAGGACCACGCCCTCCCGGCCAGCGTCATTGCCGCCTTCGCTGTGGTGGTCAGCGCGGTGGCCGCGTACTGGACCACCCACCGCCGGCCAATCACCGGCAAGCAGCGCCGCCGGTGATGATTCACCGGCCGATACACCCAGCCAGATACCACTGTCCCTAACGATTAGAAAGCCGATAGATACAACCGTCGGACACAGTCAGATGCACACCACAAGTGCCTTACTGATAAGGCACATTCAAGACTGCCGACCCCTAAGCGCGACACGCCAGTTCTGCGCCGTCTGAGCGTGTCGTCAATACGGCAGTGGCGAATAGGCGTCGGTACTGCGCCCATTGCTCGACGGGGGTGGCGTCGGCATGGTGGGCGCCGGTGCGTTCGTTGATGCGGTCGAGCAGTAGCGTCGGCCAGGCGGGTTCCGTTGGCGTCCTGGGCTGTTCAACCCGAGGGCGAGCTGTGAGCAATGTTGCGGCTACGGCGATCACATCGGGGTAGGCCACCACGTGCGCTTCTAGGCCATTCTGCAGAATCCCCGCCGCCACGTGACGCTCTGCGTGAGCCCAGAAGACCAGGATGTGGCGGGCGTCGCCCAAGGCGTCATGAAGGTCGACCTCTGAATACTGACGGGCCAAGCGCCGATGCGTGCGCCCGGCACTGAGCACCGTGGGCCGGTCACGAAGATCCACCTGGTCGTCAAGAACGCGCGTTGGTGAACCGATCCAGCGTCGGTGACGGTGGCATACGGAGACATGTGCAGGCAGGTAGCAGTAGACGGGTTCGTGTATTCCCTTGCGTGCCATACATCTTTGACACAAAGGGCGGCGGAGATATTGCTTGAGCGCGGTGGGGTCGCCAGCAAGCCCGCAGAGACGGGACCGGATTACCTGCTCAGGTTGGCCGCTGACGACGGCCAACCAGTCCGGTCGCGGCCGGGCTGCGCATGATTCGGCGACATGGCCGCGCAGTGTGGAGACGCCGATATGGTTGGCGCGGGCCAGCCTGTCGATGTAGGACGATACGGCTTCCCAACGGAACGGTGCGATCGTTCGCGGGAGCCGCTGGCGTGGTCCGCGCGGCCACGGCCTGACAGTTGCCACGTCAGCTGGCCGTGCGGGCCGCGGCCGTGTGGGCGGCGTAGTCGATCAAAATATCGTCCATGGCCTCGCGGGTGATGTGCTCGGTGCCGTCGAGCATCGCTTGGATTGCTGAAGCCCGGATCAAGTGGGCCAGGCTGCCGATCATCCCGCCGGTGCGGCGGTGCAGGTAACGGGCCTGGGCGACAAGGCTTCCCGGTTCGTGTCGATGCAGACGCAAGGTACCTTCCATGGCGGCGACGAGTTGTCGCCACTCCTTGGCGTCGGGGAATGCGCTGGTGTGGATCACCCCGCAACGGCCGGCCAACTGCCGTCCCCGCGTGCCGGTGAACAGCCCCGAGCGTTCCACTTCGATCCCGGCGTAAACGAATGTCGCAGGCAGATGCTCGGTGAAGTATTTGAGGTGGTCGGACAGTTCTTCGCCGGCGCGGGTGTCGAGGTTGAGGTTGTGGATTTCATCGACCACCACGATGTCGGTACGGGCATCGATGAGCACCTGGCACACGGCATCGGAAATATCGGTCACGTTCATCCGCTGATTGAGCGTGGGAAGCCCCAGAAACCGTGCGAACTCCATCGCCAACTTGCGGGGCGACCCTTTCGGCGGGGCCGTCACATACACCACCGGAATCCGGCTCTCATCGCCGGGAAACCGTGCACGGGTGCGCAATTCGTGAAACCGACCCAGTTGCTTGATCGCCGTAGTTTTCCCCGTCGCTGCCCCGCCGGAGATGATCAGCCCGCGCCGGGCCCCGATCTCGCGCTGGTTGAGCAATGTCAACAGCCGGCCCTGATGGGTGATCGCTTCGATCGCCGACGTGGTGACCACCACCAGCTCCGAATGATGCGCAACCCGGGCCTCGTTGTAGGCCGTCCGCTCGTCCTCACCGAGGCTGGCCCACTCGTCGTCGGCGAGCAACGTGAACTCCGGCGGATCGGCATCAACAAAACGCCGCCAGCCCTCCAGCGTCGTGGTCGGCTGGCGGCGATCCTCTAACTGACCCACCGCCGCAATCTCGGTCACAGTCGCCACGTTTGGGCCTCCTTGCGTGCATCAAACACCGGCAGGGGTATGACCTCCGCCATCTCGCCGTCATCGTCGAAAGTCTCGTTGTCGGCGGCCCGTTCCGACGGTGACGGGCCATGATGTTCGGATGATTCCGTCGGGTCCGGCCAGTCCCGGCCGGCGCTCGCGGCGCTGGTCCGTCCAGTCACTCGGCGCTCGGCTTTCGTCTGCTGCTGCGGCCCAGCGGCGGCGCGGTCCAGCAAGTCCTCCGCGATGGCCGCAATCTCCGCTTCCTGGGTCTTCTGGGCCCCTCTGCGGTCGGCTACGGAGCGGGCGTGGCGCCACAGTGTCTCGCCGAACGGCACCGGCGAGGACCGAAGGTGCGTCCACGTCGCGGCCAGCCATCCGTCTTCGTGGTGATTGCGCACCCAAATCCTCGACACGTCATACGGGTCGTAGTGCACTTCCCACTGTCCGTTACGGGCATCGACCCCGGAATGCTGGCGCCGGTATGGGTTGAGCGCCTTGGCGTCATAGGTGCGATGGTTGATCCGGACCCCGTAACTGTTGATTGTGCGCCACTGCACGGGAAGCAATTCGATATAGTCGTCGGCGTCCAGTGGGACCGGTACATAGCCAGCCACCTCAACGAGGGCAGTGTATTTCTCGTTGGGAGACAACGCTTTCCCCGGCGTCACCGGATCCCGCAGGCCATCGTGGGGGCGGTTCTGCCACACCGCGATGATCCACTCGTCCAGCAGCGCCTGCAGCTCAATCATCGACCACACCGCGTCGTCCTCGGCGTTTTTCCCACGCCGCTCCACCGATGAACCGACGTAACCGGCCACGTACTGTGCGAACAGGGTGCCCACCGACTGCAATGTCCGCTCGATCTTCGGCTTATCGGTCGGGCAGTCGGGATGAGCCGGCTGCAGATTGATCCCCAATGTGCAGCACGCTTGCCGAAATGTTTGGGACAGATACGCTTTCCCGTGATCGCAGACGATCGTCTCGGGAGCGATCACCGGCCTGGCCGCAGCATCGGCCAGGCGCTGATCGACACTGGTCAGGCTGTGGTGCGGAAGTACCGACCGGGACATCCGCAGCGCATCGGCCCATCCCGGGCGCATCGGTTCGGGCGTCAATGCCCGCGCCAAGAGCAGTGACGCGTCCACTGCTTTGGTCGTCGGTCGCAGCACCGCGGCCGGGATGGACCGCGTAGCGTTGTCGACCATCGCAGTCAGCTCGACTCGGTCTACCATGCCGTCATCGAGCACTACCCGTACATCCAGAAGGGTTGAATCGATTTCCACCATCTCGCCGGGGCGCACCACGGTGATCGACCCGAATGGGCCATCGGGCTGCTTGGACAGCGATCGCCGCGTCCGTGCTGACCCGAACGTGTGCCGTCCTTCCGCGAGGCGCTTGACCAGCCGGTAGAAGGTGGGCTGCGACGGCATCGCGGGCGCGTCGTCGGCACCATAGGTGGCCACCAGCGTCTTGGCGACCCGCCGTTGCAGACGCTGCACCGTTCCCGTTGACAGGTCGGTCTCGCCCTCGATCGCATCCCGCACCGCGGCGACGACACGGTCGTCCACACGGCCGAATACCGCGCGCCGCCGATTATGGCGCCCGTCAACCACTCCCAGGAGCCCGTCCCGTTCGTAGGCAAATCGGCGACGCTGCAACGCATTCCGACTCACGTCGTGGCCGGCGGCACGCAGCTCGTCCAACTTGGCCAGCTCACGCTGCCGCAGAGATCGTTTCGCCGTGTCGAACTCTGGGCGGGGACGAATGCCCGCGGCCGTCCCAGGCGGGCGGCCGCTGAGGATCTCCACGATGTGGCGCTCCCACCACCGTGCTTGCTCGACGGCTGCCTCGGGAATGCCAGCCAGCATTTCCTCAGAACACAGTGGCGGTCGCGACCCCGACACCAATTCCAATGCCGGATCAACCATCAGCTGCGAGAGCGGCACCACAATCTGCTCGCCGACAGCGTCAACCAGTCGAGCTGATCCGCCCGACAGGGTTACGACGGTGAAAACACCTGCTGATAAACGGATTTCGTCTCCCTCTCGGACGACACCCGTTCGCACGTCAGGTCACCACCCGGTCCCGAGGCCAATCGCCGTGTCGTCGCCAAGTGCCGCTCCTTGCAGATCGGCAACTAAACGGCCGTGCCAGAGCAGATGAAACAGTACGGGCAGCACCACCAAAGGAGTCCCGACCGCGTGCACACCAGCCATCAACGGACGGACCCGAGCGAAGACCTCCGCCAGTTGATCAGCCAAACCGATCTTCAATACTCGCGGATGCCGATAACCCGACAACCAACGTAGATTCGCCCGCAGCACTGGATCGAGGGAACCGACACGCAGGTAATCCCAACCGACCATCGCGCACGTGGCGGCAGACCGATCGAACACGTCCCGATCAGCGTCAGAGATCCGGTCGTCCTCACGAACGTCGACTACGACGACAGATCCATCGCGGCGCCGCACGAAGTAGTCAGGAGCATGCCGCGTGCCGTCACGCCAATGAATCCAAAATGGTTGCGACATAACACCAACAACATCCGGATCGGCATCCAACGCCATCAACTGGTCACGTTCTACCCAGGACTCGTGACCTACATGTGCGCCGGTTGTGGCGAACCACCACAGCCCGGGAAAGTTACGCTGACCTCGAAACGAGGGGAAATTCCGCACTGGTGAACAGTCCAACTCAAACCGGGTTGCAGCACATCGGTCCAGCGATTGCCGCGTGCATCCCTCGCGGGTGTTGAACTCCAAGTCCACTGCACTCGCTACACCTGGCCCAGCCGAAACAGCCGACGTCAGCACACATAAACGCTAAGCCTCGTGCCCCAGATTCAATGAGAAAGACACGCACTTACCCCAGATTCAATGAGAATGCCCCAGAATCAATGAGAACGGACAACAGGCTCGAACCGCGCCGAGGTCCCCAGCCCAACTATTGTCATGGTTCGCGAGCACGATTACGTCACTGTGACGTATCGCCGTAATGGCGCGCGACGTAACCGATCTCGAGGTTACCGTCAGTTCCGACCAATGGCATTCGTGAATGCCTCATCGTGGTCGACATTCAACTCGCCCAACGGGTGTCGCGGATCCGCTTACACGGGCGGGGACGAACTCGCCGACAGCCACTGACTGCAGCACATTTGGCGTGCATTTCCAGCCTGCCAGGTACTCGGCCACAGCATGTCGAAACCATCCGAGATGCCCCTGGTCCGACCGGTTACGTCGACTCACCTCGATGCTCCATTCCCGCAACCCTGCTCGACGGCGACGGCCAATGCTTCGCCGGCCCGATTGAGCCACGTAACCGGGTCGGCAATGGCCATCTGCACGCCGCCGGCGAGGTCCGCCAGACATACAGCGTCACTGAACCCGCCCCGATTGTGCTGCTGCACCCGGTCGAGGGCTGTTTGGTCAGCCGAGCCGGCAACAAGCATGACCCGGCGACGGGTGGGAGCCGCTAGGCCGAGGATGTGGCCTACTGCTTTGCCTTGGAACGATTGATCATCGAATCGACCTTCGCCACAGACAATGATGTCGGCTCTGTCGATGGCATCCGGAAGACCCACGATATCCCCGAGGGCCGGCGCACCGGCTCGCAGCTCTGCCCCCCAGAGCTGCGCTAGTCCGTAGCCCGTGCCACCGGCTGCCCCCGTTCCGGGCTTGTCGGCTCCACCGCCGAGCAGTTGGACCCATCGGGACAGTCCGCGTTCCAGTTGCACCACCTCGTCCGGCGATGCTCCCTTTTGCGGACCGAATTGTCGCGCCGCTCCGTTGTTTCCCAGCAGCGGTGAGGCCACGTCGTACAGGCACGTCACACCTGCCGGCGGCGGGGCGACGATGCCGCCGGCCACTTGGGAGACCTCTGTCAGGGCCGCTCCGCCTCTCGGCACCGCCTCACCGCGGGCATTCAGGAGACGCGCACCGAGGGCTTCCAGCGCCCCAGCTCCACCGTCCGTGGCCGCTGATCCACCCAGTGGCACAAGGATTCGCCGCACACTCGGGTGATCCAGCGCGTGTCGGAGCAACTCACCCACCCCGTACGTCGAGGCCGTCAGCGCGGAGGCCGACCCTCGCTGCGGGAGGCCACACGCCGAGGCCACCTCCACCACCGCTGTCCCGGACGGTGTGAGCAGCCAGGAGCCCTCGACCATGGTGCCGTCCGGACCTTCGACCGGCGTCGAAAACCACTGCGAGCCAGGGTTCGCAGTTTCGATCACTGCGGCAGAACCTTCCCCGCCGTCGGCGGTCGGGAGGACCTCGAGGATGTCGCGTGGCCGGCGGCGCGACCAGCCGTTGGCTATCTCTACGCCCGCCGCCACCGAATCAATGCTTCCTTTGAAACTGTCAAGGGCGATCAACACCCTCATGGCAGAGGGGTTCACCGCGCCGGCGCACGCTCGACGAGCCCGCGGCCGATGACCCGCAGCGCGAGCGTCTCGTCGGCCCCCTCGAACAGCGCCAGCACCCGCGCGTCGAGGAAGTATCGCGACACCGGGTACTCCTCGGCATAGCCGTAGCCGCCGTGCAGTTGCTGCGCCTCCCGAGTCACCCACTCGGCGGAGCGGCAGGCCACCGACTTGACCATCGAGGCCTCGAGCTGGCCACCGCCTGCCGCCAACAAATCGGCCACATCGTAGGCGTAGGCCTGGCAGGCCGCCGCGTGGCAGGCCATCATGCCCAACTTCCATTGCGTCAGTTGGTAATCGAAGAGAAGGTGGCCGAACACCGCACGCTCGTGGCTGTAGCGGAATGCCGCACCCAGAGCTGCCTTCATCAGTCCGACGCCACGAGCCGCCGTCTGGGTCCGGCCGTTGGCGAACGCGTTCATCTGCAGATAGAAGCCCCGCCCCAGTCCGTCGTCGCCGCCGATCAGGCAGTCCGCCGGCACCCGTAGGTCATCGAAACTGATCTCGAAACTGTGCATACCCCGGTAGCCGATGGTGGGGATTGCCTGCGCCTCGAGACGTCCGCCGTGTGGGCTGTCCCAGGTCCAGGCGTGACCGGTGAATGCGGGCTTCTCCACCACGAACAGCGACAAGCCTTTGTGCCGCTGTTCGGCAGTCCCCGTACGAGCCATCACGAGCAACAATTCGGCGCGGCCGCTGAATGTCGACCAGGTCTTGACCCCTTTGATCACGTAGTGGTCACCGTCGCGGATGGCGCGCACCGTGAGATTTGCTGCATCAGAACCGTATCCGGGCTCGGTGACCGCCACCGCAACCATCTTCTCGCCGGCTGCCACATCAGGCAGCCACCGTTTGGCCTGGGCGGGGTCTCCACCCTTCATCAACGCGGTGGCCAAAATCTCGGGGCGGGTCACAAACGGGCCCGCCAGTCCCATCGAGGCGCGGGTGATCTCCTCGGTGGCCACCAGCATGGCCAGCAGGTCGTCGTGGCTGTGGGCCGAGTCTCCCCCGGTAGCCGAACCGCCGTACTCCTCGGGGATGCCCATCCCGAAGAACCCCATGGCAGCCAGCTCGCCGATGATCGCATCGGGGATGTCCTGGTCGTGTCGGTGCAGCGCTTCCGCGAAGGGTTCGATCCGATCCCGGGCGAAATCGCGGAACACCGCGCGTGCGGTGTCCAGATCCTCCCCGATCGGCAGGTCACGATATCCCTGCGGTGGTAGCCCGGCGGCAATCGCGGTCAGCAGCCCGACGTCGCGGGCCTCCGCCAGCGCGCGGGCCGGGAACTCCACCCCGCCACCCCACAACGTGTGGCGCCCTGCAGACTTCGACAGCACCTCGCCGGCAACATATCCGGCGAAGCCCAGGGCCAACGCGTCACCGTTCGGCCCGGCGGTGCCGGCGGCGGCACGGCGGGCCAGCGATTCCCCGGCCCCCAGCAGGCACGCCACCAGTGCCACGTCGGCCAGGTCCACCTGGTGGGCGTCGAGCGCCTGCTGATCGACGCGGCCATCGGCGTTCCGGGTGCTGTCCGCCAGCGTGTCGACCGCGGTGCCGAGATGTCGCCTCGCGACCTCCAGCAGTACCTGAGCTGAGTCGATGCACTGAGACATAGGTCTGTCCTCCTCCTGTGATGGTTGATGCCGGCGTTCCTGGCTTGTGCCCCGCGTCACAGCGATGGTACCTTATTTCGAACCGGGTTCGCATATAGGAACAAATTGGAGGGGCGTACATGACCAAGAGCCGTGCCGCGGTTTTGCAGAAGTTCGAGACCGACGTCGAAGTCGCCATGTTCGATGTCCCAGAGCCCCAACCGATGTCGGCGATCGTCGACATCGCCTACGCGGGCATCTGCGGCACCGACCTCCATCTGCAGCGAGGAAAGCTGCCGATTCCGGTTCCCGTGGTGCTCGGCCACGAAGCCACGGGCTATATCAACACCCTCGGCGAGGGACTCACCCATGACGTGCTCGGCCAACCGCTGGCCCCGGGCGACGCGGTGTCGTGGCTGAACAACATCTCCTGCGGGCGTTGCAAGTACTGCCTGGTCGAGATGCAGCCCACGCTGTGCGTGGGTTCGCGCCGCATCTACGGCATCAACCAGTCGGCAGATGTTTTCCCCCACCTTTCCGGCGGCTGGGCCGATCAGATCTATCTCCAGCCCGGCACCGTCCTGGTGAAGCTGCCGTCCGGGGTGGAGCCGCGCGATGTCATCCCACTGGGCTGCGCGGGCCCGACCGCGGTGCACGGTGTTCTGGACGAGGTCACCATCGGGGTCGGCGACACAGTGGTGGTGCAGGGCAGCGGACCGGTCGGCGTCGCCGCGGCGATCTATGCCCGCCTCGTCGGCGCCAAGCGGATCATCATGCTCGGCGGGCCCGCCGCCCGGCTGGAACAGGCCGAAGCGCTGGGACTGGCCGACGACTACTTCGATGTCACCGACGGCAGTGATGCCGCCGAACGCGCCGAGGCCGTCCGCGCGCTGACCCCCGGCGGACTCGGTGCCGACGTGGTGCTCGAGTGTGCGGGTGTGCCCGCGGCGGTTGCCCAGGGCATCGACCTGTGCCGCCCGGGAGCCCAGTACAGCGTGATCGGCCAGTACACCGACAACGGCGCCACGCCGATCAATCCGCACTACATCACGCGAAAGCAGCTGCGGGTACATGGTTCCTGGGGGTTCTCGGCCCGGCACTACATCCGTTACGTGCAGCTCCTGCCTGCGGTCCTGGAACGGTTCGACGTCCGCAGCATCGCCACGGAGTACGCCCTGTCCGACGTCAACCGGGCTATGGCCGATGTCCGGGCCGGCTCCGTCATGAAGGCCGTCATCAACCCGGGACTGGACCGATGAGCAGCGCCCTGTTGTATCCCGAGGTGGACCCGCCCGACCCCGCGGTGCTCGCCTTATTCGACGGCCTGCCCACCGGCTGCGTCTCCGACGCGCGCGGACGCAGCGGGTGCGCCGTGGGATTGGTGCCGCTCTCTGGTGTCGATGACGCGACTCATGTCGTGGGTCCGGCCCACACCGTGCGATCCGAGCCCGGCGACAACGTTGTGGTGCACCGGGCCACCGATCTGGTCCGCCCCGGTGACATTCTGGTCGTCGACGCAGGCGGCGCGCTGGACCGCGCCATCGCAGGCGGACTGCTGCTGCGTTACGCCGCGACCAAGGGCGCGAAGGCGGTGGTGATCGACGGCGTGATCCGCGATCTGCCCGAGTTGCGCGACATCGACCTGCCGGTATACGCCAAAGGGGTTTGCCCGCACGGCCCGTGGAAGGACGGTTCGGGTGAGATTCGTGGCCGGATCACGGTGGGCGGCAGTGTGATTCATCAGGGCGATCTGATCGTCGCCGACCGCGACGGCGTGGTGGTGGTGCCGGTCGCCGACGCCGACCACATTGCGGCCGAGGCCCGCGCCATCGCCGCTCGCGAGGAGTCCTTCACCCGCGACATCGACAACGGCCACTGGGTACGCCCCTGGGCCGACAAGCTTCACCTCGTTCCCGCCACTGACGCCGAAAGGATCGACGCATGACCACATCCATCGCCGAGCGGATCAAGACGCCGGCCAACTTCATCGACAACCGACCATCACCGGCCACCACCACCCACGAGTGCCGCAATCCCGCCGACCCTGACGACCTGGTAGGCCTGGTACCGGAAGCCACTGCCGCAGAGATTGATTCGGCCCTCAACGCCGCTGTGGCGGCCACGGGGCAGTGGCAGGCCACGCCCGCGCCCGTGCGGGGCGACCTGATCCGTGAGTGGATGGCCCTCATCGCCTCGCACGCCGAGGAGTTGGCGTCGTTGATGACCCGCGAGATGGGCAAGCCGCTGGCCGAGTCGCGCGGCGAGCTGGGCCGTGCCCGCATGGAGGCCGAGTTCGCCGCCGCCGAAGGCACCCGGCTGTCCGGCGCCACCATCCCCAGTCGCACCCCCGGTCAGCTGATCTACACCGAGCTCGAACCGCTGGGTGTGGTGGCCGCGATCACGCCGTGGAACTTCCCCGCCGTGGCGCCGTTGCGCAAACTCGCCCCTGCCCTGGTCACCGGTAACACCGTGGTACTCAAGCCGGCTCTGGAGACGTCACTGACGGCACTGGCCCTGGCCGATCTGGCGCGTGAGGCCGGTATCCCCGCGGGCGTGCTCAATGTCGTGTGCGGTCATGGCTCCACAGTGGGTGACGCGCTGGTCAACGACCGCCGCGTCGACGCCGTGTCGTTCACCGGATCCACCGCCGTCGGCCGGTCCGTGAACCTGGCCGTGGCCGCCCGCCTCGGGCAGGTGCAGCTCGAACTCGGCGGCAAGAACGCCGCATTCGTCGAATCCGCCGACGACCTCGACGCCGTGATCGGCCACATCACCTCTGCCGCGGTGCAGGCGGCCGGTCAGCGGTGCACGTCCATCAGCCGGGTCATCGTCGCCGACGCCATCGCCGACCGGTTCGTCGAGGCCGTCAGCACAGTGTGGGACGGCCTGGTGGTCGGCGATCCCACCGACCCCGCCACCCAGGTGGGCCCGCTGGTGAGCCGCAACCAGTACGAGCGGGTCAGCGGCTACGTCGATCTGGGACTGTCCGACGGTGCGGTGCGCACCTCGGCGGTCCGCCCCGTCCCCGACGGCCTCTACT
Source organism: Mycobacterium sp. SMC-8 (assembly GCF_025263565.1). Taxonomy (NCBI): domain Bacteria; kingdom Bacillati; phylum Actinomycetota; class Actinomycetes; order Mycobacteriales; family Mycobacteriaceae; genus Mycobacterium; species Mycobacterium sp. SMC-8. The sequence continues at coordinate 5,137,909 of NZ_CP079865.1, forward strand.
ATGCGCCGACGGTCCTGGACCAGGTGACTCCGCAGATGCGGGTGGCCCGCGAGGAGATCTTCGGTCCTGTGCTGACCGTGACCAGAGTCAGCCACGTCGACGAGGCCATCCACGTGGTCAATGACACTGATTTCGGTTTGGCCGCAGTCGTTTTCACGCGCGACATGTCGGTGGCGATGCGCTTCGCGCGGGAGGCCCGTGCCGGAATGGTGCACGTCAACCACGGGACGATCTCGCAACCGCACGTGCCGTTCGGAGGGGTGAAACAATCGGGGGTGGGCGCATTCTCGATCGGCTACACCAGTGCGGCCGCGTTCACCCAGACCAAGACCGTCTACCTCGCCCCGGGCCTGTGACGACGCGACCGGGCGGTCCTCCCAACAAAGGACAAGCCATGTCCCACACGGACACCACCTACGCGCCCGAACCACCGTCGAAGTTCCTGCCGCCGATGCCCTACAAGGACATCCCGGAGGCGCCCAAGCTGAAAAAGGTCATCGGACCGTCGATCATCATGACGGCGCTGGCCGTCAGTTCCGGCGAATACATCCTGTGGCCGTACATCACCTCCAAGGTCGGTCTGGTGATGCTGTGGGCAGCCATCGTGGGCGTCACCGTCCAGTACTTCCTCAACATGGAAATCGAGCGGTGGACGCTGGCCACCGGCGAGACGGCAATCGCCGGATTCGTCCGATTGTGGAAACCGTGGGGCGCCATCATGGCGGTCTGCGCGTTCATCTGTATCGTCTGGCCGGGCTGGGCCACCAGTGGTGCGGCCACCCTGGGTTTCGCCCTCGGTTATGAAGGCCGGACCGCCTCCTGGGTGGCGGTGATAGCGCTCATAGCCATGGCCATCACGTTGACCCTCTCCCCTGTCGTCTACAACACGGTGGAAAAGATCGAGACCTTCAAGGTGGTCGCGGTTGTCGCTTTTCTCATCGTCGCACTCACCACAGCCATCGGACCGCAGGCCTGGGGTGACCTGCACACTGCGGTCAGCGGTATCGGCACCGGCCTCGGCGCCATCCCGGAGGGTCTCAGCCCGGCCGTGGTGCTCGGCGCCATCGCCTTCGCCGGTGCGGGTGCGTTGTCGAATCTGGCGCAAAGCAACTGGATTCGAGACAAGGGCTTCGGCATGGGAGCCCACATCCCGCGTGTGGTCTCGCCGGTCACCGGTGAGGACGTGGCCGCGACGGCCACCGGCAGCATGGTCCGCCAGGACGAGGAAAACCTGCGCCGCTTCCGTAGCTGGTGGCGAGTAGCCAACGTCGAACAGCTGATCTCGTTCTGGCTGTTGACAATCCTGTCCATCTTCGTTCTGTCGATGGTCGCCTACCAGACGGTGTTCAACCGCGAGGTCCCCGGGTCGGGCGATCTGGTCTTTATCCAGGGCATGGGTGAGGCGCTCAAGGAAACCGTCGGCGGCTGGTTCGGCACCCTGTTCTGGGTGGTTGGGGGCGGCGGGCTGCTGCTGACGGCCCTGGCCAACGTTGACTACCCCTGCCGCATCGTCGCCGACGTGCTGAAAACCGTGTACCTGAAAGACAACCCGCGGTGGTCAGAAAGCAAGATCTACGCGCTGTCCGTGTGGATCCTGGTGACCTGCGGATGCACGATCATCCTGGCGGGCTTCAACCAGCCGCTGGTGCTGTTGGTGGTCTCGGCCGCACTGAGCGGTGTGGTCATGTTCGTCTACACCATCCTGGTCATGGTGCTGAACCGGCGCGCGCTGCCGGTACCCATTCGGCTCGGCGGATTCCGGCTCGGCGTGATGATCTTCGCGGCTTGTTTCTACGGATATTTCTCCCTGCGCCTGGTCACTTACTACGGCGGCCAACTGTTCGGACTCTAGGAGGAACCGACATGATCAAACACCTGCTCGCCAACTTCACCGTCTTCGCCGTCATGTTCGCCGGCCTGCTGGGCATCGCCGGACTGGTCGATCTGCTGTGACGGCACCGCACGTCTTCGTGTCACGCCATCTGGGGGACCCCGCGATGGCCCGCCTGGCCGAAGGCCGGTTGCCGGTGCTGATCGGACCAGGCCCCCAGGCCACCCGGCCGCAGGTACTCGACGCGGTGTCGGGCGCCGCAGCCGCGGTGACACTGCTGACCGACTCGGTGGATTCGGAGTTCTTCGACTCCGCCGGGCCGCAGCTTCAAGTGGTGGCCAACCTGGCCGTCGGTTTTGACAACGTGGATCTGGCCGAGGCGGCCGCGCGCTCGGTGATCGTGACCAACACCCCCGACGTGCTCACCGAGTCCACCGCGGACCTGACGATGGGACTGCTGCTGGCCGTCGAACGCAGGATCGTCGAAGCAGATGCGTTTCTGCGTAGCGGACAACCGTGGCGCTGGGAACCGCGGTGGATGCTGGGCCGTGATCTCGCTGGCCTGCAACTCGGCGTCGTGGGTTACGGCCGCATCGGGCAGGCGGTCGCCCGCAGGGCAACGGCGTTCGGTATGAACGTCGTTGCACTGGAGGGCAAGTCAGCGGCTGCCGCGGGTGTCGCGACGATGGAACTGGATCAGCTGCTGGCTACATCGGATGTGGTCAGTCTGCACTGCCCGCTGACGCCCCAGACGCATCACCTGATCGGCGGCAGCGAACTGCGCGCCATGAAACGGGGTGCGGTGCTGATCAACACCTCTCGGGGTCCGTTGGTCGACGAGGCCGCGCTGGTCACAGCGCTGTCGGAGGGGCGCATCGCCGGCGCTGGGCTGGACGTGTACGAGTACGAGCCGGCCGTGACCGACGGACTGACCGCACTGCCCAACACGGTGCTGACGCCGCACCTCGGCAGTGCCGGTGTGCAGACACGCGACGCCATGGCGTTGCTGGCGGCGGACAACGTGCTGGCCGTGCTGGCCGGTAAGGCGCCGTTGACCCAGGTGACGGCGACATGAGCCGCGCGCCGGGTGACCATCGCGTCGGTCGCGGCACGACGTTAGTCTCAATCCAGCTCACAGTATTGACGAGAGGCGGAATCGGTGGTCGGTCAGGACGGCACAGTCCGCTCGGTGGATCGGGTCATCTCGTTGTTCGAGCTCCTGGGCGAACGCAAGACCCCGCTGCGCCTGATGGAGATCGCACAGGCCCTCGACATCCCCAAGAGCACCGCACACGGCCTGCTCCAGACGCTGGTGGCCAGAGGGTTGGTGGTCAAAGACGAGACCACTCAGCGCTACCGGATGGGCATGCGTCTGTTTGCGCTGGCTGCAACGGCTTTGGAGGTGGGCGAACTCCGCGAACTGGCCCGTCCCATCATGGAGGAGCTGTCCCGACAGACGCAATCGACCTGCAACCTGGCGGTGCTCGACGGACACGACGTGATGTACCTCGAGAAGGTCGAGGACCCGAGCAGCCCGGTGAGGGTGATCACGCACGTCGGAACCAGGCTGCCCGCGCATGCGACATCACTGGGGAAGGCACTGGTGGCCGGGCTTCCGGCGGCGTATCGCAGCCAGTGGCTGGCCGAGCACGATTTCGTGGCCGTCACGACCGACACCATCACCGATGCTGCGGCTTTCGAAGCTGCCATGGACGAGGCCAACCGCACCGGGTGGGCCACCGATCGCCACGAGTTCCATCCGGCGATCTGGGGTGTCGCGGCCCCGATCCTCAACGCCAAGGGCGAACCGGTCGCTGCACTGAGTCTGACCAATCTCGATCCCAACGCCGACCTGGCCGAACTCGGCGCCCAGGTTCGCACTGCGGCACAAGGAATTTCGGCAGCGCTCCATCCGACCGGCTAGTTCGACGGGACGCTGCCTCCGCACATATTCGATGGAAGAGGCAATGACGTCCCCAGAACCAACGCAACCCCTGTCCGGGCTTGTCGTCCTGGATCTCAGCCACCTGGCCGCGGGACCGTGGTGCACGATGGTGCTCGCCGATCTGGGCGCCGACGTCATCAAGGTGGAACGACCACCGAAGGGCGACATGTCCCGCGATGCCGGGGCGGTGTACGCCGGTGAGCGCAGCGCGGTGTTCTTGGCGCTCAACCGCAACAAGCGCAGCATCGCGCTCGACCTGAAATCCGACGAGGGACGGGCGGCACTGCACCGGCTGGCCGCCCGCGCCGACGTCGTGGTCGAGAACCTGCGCCCGGGCAAGGCCGATGAACTCGGTGCCGGATACGACACCCTCTCGGCGATCAACCCGCGACTGGTGTACGCCTCCATCTCCGCGTTCGGCGAGTCCGGTCCCGGCTTGGAGCTGCCCGGCAACGACCCGATCATCCAGGCGATGTCGGGCGCCATGGCCATCACGGGCGCCGAGAACGGGCCGCCCGCACGCCAGGGAGTCAGTGTCCCGGACTTCGGGGCCGGCATGATGGCCGGTTACGCCATCATGGCGGCCCTGCACGGCCGGGAACGCACCGGCCGGGGCTGCCGGGTCTCGCTGAACCTGCTCGATGTCGAGGTCTTCGCGCTGGGGCCCCGCGCTCAGGAGTACCTGATCAACGGCGAGGAACAACCCCGCCTGGGCAGCGCGCACCCGCAGTTCGCGCCGTACCAGGCCTTCGAGTGCGCCGACGGCAAGTGGTTCTACCTCTCGGTCATCAACGACAAGTTCTGGCGCCTGCTGTGCACCGCACTGGAGCGCGACGATCTGGCCGAGGACAGCCGGTTCGTCACCAATCGTGACCGGGTGGCCAACCGCCCGGAGTTGATCGCCGTCCTCAATCCCCTGTTCGCCGCCGCCGACCGCGACCTGTGGCTCGAGCGGCTACAGCGCGCCGGAGTGCCCGTGGGGCCGGTGAACTCACTGGGCGAGGCACTCACCGACCCCCAGGTGGTGCACAACCAACTGATCAGCACACTTGCGGCCGGCCCCGACGGGCCCGCGGTGCCGACCGTGGGTCTGCCGATGCGATTCGACGGAGAACGGCCGGACGTCCGACGCACCGCGCCCGCACTCGGTCAACACAACGAAGAAATCCTGACCTGGCTGGAGGAGTCGTAGAGATGACCACCCTGGTAACCCCGCAAACCGCCGCCGAACTCGCACTGGCCGCCGCGCGCCGAGGTGCCGAGCCGGTGCTCGACATGTTGCGCGAGCCGGGTGCGGTCCCCCGGTTCACCTACGACACCGGAGGCTATCTGCGCCAGTCGGAGTATCTGCCCGACACCTGGCGGGAGTTCCAGTGGACCGGTTTCCTGGCCGGCCGGTTGTGGTTGCTCGCCGACCATTTCGGCGATGACGAGATACGTTCGGCGGCCTCGACGCTCGCGAACATCGTGGGGCGGACGCTGTCGGAGCGGCCGCCGCGCTTCTCCGCAGCAGGCAGCGACCTGTTCTACGCGGTGTGTCTGGGCGCCCGCCTGACCGGGGACTCGCAGCTGGCCGAACTGGGGCTGCGGGCGGTGCGCCAGTACGCACGCAACTTCGACGAGCATTTCGGGGTTTTCCTGCAGGTTGCCGGCGTCAATCGTGCGGTCATCGACACCGGACTGAACCTGTTGCCGTTCTACTGGGCCTACCCGCAGGATCCTGAGGTCACCGAGTACGCGCTGCGACACACCCGGCGACTACTCGACTGCGGCATCATCCGCGAGGACGGATCAACCTACCAGGCAATAGAATTCGATCTCGAGACGGCGACCGTGCGCAAGCGGTTCAACATGCAGGCGCTCAACGACACCACAACCTGGGCACGCGGTCAGTCCTGGGCCATGCACGGTCATGTCAATGCCTACGAGGCCACCGGCGATCAGCGGTTCCTGGACGTCGCCAGGGCGGCTTCGCGGTGGTACGTCGACCACCTACCCGCAGGACACGTGCCGTTCTATGACTTCGGCGACCCCGCCGCCCCGGACATCCCACAGGACTCCTGCAGCGCCTCCATCGCAGCCAACGCCTTGTTGCGGCTGGCCGAGCTGGATGCCGAGTCTGCGACGTGGGCACGGCAGGCCGGCCAAGACATCGCCGAGGCGCTGTTCACTCGCCATATGACCACGGGTGGGGTGGTGCTGCACAGCAGCTGGGGCCGACTGCCCGAGGACAAGGCCGGCGCCGGCTTCTCCCGCTTCCCGCAGGAGGACGTCATGCCCTACGGGAACTACTGGACGGTGGAAGCAGCGTGGCGGCTGTGCCACCCCGATTGGACCCCGTTGTCACTGGCCCCACTGTCGTCATGACGGCGCCACTGGCTGGTCTGCGGATCCTGGACTTCACCCACTTCGTGGCCGGGCCGTGGTGCACCATGCTGATGGCTGATCTGGGCGCCGACGTCATCAAGGTGGAACCGACGGGACGCGGCGAGATCAGCCGCTCCATGGGCAATGTGTATTCCGAGGAAGACAGTGCCATCTTTCTCGGGTTCAACCGGGGCAAGCGCAGCGTCGAACTCGATCTCAAAACCCCGCGAGGCCGAGAGATCGTCGCCCGGCTGGTGACGAACTGCGATGTCGTGATACACAACTTCCGGCCGGATGCTGCGACGCGGCTCGGCCTCGACGCCGAGACCGTGACGCGGCACAATCCAGCGTTAATCCATTGTGCGGTAAGCGCATTCGGGGAGTCGGGCCCGCTGTCCACTGCGCCGGGAAACGATCCGCTGATCCAGGGCATCAGCGGGGCGATGCTGGCCACCGATCCGGATCGCCCCGTCCGGCTCGGAGTCAGCCTGCCTGACTTCGCCGGCGGCATACTCGCCGGGATCGCGGTGCTCGCCGCCGTCCGGCGGCGCAGGCTTACCGGATCCGGAAGCGTGATCACGCTCAATCTCCTCGATGCGCAACTGTATGCACAGACCGACCTGATCGCCGGGGCGGATCACCACGCCGGCGGCCAGGTACTCCAGTGTCCGGACGGTGCGGTGTGGGTGGACGAGCCGTGCGCGCACAGCGGCCCATACCTGCCTGCAGATGGCGTCGAGTCGGTGCTGGCCGTCGCCGCCGCCCGCGGTGTCGCCGCCGTGCGCGTCGCCGGACTGGGCGACGTCCTGCCCGGCCCGACGGGACGACTACTCACCCTGACCAAGAACCGATCCCGCTCCACCACCCTGGTACGCACCCCATTGCACTTCGACCCCGCGGTGACCGAACCGGACCGGCATCCGCCGACGTTGGGTGAACACACCCGGGAGGTGTTGTCCGAGTTCGGGTTCAGCGAGTCGGAGATCGCCAGCTTGGGTTAAGGGGTCTTGGCCACACCGGACGTGTGCAGGCCGACGCGCTTGCCCGACAATTCGTCGACCAACGACTCCAGCACCGGACCGGCGACGGCGCCCAACTGGCGGTTCGCGACCTCGCCATGCCGAATCAACCTCGGACTCACCGCATTATCGAAGAGACCGTCACATAGAGCACAGCGCGTCACTTCTCCAGCTGAGACACCATTGATATGTTCGGCGTCAGGCCGCGCTCAACTCGGGGGCGCGAGCAGCCAAATCCTGCTTGCGCGCATCGCGTTCAGATTCGACCCCAACCGCGCTGACGAGTTCCAGGGTCCGCTCGACCGACGTGGGCATCGAGTCGTCCGGTACGCCGTGGCGACGCCGGTATGCCGCACCGCCGAGGGTGAGCACGGCCGCAACGGTGATACCAGTGACAACCAGTCCGGTGCGAGTCCCTAGTGTCTCGAGGATCAGCCCAAGTACGGGCGGGCCGGCCAGCCCCCAGCCGGTACTGGCCGTTCGCCAAGCCCCCAGCACTCGACCGCGAAGGTGCCGCGGCGGGACGGTCTGAAGCATGGTGGCTGCGGTCGTCGCCGCCGCGGCTTCAGCCGCCGCCATGGGGATCACCACGGCGATCAGGATCAGGACCAGAGGCGAGAGCCCACCGAGCACCTGAAGAAGGGCCGCGGCAGTGAACAGCAATACGACCGTCCGCAACTGCGGCGCCTGTGCCCTGCCAGCCATGATCGAGCCCACGATCCCCCCGATCGCCAGCGCGGAGGCCACGACGCCGTACATGGTGCCGGTGGCACCGAGCGGTCCCGTCACAAGGTCAGCCATGCTCAACGAGTAGTTGCGGCCCAACAGGCTGGTGAACGCCCCGATTGCCACGAGAGCGAGCAGCACGCGGTTCTTCGCGAGGTACGACAACCCATCTCGGCGACCTCCATGCTCGGGAACTTCCTCGTCGTCGCCACCAGGCTCGTGGACCAGTTTGAGGAACGGAATGGTGAGCGCGACGAGGAGGAACGACAGCCCGTTGGCCGCGTAGGCGACCGATACCCCCATCGAGGCGACGAGCGCACCCGCGGCCGTGCCGGCCAGTCGGCCGACGTTGCCGACGACCGATCCGATGGCGATCGCCGACGGCACGTCGCGTCGCGGCACGAGGTCGTTGCCGAGCAGGGTGCAGGCGGGACCATCGACGGTCGCCACGAGGCCGGTCATCAGGCCGAGCGCCATCAACAGCGGAACATTCAACATGTCGGTCGCGGCGAGCGCAGCGGTGATGAAGGCGATCACCGCCATCACAACCTGGCCCAACCCGGCGGTCAGGCGCCGTGGCCAGCGATCAACCAGCGCGCCGCCGGAAACACCGAGCAGCAGACCCGGCAGGGCCTGAATCGACAAGGAGAGGCCGGTCAGCGCGACGGACCCTGTGAGCTGCAGGATCAGGAGGTTCTGCGCGACCATCTGCATCCAGGCGCCGGCGTTGCTGACAGTGTTGGCGATCACCCACAGCCGCATGCTGGAACTGCGCAAGGCGCGCCGCAGAAGCATCAAGAACTCACTGGTCAAGTAGTCGATTACACAGAAGCGCGACCAGGACGGGCTTGGCAATACGCTTGCCCAGCAACCTTCCCAGTCACACGGTTAGCTTGTGTAACACAGCGCTTCGCCGGCAGATTCCCTTGTCTCCTGCGGCGACGCACAGCCACTCCCACCTTCGAGCACCAGATGGCCAGCCGCACCCGGCGGCGTGCTCGGATACGGCCGCCTCGCCGCGCGCGACGAGCTGTATTGGCTGTTCGCCTACGCCTCTTTCGCCCCGATCAGAGCTTCAGAGATCACGCCGGTCGCCTTCTTCAGGGCGGGAACAGCGCGGGCGATCAGATCTTTGCCCATACGTCCCAAGGGACCGGAGATGCCGATTGCCATCGGAGTCGGAGCACCCGGCACTGCCATCGCGACAGAACGAACACCGATCTCGAACTCCTCATCATCAATCGCAAAGCCGTCGGCGCGCACGCGCTCGACGTTTGCAAACACCGCAGAAAGGGTCGACGCACTGTTCTTCGTAGGTGCCGGAAGGCCGGACTGCGTGACCAGTTTCAGAATGCGCGCGTCCTCTAATTCGGCCAGCACGGCCTTGCCCACACCGGACGTGTGCAGACCGACGCGCTTGCCGACCTCATTGTTCGTCCGCGCCATCTGCCTAGACCGGACCTGCCCGGTGTAGATCACCATGTCACCGTCGAGCACCGCGAGAGTCGCCGTCTCCGACAATTCGTCGACCAACGACTCCAGCACCGGACCGGCGACGGCGCCCAACTGGCGGTTCGCGACTTCGCCAAGCCGAATCAACCGCGGACCCAACGCGTAGCGACGATTGGGCAGTTGACGCACGTAGCCAAGGCCGACCAGTGTGCGCAGCAGACGGTGGATCGTCGGCGGCGGCAATGGGGATTCCGCGGACAACTCCGTCAGTGAGCACTCCCCTCCCGCACGTCCGATCAACTCCATCAGTTCGAATGCGCGCCCGACCGACTGCACACCGCCTGATTTCTCCGCCATACATTTACTCCCGGCCGCCGAATGTGCATTCCATTCAACATGGCCAGAATTCATTCCACAATATGGAACTTTCATGGGGCTGGATAACCCTGCGTGTACTTATCGCAGCATGCGAACTAAACTCCACAATGTGGAATTTCATCTCCACCCCCGGATAGGGGGCCACACGTGACGCGATGCCTCGACGATGCGGTGCTGACCGATATCGACCGTCGCCTCGCGGCGACCGACGCCGAACTGATGGCTCGATACCCCGGCGATGACGGCCGCCGGCAGCCGGTGCACACCGTCTACATCCCGGGCAACCGGTACTCGGCGACGATGCCGGCCGAGTGGGGATCCGCCGCTCTCGCCGCCGCACGCGACGCGGGCGGCCTCGACGCCGTGGCCGCGCTCGTCGGTGCGAGCGACGGATGCGACTGCGCGCCAGAGACTCTCGCATCCCTGGTCGAGAACAAGCTGAGCACCGAGCCGATCGAAGACCTCCGCATCGACTTCGAGGACGGGTACGGCACCTTCGACGATGCGACCGAGGATGCCGATGTCGCGCGAGCGGTCGCCGCACTGCGCAGCGCGCTCGACGCCGGCACTTCGACGCCGTTCGTCGGTACGCGCTTCAAGTGCATGGAAGCAGGCACCCGCGCACGCGGACTGCGCACGCTCGACATGTTCGTCAGCGGGCTCGTCGACTCCGGAGGCCTCCCCGACGGCCTCACCCTCACCCTTCCCAAGGTGGCCTCCGTCGACCAGGTCGAGGCCATGGTCGCGGTCGCCGAAGCCCTCGAAGCCGCCAACCGGCTACCACAAGGCCGGATCCGCTTCGAAGTGCAGGTCGAGACACCGCAAGCGATCCTCGGCGCCGACGGCCGCGCACCGGTTGCCCAGTTCATCCATGGCGGCCAGGGCCGCGTCAGCTCGCTGCACTACGGGACCTACGACTACTCGGCGTCCCTCGGTATCGCGGCCGCCTACCAGTCGATGGAGCATCCGGCGGCCGATCACGCCAAGAACGTCATGCAACTCGCCGTCGCGGGCACCGGTGTGCACATGTCCGACGGCTCGACCAACATCCTGCCGGTCGGTGACCCCGACAACGTCGCCACGGCGTGGAAATTGCACGCCCGACTGGTCCGCCGACACCTGGAGCGCGGCATCTACCAGGGCTGGGACATGCACCCCGCCCAGCTCGTCACCCGGTACCTGGCGACCTACGCCTTCTACCGTGGCGCCTTCGCACCCGCAGCCACGCGCCTGCGCAACTACGTCCACCAGCTCGACTCCACCGTGATGGACGAGCCGGCCACCGCGCGCGCGCTCGCCAACGTGATCCATCGTGGCAGCGTGTGCGGCGCCCTGACCGTCGACGAGATCGAGACGGCCACCGATCTTCCCCTGACCACCGTGCGCGACATCGCGCTCGGCCGCCCAACCAGGAGCAACCAGTGACGAAAGCCCCGTACTACACGCCCCGCGGCGGCCTGCCTCCGCAGACCGACCTACTCACCGACCGCGCCATCGTTACCGAGGCCTACACGGTGATCCCGCGCGGCGTCCTCTCCGACATCGTCACCTCGGTGTTCCCCGAGTGGAGCGACACGCGCGCATGGATCCTCAACCGACCGGTCGCCGGGGGTGCGACGACGTACTTCCAGGCGATCGTCGAGGTCAAGCCGGGCGGCGGGGCGCAGCGACCCGAGCCGCAACCCGAGGTGCAGAGTTTCCTGTTCGTCACTTCCGGGGCACTCAGCGTGGACGCAGGGGGCCAGTCGCAGACCCTCACCGAGGGCGGCTTCGCCTACCTTCCGGCGGGCACCGACTGGTCGGCCCACAACAACGGCGACGCCGACGTGACGTTCGTGTGGATCCGCAAGCGCTACGAGGCCATCGAGGGCCACACCGCATCGGTGAAATTCGGCAACGAGCAGGACATTGCACCGTCAGCGATGCCGGGGACCGACGGCAAATGGCGCACGACGCGCATGCTCGACCCCCAGGACCTCGCGTACGACATGCACGTCAACATCGTCACGTTCGAGCCCGGCGCCACCATTCCGTTCGCCGAAACCCACGTGATGGAACACGGCCTGCTGATGCTCGAAGGCAAGGCCGTCTATCACCTCAACGGCGACTGGGTGGAAGTTCAGGAAGGTGACTTCCTGGCGCTGCGCGCGTTCTGCCCGCAGGCGTGCTACGCGGGCGGACCGTCGAACTTCCGCTACCTGCTGTACAAGGACGTCAACCGCCAGATCATGCTCTGAGGCGATTCGGTTGGCCTACACGCGGAATGGCCAGCCGGTGACCTTCTTTACCCGGGGCGCCGCGTAGGTCCGCACCTTCGATGTGGTCAGACCCATCCGAACCAGACCTTCGGCGATGGTGACGGCCGAGCGGACTCCGTCGACGATCGGGACGCCGGTCGCGGCCTTCACCTTCGCCTCAAGTTCGGCCATGCCGCCGCAGCCGAGACAGATCACCTCGGCGCGATCGTGCTCGACCGCCTCTCGCGCCTGGCGCACGATCGCCTCGACCGCCCGATCGGGATCTGATTCGAGTTCGAGCACACCGAGTCCGGACGCCCGTACCGACGCACACCGTGCGTCGAGTCCCGCGAGCTTGAGACGGTCTTCGATCAGCGGGACGGTGCGGTCGAGCGTGGTGACGACCGAGTACTTGTGTCCGAGATACATCGCCGTCGACGCGGCCGCCTCGGTGATGTCGACCACCGGGACGTCGAGCAACTCCTGCAGACCTTCACGCCCGTGCTCGCCGTAGCCGGCCTGGATCACGGCGTCGTACGGTTCAGGGTACGCGGTGATGGCGTCCATGACAGCGATGGCGGCAAGATAGCTCTCGAAGTTTCCTTCGCACGAGTCCGCACCGAATCGCGGTGTGATGCCGACGATCTCGGTACCCGAAGATGCGACTCCGCGCGCCGACTCGGCGATCGCATCGGTCATCGAGGCCGTCGTGTTGACGTTGGCTACGAGGATTCTCACGGCACTCCCCTAGTGCGTGCTGTCCACGGCGATGGGCTCACCGGAGACATCGTTGAACGGTCCGCGACGGTCCGCGACCGCCAGGTACACGATCGCACCGAGCCCCGCCCCGATGAACCACGAGAACTCCGCGACCACCTTGAAGGCCGGGACGAACGCCAGCAGAAGGGCCACCACCGCGGTGACGACGAGGGCGATCACGGCTCGGACGTTGATGCCCTTCGCGTAGTGGTATTCGCCCTTCGCATCGGTCGTGAACAGGTCCAGCACGTTGATCTTCGAACGCCGCACCAGCCAGTAGTCGGCCATGATGATGCCGAACAGCGGACCGAGGATGGCACCGAGTCCGCCGAGGAAGTAGTTGATGACGGCAGGGGTGTTGTACAGGTTCCACGGCAGGATCACCAGGCCGATGACGGCCGAGATGAATGCTGCGCGACGGAAGTTCAGGTGCTTCGGGAACAGGTTGTTCAGCGCATAGATCGGGGCGACGAAGTTCGCCATCAGGTTCACGGCGATGGTCAGGATCAGCAGCGCGAGTGCGGCGAGCACCAACAGCAGGGTGTTCGGCACTTCCTGGACGATGTCGGCCGGTGCCTCGATGACGCGTCCGTCGATGCGGAACTGCGCGCCGGCCAGGGTGATGACGATGCCGCCGAACACCAGCATGTTGAGCGGGATGCCCCAGAAGTTGCCTCGCACGATTGCCGGCTTCGATGTCGCGTTACGGGTGAAGTCGCAGAAGTTGAGGACGAACGTGCCGTAGATCGCGACCCACAGGCTGGCGCCGCCGATGATCTTCAGCCACATGTCGAGGCCGGTCAGCGAGTCGGGCGTGCTCCACGCGATGCTCCAGTCGGCGTTGTTGAGCATCCAGATCGCGAGAGCGATCATCGTGATCAGGATGACCGGACCGGCGAACGCCTCGTACTTGCGGATCATCTCCATGCCGTAGCTGACGATGATCACCTGGATCACCCAGAGCGCGACGAACGAGATCCAGCCGAGCGTCGACAATCCCAGGAAGCTGTTCGAGTCCAGGGTCTCGGCGGACGGTGCGAGCGCGATGATCATGATCCGCAGCACCACCGACGCGAGGTAGGTCTGGATGCCGAACCACGCGATCGCGACCGCGCCGCGGATGAGGGCCGGGATCTGCGCACCGCGGATGCCGAACGCGATGCGGCTCATCACCGGGAACGGGACGCCGGTCTTCTCCCCCATGAACCCGGACAGGTTGAGCAGCAGGAAGAGAAAAACTCCACCGAGTGCGAGGGCGAGCAGGATCTGCCACCCGCCGAGGCCGAGCGCGAACAGCCCGATGGCGAACGAATAGTTGCCGAGGCTGTGGACGTCGTTCGCCCACAGGGTGAAGATGTTGTACGCGCCCCACCGTCGACCTTCACGCTTGGTGGGCGCGAGATCGGGGTTGTACAGATCTGGACTGACGCCGGCGAACGGGGTTGCCTCGTGACGACCGGAGTCGCCGATCAGCCCGGTGGACTCTGTGCTCATGGACACGCCTGTCACGGTCGGAGCGCCGACGCTCCGCGTCGCCGCTGGAATTCCACCTTGCGGAAATAGTATTCCGCAAGTTGGGTAAGTAACTCGCATCGGGACACCACCTGTCAACCCTCGGCGCGATTGACTGCGTTCAGCACCACCCTCTAGAGTCACCAAAAAGTGGAGCTCCAGTTCCACGATGAGGAATTCTCGCAGCAACGGAGACCATCCATGACCGCCGACACCCGCGAGCAGTCGAACCACTCCGATCTCGACCTGGTGGTCCGCGGCAAACGCACGCTGACGACGGCGGGGATCGTCGCCCGCGAGATCGGTATTCGCGAAGGTCGCATCGTCGCGATTGAGCCCTTGGGCAGCGGCCTCGCCGCCACGGAGATCGTCGAACTCACCGACGAGCAGGTCATGATCCCCGGCCTGGTCGATACGCACGTGCACGTCAATGAGCCGGGCCGCACCGAATGGGAGGGGTTCGACTCCGCCACCCGCGCCGCGGCGGCGGGCGGCGTGACCACGTTGATCGACATGCCGCTGAACTCGATTCCCCCGACGGTGAACGTCGAAGCGCTCAATGCCAAGCGCGCGGCGGCCTCGGGCAAGCTACACATCGACGTCGGTTTCTGGGGCGGCGCGATCCCCGGCAACACCGGGGATTTGCGCGGCCTGCACGACGACGGCGTCTTCGGCTTCAAGTGCTTCCTGCTGCACTCCGGCGTCGACGAATTCCCGCATCTCGACGCCGACGAGATGGAGAAGGACATGCGGGTGCTGGCCGAGTTCGACTCCATGATGATCGTGCACGCTGAGGACTCCCGCGCCATCGATCATGCCCCCACTGCCGAGGGTGACCGATACAGCCGCTTCCTGGCGTCCCGGCCGCGCGGCGCCGAGAACGTGGCGATCGCCGAGGTCATCGAGCGCGCGCGGTGGACCGGTGCCCGCGCGCACATCCTGCATCTGTCGTCGTCGGACGCTCTGCCGATGCTCGCAACCGCCAAACGCGACGGCGTCAGGATCACGGTCGAGACGTGCCCGCACTATTTGACACTGCTCGCCGAGGAGATCCCCAACGGCGCGACCGCGTTCAAGTGCTGCCCACCGATCCGTGAGGCGTCGAATCGGGAACTGCTGTGGCAGGGCCTGCTCGACGGCACAATCGACTGCATCGTCTCCGATCATTCACCGTCGACGATCGATCTGAAGGACGTCGAGAACGGCGACTTCGGCGTTGCGTGGGGTGGTGTCGCCTCGCTGCAGCTGGGGCTGTCGTTGATCTGGACCGAGGCCAAGCGCCGTGGCGTGGCACTTACCCGGGTGATCGACTGGATGGCGGCCAAGCCCGCCGAGCTCGCCGGGTTGAACAACAAGGGCAAGATCGCGCTGGGTTACGACGCCGATTTCGCGATTTTCGAGCCCGAGTCTGCGCACGTGGTCGACGTACACAAACTGCATCACAAGAACCCGATCAGCCCGTATGACGGGCGTGCACTCGCCGGCGTCGTGACGGGAACGTGGTTGCGCGGCAAGCGAATCGACTTGAAGACCCCGCAGGGCCGGATGCTGCGGCGCGGCGGCGTGTAGCGTGTGAAATTCGCCGATCAGCGGTGAAGTCCGTACCCTTCCCCCGTGAGCGCCATCGACCCCGACAAGCTGAGAACCTGCCTGCAGGTGCTCTCCGACATTGAGGCGTTGCCGCCCGAACACCCCGACGCCGTCGCCGTGCGCAGGGCCACGGCGAGCATCTTCAAGTCGGTCCGTAAGGCCCGCCGGCACGCCAAACGCGACGCCATCACTGCGGCCGACCGCGCCGTCATCGCCGCCACCGCCACCGGCGCACCGGGCCGCATCGACGACGAGACGGCCGGGCTGCCCTTGGTGTCCACTGCCGATGGAGCCACCGCCGGCACCCTGCAGCGGTCCCGGGCCTGCTACGTCTGCAAGACCCACCACACCGTGGTCGACGCGTTCTACCACCAGCTCTGCCCGACCTGCGCGGCACTCAACAGGGCCAAGCGCGACGCCCGCACCGACCTGACCGGCCGGCGAGCCCTGCTCACCGGCGGCCGAGCCAAGATCGGTATGTACATCGCGTTGCGGCTGCTGCGCGACGGCGCGCACACGACCATCACGACGCGCTTTCCGCACGACGCCGTGCGGCGCTTCGCCGCGATGCCCGACAGCGCCGACTGGCTGCACCGGCTGCGCATCGTGGGCATCGACCTGCGCGATCCCGCGCAGGTGGTGGCGCTGGCCGACACCGTCGCCGCGCAGGGTCCGCTGGACATCCTGATCAACAACGCCGCCCAGACCGTGCGCCGGTCTCCGGGTTCGTACGCAGCCCTCGTCGAGGCCGAGCGCACCGCGCCGACCGAACTCGAACTCGTCGACGTCAT
Source organism: Mycobacterium sp. SMC-8 (assembly GCF_025263565.1). Lineage (NCBI taxonomy): Bacteria > Bacillati > Actinomycetota > Actinomycetes > Mycobacteriales > Mycobacteriaceae > Mycobacterium > Mycobacterium sp. SMC-8. The sequence goes on from NZ_CP079865.1 coordinate 5,154,516, forward strand.
CTCGTTCGACCGAGTCAGCGACGCCCACCCCGCGGCTCTCGCCGGGAGCCTGGCTGAGCAGGACGCCCCGCACGCGGTCACCGAGCTCGCGCTCAAGGCACGCAGCGCCTCGCCGGAACGGATCGCGGCGGGCACGGCCATCGACGCGGGCGGGTTGCTGCCCGACACCGCGCCGGTCAACAGCTGGACCCAACGGGTGCATGAGGTCGACGCGATGGAACTTCTCGAAGTCCAGCTGTGCAACCAGACGGCTCCGTTCATCTTGGTCAGCCGACTGCGGCCGGCGATGGCCGCCTCGTCGGCGCGCCGCAAGTACGTCGTCAACGTCTCGGCGATGGAAGGTCAGTTCAGCCGGGCCTACAAGGGGCCCGGTCACCCGCACACGAACATGGCCAAGGCCGCGCTGAACATGCTCACGCGGACCAGCGCCGGCGAAATGCTGGAGGAGGACGGCATTTTGATGACCGCGGTGGACACCGGTTGGATCACCGACGAGCGTCCGCATCCGACAAAGCTGCGCCTGGCCGACGAAGGCTTCCACGCCCCACTGGATCTGGTCGACGGAGCCGCGCGTGTGTATGACCCGATCGTGCGCGGGGAGGCCGGCGAGGACCTGTACGGCTGTTTCCTGAAGGACTATTCGCCGGGCAACTGGTAGTGGGTTCCGCCCGCACCGCCGCGGTGATCTGGGTGCTCGGCGCGACCGTCTATCTGGTGTGCGAGGCCGTCGCGGCGGCGGGCTTTCCCGGCTACAGCTACCTCGCCGACTACATCAGCGATCTGGGTGTCAGCGACGTGATGAACGTCGGCGCGTTCGTGGTGCACGGAATTCTGTTCGGGCTCGCAGCGGTGGTGTCGGCCCGCGGTTGCGCGGCGACGGCGGCGAGGGTGTTCGTGGTTGCCGCCGTGGCGAATACGGTGGGCAACGTCCTGGTGGGCACGTTTCACAGCGGGGCGCCCGACGCGCGCTGGCACGTCGTGGGAGCGGGGTTGGCCATCGTGGGCGGCAACGTCGCGGCAATCGCGGCGGGGTTCGCCGGCCGCGCGCTGCGGGCGCCTTCCTGGGCGCTCCGGACGAGCTTCGCGCTCGGAACCTTCGGCCTGGTGTGCCTGACCACCCTGATCATCGACGGCGCCACCGGTTCTCGCGTGTTACCGGCCGGCCTCGTGGAGCGGGGATCGGTGTATCCGATCATCGCGTGGGAAGTGCTCGCCGGCGTCACGCTCCTGCGTCGGCGGTAGACGATGGCGCCTCCGGCGGTGCAGGCCCACCACGACACGCATGCAGATACGCCGGGTAGTCCCAGGTCCGCAGGAACTTCTCGGCAGCTTGCACTCCGCGTTGATAGAGCGCGTCGCGTTCCTCGGCGCTGATGCCGAAATCGAGGGGGCCGACGTTCTCGGTGGGTACGAAGATCGTCCGCTGGACCGTGCACCTGTCGTCGATGTAGGCGGCGTCCTGATCGCTGATCAACGTCTCCAAGGCCGCGAACGCCAGCGACAGCGGACCGTAGATCTTGTGGGTCGGCGCGCGCCCGGCCGGCGCCGAGAGTCGGATCCCGAACGTGGGCCAGCGCGGCTGGTCGTCGGAGCTGTCGAACAATTGGACCGGGAAGTTCGACAACAGACCACCGTCGACCCACGTGGCCCCGCCGACCTCGACCGGCTGAAACGCGAACGGCACCGCCGAGGACGCACGCACGGCCCGCGCGACTGGGAAGTCGTCAGGATCCAGACCGTAGTTGGGCAGATCCCAGGGAATGCGGACCAACCGACGTCGTGACAGATCGCTGGCGGTGACCACCAACGACCACGCATTGCGCTCCGGCTCTTCGCCGGTACGCAGATCACCGAACGTGCGAACGCCCAGCCCTCCGAGTAGCTCGGTCAGCAGGTTCTCCAGATAGTCGCCCCGGTACAGCCCGTTGTTGGCGGCCAGCGACAACGCCGGGCCCACCACCGGTATCCGCGTGAGCAGAGTCGGGTCGGCGAACTTGGAGTAGTCAATCTCCTGCGCGAGCTCGTCGAGACGCGACAGCGGCTCCCCTGCGGCTTGAAGTCCCGCGATCAACGAGGCCACCACCGAACCCGCGCTCGAACCGGCGACCCTGGGGAACTCGTATTCTGCGGCGGCGAGTACGTGCACGGCTCCGACCAGGCCGATGCCGCGGACACCCCCGCCTTCACACACCAGATCTGCGCGGTTCATGTGCGCCTCCTTCCGCACCTGATCCCAGGCTAGGCCGCATCAGCGGCGACCGTGTCATCTCTGATCGCCAGCGGTCGGTACTTGTGCGGACCGCCGAGCTCCGGTGATGCGCAACTGGTTGCCGCCCAACCGGATCCGGCCGTCTGACCTACAGCCCCGCTTCGAGATCCTCACCTACGGCGAGACTGGGCGCGGGTCCGGGCGCCGGCGCAGGCGCTGATCAACGATCCTTTCCGCCCCGCGGACCGGGTCGCGATGCTGGGTTTCACCAGCGTCGACTGCGCCATCGTCGACATGTTCACCCGCCCGATGCTGAGCCTGGCGGTGACCGGCAACTCGTTCTACGAGTTCGCCGAGGGCGGCAGCCGACAGCGTGCCGACTTCGACGGCCTGCCAGTCGAATTCATCGCCGACGCCATCTCCACCATCGGTGCGGAGGTGCTCGACGGTTTCGAGACCTACTACGTCATGAGCCCTGCCGGAGCGGCAACGGCAGGCCTCGCTGCTGCCGCTGATCCACAACTACCAGCGGCCGGAACACCCGATCGGTGATCGTCAATACCTGACCGATCTGGAGTTGCTCGGGCTGATCTAGTTTCCCTGGCGGGCTGACCGTCCTACCGTGAAACCCATGCCCGAAACCATCGATGTCGCCCATCCACCGGAAGCGCTGCTCAAGGTCGTCAACCCCACGCTGCGGTTCGCGCTGCGTACACCCCTGGGTGGCGCGCTCAAACAGTTCATGCTCGTCAGCTTCACCGGACGCAAGACTGGCCGCCGCTTCACCGTGCCCGTCAGTGCCCACCATCTCGACGGTGACCTCTACGTCATTCTCGAGGCGGGCTGGAAGCACAACTTCCGCGACGGAGCCACCGCCGAGGTCACCCACAACGGCAAGACGACACGGATGCACGGTCAGCTCATCACCGACCCCGCGGCCGTCGCAGACATCGTGCACCGCGTCGCAGCGTCCTACGGCGTCAAGAAGGCCCAACAGAGCATGGGCCTGAAGTTCGGCGGCGACACCGTCCCCACGAGAGAGGAGTTCCAGTCGGCAGCAACGCGTCTCGGCATCGCCGCCATCCGGCTCACCCCGGCGACGTAGCGCAGCTTCTCTCTGGCCGTCAAGCCAGGAGGCCGGAACCTGTCCACATAGTCGTCAGCAGGCGTCCGGCGCCGAGTCGTAGGTGTTGATGGCCTCAACCTTGCTTGCCGACGCACTCTGCGGATCGAACTCGTAGCCGAGCCACTCCCGGGCGAGCCGGCGGGCCAGCTCCAGTCCGATCACGCGCTGGCCGAAGCAGAGCACCTGCGCATTGTTGGACAGTACCGAACGCTCGACGGAGAAGCCGTCGTGCGCGGTGACCGCCCGGATGCCCGGCACCTTGTTGGCACTGATCGCCACGCCCAGTCCGGTGCCACACACCAGCAGCGCACGATCGGCCTTGCCCTCGGCCACCACGCGCGCCGCCGCGACCGCGACATGGGGATACGCGGTGTTCTCGTCCGTGCCGACGCCGACGTCTATCACGTCGGCGACCCGGTCGTCGGCCTGCAGATCACCTTTGAGGGCTTCCTTGTACTCGTATCCGGCGTCGTCGGAGCCGACGACGATGCGCAGTCCTTGACCAGAACCTGAGGCCATCTCGGTCACTTCCCTTTCGCGATGAGGCTGTCGGCGACGGTGCTCGCGCACATCGCCAGTGAGGTGGCGCCGGCGTCGGGAGTGCCGATGCTGCGCTCGGCGAGCGGCCGTGCCCGGCCGACCTTGGGCCGCAGATCCGCCGTGGCTTTCGCGGCGTCGGTGGCGACGTCGGCTGCTGCCCGCCACGCGTCCTGCAGTTCCTGCCCGTCGGTCACCCGGCGCTGCAGCTCGTCCACGAACGGCAGCAGCGCGTCGAGCATCGTCTTGTCTCCCGGGGCGGCGCCCCCGAGGCTGACCAACGCGTCGTACCCGTCCCGCATTCCGGCGGCCACGGTCACCGGGTCGGGTCGGCCGGTGTCACCGAGCCGGGTGCCGAGCGCGGACAGCAGAGCGCCCCACAGCACGCCGGACGTCCCGCCTGCCTTGGCCGCCCATTCTTTGCCCGCCTCGGTGAGCACCGAGCCCTGTCCACCGCCTGCGGCCACCGCCTTGTCCGCGGCCTGTGACGCCGCCGCCGAGCCCTTGACCATGCCGCGGCCGTGGTCACCGTCCCCGGCCACGGCGTCGATGCGGCCCAGCTCATCCTCCGCGTCGGCCAGCATCGCCGCCATCGCGCTCAGAGCGCGGGCCACCACCTGGGCCCCGCGGCGTCCGTCGTCGTCGGAGCGCTCGGCCAGGTCCGGGGTCTGTGCTGCGGACTGCAGTTCGGCCTCGGTGCGGAGTTCGCCTGCGGCGCCGGTGATCTCGCCGGCTGCCGCACCTTTGCGGTATGCCGGTGTGTCGGCAGGCGAGGTCCAGTACCGCTCGAGTTCGTCGTCGAGCCACATCAGGGTCAGCGAGCAGCCCGCCATGTCCAGGCTGGTGACCAGCTCGCCGACCTCGGGTTCGACGATTTCGTAGCCACGGTCGCGCAGCAGCCGGGCGACCGTGCCCCACACGACGAAGAGCTCTTCGTACTTGGTGCGTCCGAGCCCGTTGAGGATCACCGCGATTCGCTTCGATTCGGTGTCCGGATGGTCGGCGAGGACCCCGTCGACCAGCGTCTCGGCCAGCGCAGCCGCGGTGGGCATGGGCTCGTCGGCGACGCCCGGCTCACCGTGGATGCCGAGCCCGACGCCCATCTTGCCCTCGGGGACGGTGAACAGCGGATGGTCCGCCCCGGGCATCGTGCAGCCGTCGAACGCCACCCCGAGCGTGCGGGTCGCGGCGTTGGCCGCCTCGGCGACCCGGACCACGCCCGCGAGATCGAGCCCGTCCTCGGCTGCTGCGCCGGCACACTTGAACACCGTGAAATCGCCTGCGATGCCGCGTCTTTTCGACTCTTCACCTTTGGGGGCGCTGGCGATGTCGTCGGTGACGGCGAAGTAGTGCGCGTCGATGCCCTCGCTACGCAGTTGAGTGACGGCGAGGCCGAAGTTCATCACATCGCCCGCATAGTTGCCGGTGGTGAGCAGCACCCCGGCGTCACCGTGCGCCGCCCGGGCCACAGAGGCGGCCTCCTCCGCCGATGGCGAGGTGAAGATGTTGCCGACCACCGCGCCGTCGGCGAACCCGAAACCGACCGTCCCGCAGAAGGCGGGATAGTGGCCGGAACCGCCGCCGATGACGACGGCCACCTTCCCCGGTCGGGTGCGGTGCGCGCGGACCACACCGCCGGGCACCCCGACGACATAGCGCGCGTTGGCGTCCAGGAAGCCGTTCAGCATGTCCTCGGTGAAGCGGGCAGGGTCGTTGTAGAGCTTGGTCATCGCAGCCGCTGTCCGGTGTCGGTGTCGAACAGGTACACCCGCTCGGCGGGAGCGGTCACCGACACCTCCTGCTCGGGTTCGTAGTCCTGCTCGGCGGGGGTCTGCACGACGATGCCCTCCTCGATACCGGCCACCGTGCTGGTGGCCAGGCCGAATTCCAGCAGGTGCTCGAAGTACGCGACGGTCGCCGCGACACCACCGGAGCTTACGGTCCCCCGGGCGGCGAGCCCGCAGTCCTGCGGCCGGATTCCCACCGTGACCCGCGTCCCGTCGGCCACGTCCGTGGCCGTGGTGTCCAGGGCGCCCGCCCCCGAGCCGACCTCGACCCGCACCCGGTCCCCGTCGCGGCGGACGACTCCGGACAGGACATTGATCTGCGGTTCACCGACGAACTCGGCGACGAACAGATTCGCCGGGTCGTCGAACACCTCGTCGGGGGTGCCGAACTGCTGGACCACGCCACCGTCCATGACGGCCAGCCGGTCGGCCAGCGAGAGGGCTTCGACCTGGTCGTGGGTGACCACGATGGTGGTGTAGCCGAATTCGCGCTGCAGCACCTTCAATTCGCGTCGGACACGGTTGCGTGCGGACGCATCCAGGTGGCTCAGGGGTTCGTCGAGCAGCAGCACCGGCGGATTGCGCACGAGCGCCCGGGCCAACGCGACGCGCTGCTTCTGACCGCTGGACAGCCCCGCCGGCCGCAGGTCCATGAGGTCGTTCATCTCGAGCCGATCGGTGATCGAGGCCACCATTTTCTCCGCACCTTTGACCTTGCGGGCCTTCAGGCCGTACAGCAGGTTGTCGCGGACCGACATCGGCGGGTACAGCGCGTAGCTCTCGAAGCCGACGCCGATGCCGCGTTTGGCCGCGGGCAGCTGGGAGATCTCGCGGTCACCGATCTTGATGGATCCGCTGGTGACCGTTTCCAGCCCCGCGATCATGCGCAGCGTGGTCGTCTTGCCGCAGCCGGACGGGCCCAGCAGCGCGACCAGTTCGCCCGGCTCGATGTCGAGGTTGATGCCCTTGACGGCGGTGACGGTGTCCCTCCCGCGCGACGCATACGTCTTGACGAGGTCGCGCAGTGTCAGGCTCTGTGCGCTTTGCCGGGTGGTCTTGTCGATCGTGACGCTCACTGAACCGCCTCCAGGGTCTCGTCGCTCAGCCGGCTGGTGTCCCCGTCGCCCGGCCCGAACACGTGCACGTCGGATTCGGCGATCCGCAACGTCACGGTGTCTCCTTCGCCGACACCGTGCCGGCCCGAGGTCAGCGCGATCAGCTGGGAGCCGCCGACGTCGACGGTCAGCTCGATGTTGCGGCCCAACCGCTCGGCCAGCATCACCCGGCCACGTAGCGAACCCTCCCGGCTGGTGACGTGAAGATCGCAGGGCCGTAAGCCGACCCGGACGCGGTCACCGCGATCGCAGCGCGCGTCAGCCGGAATCGGAACGTCCAGCGACCCGTCCCCCAGCCGGATACGGCCGTCGTCGACCACCCCGTCGAGCAGGTTGATCTCGGGTTGCCCCAGCGAGCGGGCCACGAAGGTGTCCGCGGGCCGTCGCCAGATCTCGTCGGGGGTGCCGATCTGCATGAGGCGGCCCTCGCGCATCACCGCGATCCGGTCACCCAGCGCGAGCGCCTCCTGGTAGTCGTGGGTGACGTAGACCGTCGTCGTGTTCGACATGGCGCCGAGCTGCTTGAGTTCGGCGCGCATCGACGCGCGCAGCTTGGCGTCGAGGTGGCTCAGCGGCTCGTCGAGGAGGTAGACATCGGCCGGGCGCACCAGCACGCGGCCCAATGCGACCCGCTGGCGCTGGCCGTTCGACAGCTCCCTGGGCAGCCGGTTCTTGAGCTGGTTGATGCCGAGCGTGGTGGTGACCTGATCGATCCGCTCAGCCTGATCGGCCGCAGAATACTTGCCGGTGCGCCCGGATTTCAGCGGAGAGGCCAGGTTCTCTGCCACCGTCTTCTGTGGATAGAGCGCATAACTCTCGAAGGCCATCGCGACGTTGCGGTGGTAGGGCTCCACCTGCGTCATGTCGGCTCCGCCGATCGACACCGCGCCGGAGTCGACGTCCACCAGGCCGGCGATCGACTTCAGCGTGGTTGTCTTCCCGGCTCCGCTGGGACCGAGGATGACGAAGAACTCGCCGTCGGCGATGTCGAGCGACAGACCCTCGACCGCAACCGTTTTCCCGTACGTCTTGCGGATGTTCGCAACCGATACCGTGGCCATCAGGCCTTCACCGCCCCGAATGACAGGCCCCGCACCAGATACCGCTGAATGGTCAGCGCGAGGATGAGTGGTGGCAGCGCGGCGATCAGCGCCGCGGCCGCCGTGAGGTTGTAGTACGCCTGCCCGCCGCCGCCGAGGAACTTCGTGATGGCGACGGTCACCGTGCCGGCATTGCTGTCGGCCAAGATGAGCGGGAAGACGTAGTTGTTCCAGGCAAAGATGAACGCCAGCAGCGCCGCCGCGGCGATGCCTGGCCGCACGATCGGCAGCGCGACCATCAGGAACGCGCGCCGCCGGGTGTAGCCGTCCAGCAGCGCCGCCTGTTCGAGATCTTCAGGCAGATCCTGGAAGTAGGACCGCAGGATCCACACCACCAGCGGCATGGTCACCAGCTGCAGCACCCAGATCATGCCGACCTTGGTGTCGAACAGCCCGATCTGGTTGTAGATCACGAACAACGGCACGATGACCATCAGTTCGGGCGCGAAGCGGAAGGACAACATGGTGAACATCAGGTCGTTGGAGCCCTTGTACTGCCAGCGTCCGGCCGCGTACGCGGCCGGAATGCCGATCACCAGCGACACGAGGACGGCGCCGCCGCAATTGAGCAGGCTGGTCAGCAGCGAGGCCTTGAAGTCGACGCTGGTCATCTGGGTGCCCTTGTCGGACAGCACCGTTGCGAAGTTCGACCAGGTCGGGCTGAACGAGAAGTAGGTGGTGGTCTGTTGCTCGGCGTTCTTCAGGGCCAGCATCAGCATCCAGAAGATCGGGAACAGCGAGAACAGGAACCAGAGCACCAGTCCGATGTCGGCCGCCACGGCTGAAATCGACCACCGCTTTTGGCCGGGAAGGAGCTCGGCGCGGGACAGTTTGAGTGCCATGATCTTACGACTCCGCTCCGGCAGCGCGCCGCTGCGCCTTTCCGAGCACGCTCACCAGGTAGCGCGCGGTGATGAACACGATGACCCACAGCAGCAGCATGTAGGTGCTGCCCCGCGAGTAGTCCAGGTTGATGATCGAGTCCTCGAAGGCGCCGATCTGCAGCGTGCGGGTGGCCACGCCGGGTCCGCCTGCGGTCAGGACGTAGATGTGGTCGAACACCTTGAGGTTGTCCATGAACCGGAAGATCACCGCGACGAGAATGTAGGGCCACAGCATGGGCAGCATCAGCTTGCGGAACATGTAGAACCACGAAGCTCCGTCGACTTCGGACGCCTCGAACGGCTCTCGGGGCAGCGACCGGATACCGGCCAGCACCAGGATCGCGACGAACGGCGTGAAGATCCAGATGTCGACCAGGATCACTGAGAACAGTGCGTTGGACGCCGACAGCCAGTCGAAGGTGTTCCCCAGTCCCAGAACATGATTGAGAACGCCGAACTGCGGGTTGAACATGAGCTTCCAGATCACGCCGGCGATGACCGGGGCGATCATCAGCGGCAGGATGAGCACCTTCTCGAAGATCTTGCCGATGATCGAGGACCGGTTGAGCAGCAGCGCCAGGCCGACGCCCAGCACCGTCTCGATGAAAGTGGCCAGGAGCGCGAAGGTGACGGTGACCTGAACGCTCTTCCAGAACACCTGGTCGCCGAGCACGGAAGCGAAGTTCTCGAACCAGACGAAGTGCGGATCCGGGTTCACCGCAGCGTAGTTGAGGAAGGCGTAGTACGCGCCGACCGCGAAGGGATACAGGATGCCGATCACGATCACCACGGCGGGGACCGACAGCAGGTAAGGGCGCAGCTTGCGCCGCCACGCCGGAACCTGCGGCCGGTCTGCCCGACTGGACGTGGGTGGCTGATCCGACGAGGTCGACGGAGCTTTGGAAGTCTGAGTTGTCATGAGTGCCGCGGCTCCTAGAGATTGACCTTGGACGTGTTGGTCTTGGCGAGGCTGCGCAGGCGCGTCGCCGCGTCATCTCCGCCGTAGATGTCCTGCAGCGCCACCGCCCAGTTCTGGGTGGTGTCGAAGAACTTCTTCTGCGGCGTGAACTGGATCTTCGACTCTCCGATGACGGTCTCGAACGCCTCGAGGTAGCCGAACTGGTCGGCGGCGACCCGCTTGAACGTGGTGTCGAACACCGACTTGCGCACCGGATCGGCGTACGTGCCGCCTTCGACGGCCTTGTTCATCGACTCCTTGCCGGTCGCCCACTGGATGAACAACCACGCAGGCAATTTGTTGCGCGAGTTGGCGCTCATCGCCCAACTCCACGTCCACAGGTTGGTCTTGTAGTTGCCATCCGGCCCGGCTGGTCCGGCGTACCAGGCCAGGTTGCCGGCCTCCTTGCTCGCCCCCGGCTTGTTCTTGGGGTAGGTGGCGCTGTCGGCGTCGAAGACCATCATCGCGGTGCCGTCACCCAAATCGCCGGTGGCATTGGGGTAGTCGTAGGTCGTCCAGGAGGTCGGCCCAGCCTTGTGCTGCATCTCGATCCACTTCTTCGTGAAATCGATGGCTTTGTCGCTGTCCATCTCCGCCACCAACTCGGAGCCGTTCCAGGTGTAGTCCACCGCGCCTTCGCGGGTGTACTGCGTCATGAACCCGGGGTGGATGGTGGCCCACGACTTGGATCCGCGGGTGGCGATGCCGTAGCGGTTGGCCGAGCGGTCTGTCAGATCGACGGCCAGCTGGATGAAATCGTCGAGGTTGTCGGGAAGTCTCGTGATGCCCTTCTCGTCGAAGATGCGCTTGTTGTAGGCGACCACGTTGTTCTCGAAGCCCCACGGGATCGCCCACTGCCCGCCGGTGCCCAGCGGGTGGCCCAGCGTGAAGTCCCAGCGGGTGGACGTGCGCAAGCCGTCGAAGATGTCCTCGAAGTCGTACTCCGCGCTGGTCGCCGCGCTGTTGCGCAGCCATGGGTCGAGATCCTCGATCCACCCCGGAGGGCCGTACTGCCAGATGAAGTAGGCCCCCAGCATGAAGGCGTCGTGCTTGCCGGAGCCGCCGGCCAGCTCGGTGTTGAGTTTGGTGAAGTAGTCCGCCTCCGGAACCAGGTCCACATTGACATTGATGCCGGTGAGCTCGGTGAACTCCTTGAGCAGCGGCTGGTAGGACAGCTGGTAGGGGTGCGGGGTCTGCAGGATGTTGATCGTGGATCCGGCGGCCTTGCGCCAGTCGAACCCGCCGGTGACGGCGTCGGCGCCGTTGGGCGCACTTGCCTTGCCCCCGACGCCGCACGAGCTCAGCACCGGCACGCTGGCCGCTGCCGCCCCGGCCACGCCGAGCGCCGCGAGCATCTGCCTGCGCGAGAACTGAGGTCCGCGCGCAGAGTTGGGGAAGCGACTCATCGAATGTCCTTCGTTCACGCCGGGATGAGGGAGACCTTGACCGATTCCTTGCCGCTGGCCACCAGGTCCAGCCCCTTCTGGAATTCGGCGAGCGGAAGCTGATGGGTGCAGATCTGGTCCATGGGCAGGACGCCGGATTCGATCATCTTGATCGCGGCCGGCCAGCAGTACGGTCCCAGGTGTGCACCCAGGACGTCGAGCTCCTTGTCGTCGCTGATGATGCTCCAGTCCACCGATACGTCACTGCCGAACACCCCGTACTCGACGTAGCGGCCGAGTTTGCGTAACAGGTTGAGCCCCTGCGGGACTGCCGAGGGATGCCCGGTCCCCTCCAGGTACACGTCGGCACCGTAACCGCCGGTGAGCTCCTTGACGATGGCGACGGCATCCTGCTCGGCGATGTTGATCGTGATGTCGGCGCCGCACGCCTTGGCCAGCTCGAGCTTCTCGGCCGCCATGTCCAGGGCGATCACGTGCATCGGGTTCTTGGCGCGAGCGCCGGCCACCATCCCGAGACCGATCGGGCCGCATCCGGCCACCACGACCGTGTCCTCGAACAGGATCTGTGCCCGCTCGACGGCGTGCAACGAGCACGACAGCGGTTCGGCGAAGGCTGCGTGCTGCGGTGCGATGTCACCGGAAACCTTGTGCACCAGCGCTTCTACCGGATACACCATGTAGCTGGCCATCGCCCCGGGGGTCCGCCGTTTGAAGCCGTAGAGGTCGTGCGGCTGGCACATGTGGTACTGGCCACGCTTACAGAACCGACACTTCCAGCAGGGCACGATCTGCTCGGAGACCACCCGGTCGCCGACGGCGATTCCCCACCGCTGCGCGGCCTCGTCGTCGAGTTCGACGACCCGGCCCGCGAACTCGTGGCCCGGGATCACCATCGTCTCGGCCCACGCAGGCCGGTTCTCGTCGCCCCAGAACTTCGCCGCGCCGTGGTAGCACTTGAGGTCGCTGGCACAGATGCCGACCGCCTCGACCTTGATCAAGGCCTCGCCGGGCCCGCGCCGCGGTACGGCGACCTCTTCGAGTCGGTAGTCGTGGGGCCCGTGACAGACAACTGCCTGCATTTTCTCCGGGATCTGAGCGGCCATCGCTGGTTCCTCCATCTGTGTTCGCAGTCACAGTAGCGGAGCCCGTGCACATCTGTCCAGAACGTCTGTTCAGGAAGATTCTTTTCAGAGCAGATGTTCGATGTCATACTCTGTGCCATGCCCCGGCCGGCTCAGTCCACCCCCTCCGCTGCGAAAACAGATGGCGTGGCGGCCGACGGCGAAGGCAGTCACTTCTCCCCCTCGTTGCTCTACACCGCCGCGCGGCTGTACTACGAGGACGACGCGACCCAGGCCGAGATCGCGACGCAACTCGGAACCAGCCGGGCGACGGTCAGCCGATTGCTCGCCGAGGCCAAACGTCAGGGCATCGTGCGGATCGAGGTCGTCGCACCGGCCGACGCCCAGCCCAAGGAGCTGGCCGACCGGCTGGCGCGCGCACTCAACCTGAACACCGTGTACCTGTCGCCCCCGATGCCGGCGCCCGGACCGGGCCGTAGCGTGGTCGACGTGATGGGGCGGGTGCTGGCACCCGCGGCGGCCCGCGCTCTCAGTGAAGCGGGCCTGCTGCCCGGGGATGTCCTGCTGGTCTCTTCGGGACGGACGGTCTACGAACTGGCCCAGTACGAGCTCACCCCGCTACCCGGGGTCGTGGTGGCACCGACGGTCGGCGGCAACGACCAGCCCTACGAGTGGTACCAGACCAACGAGATCACCCGGCTCGTCGCCAATCGGGTCGGCGGACGCGCGAATTACCTTTTCGCACCGGCGCTTCCGGGCCCGGCCCTGTACCAGTCACTTCTCGAGGACCCCAGCATCCAACGTGTCCTGCACCAGTGGCCACGTGCCCGCTGCGCGCTCATGGGTGTCGGCGCCCCTCCTCTGACCCGCTCCGACATCCCGCAGTTCGTACCCACCGACTCGACCTCGCTTCGCTCCGCGGTGGGCGATGTGTGCTCCCGCTTCTACGACCGCAACGGCGACCCGGTCGCGTTCGAAGGTATGGAGCGGTTGATCGCACTGGAACTGGAAGCGCTGCAGCATATTCCGGTGACGATCGCGGTGGCTGTGGGCAAGGACAAGGTCGATTCGATCACCGCGGGGGCGCGCGGCGGCTACTTCAACCGGCTCGTCACCGATCCCGCCACCGCAGAGGCACTGCTCAACGAGATCAACTCGACCGAGGAGGGTTCGTGACGACTGCGGCCGCTGCCAGGTATGCCGGCGTGCAACGACTGGATGGCAAGCGCGCGTTGGTTACCGGCGCGAGCAAGGGCATCGGCGCCGACATCGCCCGCGCGTTCGCCTCGGCCGGTGCGCACCTGGTGCTCAGCGGGCGCGATCAGGACGAACTCAAGCGCGCGGGTCAGGCGCTGCACGACGAGTTCGGTATCCGAACGTTCGCGGCCGCTGTCGATCTGGCCGATCGGGACGGTCCGGCGACCCTCGCCCGGATGGCCGCAGACGCGTTCGGCGGCCTGGACATCCTGGTCAACAACGCCGGCATCTCGCACCCCGAAGCGGTCGTCGACACCCACCCGGATCTGTTCGACGCCACGATCGCGGTCAATTTGCGAGCACCTGCATTGCTCGCGGCGCGGGTGGGAGCGCACATGGTCGAGCAGGGCACCGGGGGCGCGATCGTCACCGTGGCTTCGGCGGCTGCGCTCGCCCCGCTCCCCGACCACTACGCCTACTGCGCATCCAAGGCGGGACTGGTGATGGCGACCAAGGTCCTCGCGCGCGAGCTGGGCCCGCACGGGATCCGCGCCAACTCGGTGTGCCCGACGGTGGTGCTCACCGAGATGGGGCAACGGGTGTGGGGCGAACCCGCCAAGGCAGCCCCGATGCTCAACCGGATCCCTCTGGGCCGCTTCGCCGTTCCCCACGAGGTTTCCGACGCGGTGGTGTTCCTGTCGTCAGACGCCGCCAGCATGATCAACGGTGTCGAGATCGCCATCGACGGCGGCTACACGATGGGTTGACCGGTCAGATCGACTCGACGTCGGCAAGGCGATGCATCTGATCACGGGTGCTGGGATACAACTGCGCCCACGTCCGGTAGAGCTGGTCATACATCGCCCGGTTGCGCGGATCGGGTGTGATTTCCCGGGCGATAGTGGCCCAGTCCGTATCGGGCGGTACCAGGCCGACGCCGACGGCGGCCAGCAGCGCGCCGCCGTAGCTCGCCCCGATCGCCTGTTCGGGCACCAGCTGTGAGCGACCGGTCACGTCGCTGACCGCCTGCGCCCAGACCGGACTTTTCAGCCCGCCGCCGACGGCGACGGTGCGGGTGCCTGAATGCGCGTCGTCGAAGCGTTCCAAAATCTGCCGGATCCCGAAGGCGATCCCTTCGTAGGCCGCCCGGAACAGGTGCCCCCTGCCGTGCCGCAGGGTCAGGCCGGCCAGCAGGCCGCGAGCCTGCGGGTCGAACACTGGGGTCCGCTCACCGGCCAGGTAGGGAAGCATGAGCAGCCCTTCACTGCCCGGCGGCACAGCCAGCGCCTCGGCGGTCAGCTCGTCGAAGGAGACCCCACCGGTCAGGGCCTGAAGCCAACTGATCAGGGTTCCTGCCGTGGAGGTGCCTGCGGCCAGCGCCAGGCTCCGCGGCTCCACGCCCGCGGTCGTCCACAGCGTCGGGTCGCTGTGGTACTCGTCGATCATCTGCACCAGGAACATGGTGGAGCCGTACATCAGCATCTGGTCACCTGGCCGGCGGACACCGACCGAATAGGCCTCGGAGTAGGCGTCCACGCTGCCCGCGACCACCGGCAGCCCGGCCGGTAACCCGGTCTCGCGTGCGGCGGTCGCCGACACCTCACCGACGATCTCGCTGGGCCAGACCAGCCGCGGAAGCGGCAAATGTCCGCAGATGCGTCCGGCCCACTCGTGGTTCCAGTCGAAATCGCGGGTGGCGTAGAGCGGGTCGCACTGGCTGGCGGTGTGATGGTCCATCACGTATTCACCGGTCAGCTTGGCGGCGATGTAGGAATTTGAGCCATACCAACCCGTCGCCGACTCGAACACCTGTGGCTCGTGGCTGCGCACCCACTCGATCTTGGGCCCGACCGCCTGGCTCGACAGCAGGGTTCCCGCCCGATCGAGGATGGCCTGTTCGCCCAATTCCTGTGTCAGCGCGGCGATCTCGGCGTGGGCTCGGGTGTCGATGCCGTACAGTATGGCCGGCCGCAGCGGACGCAAGTCCGCGTCGCACAGCAGCAGGCAGGGGCCTACACCGCTGACACACATCGCGGCCAGCCTCGCACCGGCGGGCACCTGTGCCGCCAGCGCGGCGCTGATGGCGCACACTTCCCGCCACCACACCGCTTCGGCATCCACCTCGGCCCAGCCCGGGCGGGGCAGATCCATCCCGTGCGGGACGGACTTGGACGCGATGACCGTGCCCTTAGTGTCGACCAGAACGCCCTTCGTGCTTCCCGTCCCCATGTCGATTCCGAGCAGCAAGTCCACTACTGCACCCTACGGTGCGAGCGTGGCGATTCCCCGGCAGGTGGCGGGCCGGTGGCGGGGATTCCCGGCTTCGGCTTTGCTCGGGCGGATCACCGCTGATCTACACTCACGCCGTGGACGTCACAGGAACAAGTGCAATTGTCACCGGTGGAGCATCTGGTATCGGCGCCGCGACTTCCCGGCTGCTGGCATCCAAAGGAGCCCGCGTCGTCGTAGCTGATCTGCAGGCAGAACGTGGGCAGGAGCTGGCACACGAGATCGGCGGCGTGTTTGTCAGCGTCGACGTCACCGACACCGCTCAGATCGAAGACGCGGTGAACACCGCGGTCGACCTCGGTCCGCTACGCGTGCTCGTCAACTCGGCGGGAATCGGATGGGCGCAGAGGACCATCGGTAAGGATGGCGAGTTCGCGTCGGCGCACAACCTCGACGCCTACAAGAAGGTGCTGGCCATCAACCTGGTCGGCACGTTCGACTGCATTCGGCTGGCGGCGACGGCGATGAGCCGGCTCGATCTCACCGAGTCCGGCGAACGCGGCGCCATCGTCAACATGACCAGTGTGGCGGCATTCGACGGGCAGATCGGCCAAGCCGCTTACTCGTCGTCCAAGGGCGGCGTCGTCGGGCTGACCCTGCCGGTGGCCCGCGACCTCGCCGCCGTCGGAATTCGGGTGAACACCGTGGCCCCGGGCCTGATCGACACGCCCATCTACGGCGAAGGGCCGGAGTCAGAGGCGTTCAAAGCCAAACTCGGCGAATCGGTTCTCTACCCGCGCCGGCTGGGCAAACCCGAGGAACTCGCCTCGATGGTCGTCGAGCTGATCACCAACTCGTACATGAACGCCGAAGTGGTCCGGGTCGACGGCGGAATCCGTATGCCACCCAAGTGATCCACTGACCGGCGGTGACAACCGGAAAATCCGGGATAACCTGCCAACACCGGCCAATGATGTTCTCCGGCAACGAATCGACATCGCCGCCTCGACGAACCCGGGGCCTGGCTCGAGGAACCGCAGCGCCGTTGAACGTGTCGTGAGATGGGACACGCCAGGTGTAACACCCCCGACGCGGGTGCCGATGAAGATTACCGGTGGCCGGCCGTCACGGCATCGTGAGCACTGTCGAATCGGGCGCGCGAGAACGCTCCGCACGGAGTCCGCTTCTGAGATAGTTCTGTGCAGGGGTAGGGGGAATCTATGACAGTTTGCCTGCGGACCTTGGGGCGCCTCGTCGGCGCGATGGCCCTGGCTGTGGCCGCGTTGCCGATCATGATTCCCGTGGCAGGCTCGCAACCGTGCCCCGACATCGGTGTCGTGTTCGCCCGGGGCACCGCCGAGCCGCCGGGGGTCGGTGGCGTCGGCCAGAGATTCGTCGACGCACTCCGAGCGCAGGTGGTTCCCCGTACGGTGGGCGTCCACGGCGTGAACTATCCGGCGAGCAACAACTTCACCGGTGGCTCCGTCTTCACGATGAACGTCGCCGCAGGCGTGCGCGACGAGGCCGACCACCTGCGCGGCGTGGTCTCGGCATGCCCGAACACCCACATGATTCTGGGTGGATATTCACAGGGCGCCGTTGTGACGGCGCTGACCACTTCAGGTGTACTGCCCGCAGGCGTGCCCGCCGGATCCGCTCCCCTTCCGATACCTGCCGACGTCGCCGACAATGTCGCCGCGGTGGTGCTGTTCGGTATGCCGGCGGGCTGGTCGGCAGTCAAATACGGTGCCCCTGACATCGATGTGGGGCCGGCATATGCCGCCAGAGCCCTCGAGTTGTGCGCACCCGGCGACACCGTCTGCTCGGGTGCCCCGCCGTCCGGTTCCAGCGCGCCGCACCAGCAGTACGCGGTCAACGGTATGGCGGACCAGGCGGCGACGTTCGCCGTCGGTCAGTTGGCGAACCATACCCTCAATGAGCCCTTCCCCCAACTGGCACAGTGACGAACACCTCCGATCGAATAGTGAGTAGGTAGTTCCCGCCGGAGCATCTGCTCGGGATTCAACCGGAGCCGACAATCGGATCTGCGGCGCCGAGACATCTGCGCGTCACACGCAGGTGTACAGCTTCTGAACCTCACGGGGCCGTGCGTCCCATCGCGATCGTTCCGAACAGCATGCGCTCCAGACACATGCACATTTCAGGTAGGGCACTACTTGCGACGACAGTGGCTTGAGCGCGGATGCTGGTCCTGGAGAGGACGGGAGAACACGCTATGCGACGGCTCGTAATCTGCTGCGACGGCACCTGGAAGCGTTCAGACGACCCGCTGGTGTCCAATATCGAGAAGATCGCCCGCGCGGTACGGACTCAAGCCACCGATGGCACAAACCAGTTGGTCTTGTCCTCCAATGGAGTGGGCACCAATGGATTCGCTGATCGTATCGTTGGCGGCGCGTTCGGGGTGGGCTTGGACAATGCCGTCATCGGCGCCTACCGGTTCTTGGCTTTGAACTATCGGCCGGGCGATCAGATCTTCGTCTTCGGTTTCAGCCGTGGCGCATATACCGCGCGAAGCCTGGTCGGGATGATCGCCCGAATCGGTCTGCTGAACCCGCCGGGCGTCGTGCAAAACCGCCTGTTGAATGCAATGGAGATCTACCGTCGACGGCCTCGCGACGGCACCACCACCACCGAGATCGAGGAGTTCCGTGCCTCGACCTACCGCGGCTCCGACGAACCCGGCTTTCGCTTTCTCGGTGTCTTCGACACTGTCGGCGCGCTCGGAGCGCCGGGCCTCACGAGAAAGAAGTACAAGTTTCATGACGTCGACCTCACCGAGAAGGTCGAGTTCGCCCGCCAGGCGTTGGCGATAGATGAGCGGCGCCTGACTTTCAGCCCCTGTCTGTGGAAACCGAACCGCATAACGGACATTAAGCAAGTGTGGTTCGAAGGGGTCCACTCCGACATCGGTGGCGGCTACCCGGCGACTGCCCCGGCCGATCTCACACTGCGCTGGATGGTGCACGAAGCCTCAGAACGTGGCCTTGAGTTCGATTATGAGCTGTTTCATCCGCTGCAGACTGCACCGCTGTCGCCGAACAATTCCATGAGCCCGGCGTATCAGCTGATCAACATCGTCAAACAGTGCTGGCGCACCGTGCAGCCAAAGAACCGCTCTGAAGTGAGATTCCGTGGCAGCCGCCGGCTTCTCGCAGTCGAGGGTGACGATGACACCACGGAGACGCTTCGGATTGCGGAACCGGCCTACGAACGTTGGCACGACGACACCGAGAGTCGGCACAGGCGTGCCCCCAACATCGGATGGTGGTCTGATTCTGCCCATGACTTGACCGGCCGCGTGGAGGTGATCCCGCCGCTTGGCTACCGTGCGAGCGGTCCCGTCGCGAACAGCCAGTCACGTCGCGCTGCCCTCGAGGGTCGGTTATGACCGTAACCGGCAACGACATTCGGTTCGTCGGACATATGGTCCTGGACGTCCCCGCACAACACCCCGGCGTTCAACTTCGACAGCATGTCGCAGGCACTTGCCGAGATCATCACCGGCAGTGAGCCGCAGTTCGCGGTAGGCATCTTCGGCGGATTGGGCTCGGGGAAGAGCACGCTCATGGAAGCGATCAAGCGGCGCGTCGAGCCGACCGACGCGGTGGTCGTCGACTTCAACGCCTGGCGGTATGAGCGCGAACCACACCTTATCGTCCCGCTGCTGGACACCATCCGTGCCGGACTGTCCCAGTGGGCTCTCAGCCGACCGACGGACGAACGAAGTGAATCAATCAAGATCGTCGCCACCCGGATCGGGCGCGTGATTCGTGCACTGGTTCGCGCCACTTCGGTCCAAGTCGGCATACCGGGGGCCGTGACGATCGCGATGGACCCCGACAAGGGCCTTCAGACGATCAACGGTGACAACGATGACGAGACGAGCAGTCCACAATCGTTGTACTTCGCGGCCTTTGAACAATTGCGTGACGCATTCGAACGAGTTGAACGAGCAGGATTGTCGCGCATCATCGTGTTCGTCGACGATCTGGATCGCTGCCTACCGGAGCGTGCATTGACGGTCCTTGAATCGATGAAGTTGTTCTTCGCACGTCCTGGTACCGAAGCGGCGACCGCAACAATTGGTGAGTGGAAGTCGGCGACGGCGGCTCACGTCAACGCGCTTCAAGAAGAACTTCGACTCATCCGGCGCGCTTCCGCGGTTGGAGCCACATGATCTAACGCGTAGCGAGCCACGGCATCGCGCTTGGCATTCGAGGCGGCCTGTCGATGGACCTCCCTACCGAAGACCCATCCGAGTACATCACCAAGCACACCGCCACATACACTCCGACGAGCACGACCGCCAGCCCCTCTGCCAACCGCGGGCTCGGAAGGACCGGCGTTCGCGTCATCCCTTTCGTGGCCATCCTTGTAACGACTTCAGTCAGACGGCAAGCCGACGCACGACCGAGGCGGCGTGGTCTTCGGCGTTCATGCCGTCGAAGGTCCGATCCACCCAGTACTTGCCGTGCGCTCCGGTGACGACGAACTTCAGCGCGGACACGAGCGTCATGACGATTCCGGGGATGTTCATCAGCATTGCGGGAAGGCTGATCGGGCCGGACGTTTGGTTGAGCGGACCGGGAGTGACCATGCCGAGGATCGACGACAGCGCGCCCGATCCTGGACCTGCGTTGCCGTTCAGGCCGAGCAAGCCCGAGCCGATCGTGTTCGCCGGCGCGGTGAGGCCGAAATTGCCGCCACCCAGGGGGATACCGGTCAACCATGTGAACAAATACTCAACGAAGGCCGGAGACAGCTCCATCCGCGTGAGAATGTCGTACAACGCGGGCAGCAGTGCGGTCGCCTCGGAATACATGTCGCCGTCGATCGTGTACGACCATTCCCGGTCTCGGTAGATCTCGGGTGTGTAGACGCCGGAGATGCCGGCACCGCCTGGATCGGGGCCTCCTAATTTTGTGACACCGGGCGGCCGGCCGGGCGAACCGAAGGTGAACACTCCGACGATCTCATTCTGGCGATCGGCCGGCCACGCATGCAGGAAACGGACAACGACGTCGGCCCCCATCGAGTAGCCGGAAAGAAACTTCGGCCGCGGATCGGGCAGTGCCAGGCGCAGCAGTTCGGCGGTGCCCTCTTCGCGTGCCTCGACATAGGAATGCTGCGGGTCCGGATTGAGGAACGCGGAGGTGTTGTAGCCGACGCCCTGCAGGTGGACCATCTCGGGGTGACGATTCACCGCCATGCATTGCGGCCCGATGTTCCACGTTCCCCAGGTCCCGGGAACCGCATATCCCACATATTTGGGTCCTGTACCCGGGGTCGGCGTTGTGGGCAGAATGCCCAGCGCCTTCTTCGTCTCGAAGTCGCAATCACCGGGCCGCGCATTGGGATTCGCCGGCAGCCGGGGCTGGTACCCGCTGGCGTTCTTACGTGACTGGAACTCTTCGACGAACGCGGCGGTCGCCGCATCGTAAGTGCCGTTCAGCTGGACACCCAAGGGCACGGAGTAACTGCCGAATGCCAGCAGGGCCCGCCGCTGAATCAGCCGGACCTGGTCTCCGGAAAGGGGCTCGACGCCGACGCGCCAGATCCCATCCCACGCCCTTCTGGGTGCCCCGTTCCCCGCCGGCTGAACATGCGTGGCGTCCGGAAGGGTCTCGCGCACGGCGTCGGTCACCGCGGGCGCGGCCTCACCGTTTCGCTGCGGCTCGTCGATGCGGGGCTCCGCCTGGGTGTCCAGTGAGCTGACGGGACCGCCGGCGAACCGCCAGAAGATCCGCCCGTTCTCGAACCGCTGATACACCGTGTCCGGCCCGTCTTCGATCTCCCGGGATTGCGGCCAACCGAACTTGCCGTCCTGACCGCCGGCACTACGCCAGGTTTCGCCGATACCGCCGTGCACCGGCCATGCGTGGTCGTCGCCGTTGCGGTGATAGATGGCGCCGTGTTCGAAGCTCTGCCATGTCCCCCGGTCGGCCTTCACCGCGTCATCGGTCGGATAGCCGAGGAACGATGTCTCCCAGCCCACGGATGCCCAGAAGTCGCAAATGCCCGGCTTCGGGACGGCGAAGGTTCCGGTTCTGGGATGGAAGTAGATCGACCCGTGTTCATAGTGGGCGTACCGTCCTGATCCGTCGGGGCAGGATAGTTCGCGCTCGGCGATGATCTTGTCACCCAGCCACTCGTTCGCGTCGCGCACGGCCTCGATCCGAGTTTTGACGCCCGGTTGGGGACCGGCATTCACGTAAGCCTCGGGGCCGCGGTCGATCAGTTCCTGAAGTTCTCGGCGGAACTGGTCGAGGTCGATGCCGGCCGGATCGATCTTGCCGTCGGCCAGATTGTATTCGCGGTGACCGCAGAACCAGGATGCGTCCTTGCTCAGATACCACAGGATCGCCGCGACGCCGCATTTGTAGCTTCGGAGTTGCTCAGGTGTCCAGTCCCACGGCGGGGTACCGCGACTCACCGCCTCGATCCCGATCGTGTACCAATTGGCCTCGGTGCTGAACTTCGACGCCCATGCTGAACCCTTGCCTCCGCCCGCATGCCAGCACACCCCGACGGCGATGAACTTGAACGTGCCGTCCTTCTCCAGGACCAGCTGCGCCAGAGGGCCTTTCAGATCAGCCCGGCCGTGCTTGACGATCTTCCAGTCGTTGACGCCCCCTCCCGCTGTGTGGTGGCCGATGACGCCTCGCACCTCTCGGAAGTCACCATGGCCGTCGTTCAACGGATTACCTATGTCGGTGACGGTCAGTCCCCACAGCCGCAGCACGTCCGGGAGCCAGACCGGGTCTCCCCGCCACACGTCGGTGAGTGGCTTCAACTGCTCCACTGTGTCTTTCGGCTGTTCCTGCACTACAGCGGGCATGGTTTCCTCCTCAGTTCCCCACTGGCCGAACAAAGGCTTCAGAATGCGGTTGCGGTCGACTCCGATGCCGTTGACCTTGCGCTTGTCGATCTCGAATTGCTTGATGTGCGCCGCAGGATGTGCCGGTGCGTCTTTGTCTCCGCCCCAGCCGTGTTCCCAGAAGTAGGTGGCGATATCGGCCTCTCGGCACCGATCGATCACCCAGGGATTGCAGTACACACCGAGGCGCTCTTTGCCCAGAGATTCCTGCCAGGCCGCAAGGTAAGGTTTGACCTTCGTCTCCCACTCCACCTGGGTGGGCGCCGCGTCGATGGAGACGTAGATGACGCCTCGGGGGTGGCCTCCGGCGGCTTCGTGAATTGCCTGTCCTCTGAGCGCGTCCTCTTTTCCTCCAACGGATCCGCGAATCCAGTCGGAGGTTTCGAAACCTCCCTTGGCGAACTGATAATTCGAAACGATCTGCAGACCATGCCGTGTGAAGTCCTCGGCTTCGGCCCGAGTCAGCGGCTTTCCCTGCATCCAGTTCGCCCGCCGATCCGACACGTAGCGGACGGCACCGACGAACCCGGCGTCCTTGATCGCTTGCGCCCCGGGGACCCCGGCCGAATAGTCCACCAACTCCTTTCCCACAAGGTCAGCCCTCACTGCCGCGCCGACGGGCTCGGCCGGCACCGGCTCGCCGGCAATGGCGGCGTCCCGCAGCCATGGCAACGGGTCGATCTTCTGGTTGGGATCGTAGCCACGAGGCATGACCGACAGATGCAGATGAGGTGCGACGCCACCGTTGGTGGCCTGGTTGGGATTGATATGGCCGATGCGTTGTCCGGCTTCCACCCGGGCGCCGTCGGCTACTTCGCGCACGATGTGCCCGTATTCCGTTGTACCGCCACCATCTTCAGTGGGGTGGTCGATGACCAACCATCCCGCGGGATCAGGGCCCCCATAACCCGCGGCGGCGCCCGAGTGAATGACCCGTCCTCCCGCACAGGCGAACACGGGTCGATTGGCTGATCCGCCCGGCCAGCCGAAGTCGACGCCGGCGTGATGGTTGCCCCACCGCGGACCGAAAGGTGAGGTGATGATGTAGCCCCGTTCCATGGGCCAGAACCGTTGGTTCATGTCGACACTCCGTTTCCGCTGAGGTCCGGGCGTTTCACCGCCGGCGCAATCTCGGCAGTTTCGAAGAAGCGGTTGATTCCCGCACGAAGGCGCTCGTTGCGCCAGTACTCACCGTGGCCGAGCGTCTCGTCTTCCAGTCGTTCGGTGACGTCGACGTTGTCGGTCTCGCGCCTGGTGGGGACCACCGATCCGATCGGATCGGTCTTACGCCAGTAGTTGCGCCACCACGTCCCTTTGTACGTCATGCCCCACGTCTTGACGAAGAACTCGTCGTCGAAATAGCGCGGAAAGAACGTGCGATAAAGAGTGGACAGCGGTGAGCCGCAGGTGAATAACGCAATGCGGTCGGAGCGGGCATTGTTGGAGGTGTGATGCGTGCGGGCTTTCAGCGCGTCCCGGTCACTCTGCCCTTCGGTCGGTTGCTCGGTCCAGTGGCCACCGTGGACAAACCAGGCGCACACCACCGACCCCTGGCTGTGCCCAACCAGTGCGAGCGGAGTGTGCGGATACTCCAGCGTGACGTCGTTGATCGTCTGCCGGATGCCTGCCAGAAGCGCACGCCGGTACGACGCTCCGGCCAAGGGGTGCAGGTCGGGGGCCCAGAATCCGGCGATGTCCGCGACGGAGCCGAAGATGCTGCGAAGCCGCGCCGCCAACCGCTCGGGTCTGCGGATGACGACCATGAGGATCGCCACCGCGCCGGCCACCTGCAAGGCCACCAGGAAGTCGGCGATCAACCATGGGTCGGCGTTCGCGAACCCGCGATACATCACGACCCACAGACCCGCGGTGGCGACAAGGCCGATGGCCACCGGTGGAGCCAGACGACGCGGCAGCGCAACGACCAATTCGTGTGTGCCGCTGGGATTTTTTTGGCGTCGGCCACTCCTGCGCGTCGCTTCGGCCAGGGCTATCGACTTCCGCTGCTTGGCCAGTTCCACGCAGAAGACGACCGCGAACACGGCGAGTGCGGCCAGGAAGTACACCGGGATCAGGTCGATGCTCAGTGCTTTCGGCACCCGCGCGATCACCTTGACACTGAGATCGTCGAACCGCGGAAGCAAGACGTGGCGGATCTGATCCTCGGGTGATACGTGCTGCGGTGGACCGTTCTTCGGCGGGACGAAAATGAACACGCTGTCGAAGAACTTTCGGAGCATCGAACCTGCCGTGTGCAGCAGTGTGATGGCCAGGACCAACAGCAGCGCCGCACCCGCCAGCGCTGCACCGTTGGTCTTCTTCCACAGGGCCAGCGCGCACAGGCAGAGCGCCACGATGAACACCAGGCCCGTGGTGCAAGCGATGATCAAACTCATCGGATCCACCGCGACACCCGGATCGCCTGCCGGGGTGAGGATCCGGCGAATCCAGGCGTGCGGATAAGTCGCCGGCTTCGCATGGAGGAACTGGATCATGCCCACCAGCACCAGAATGCTGGCCACCGATATCATGCTGCCCGCCCGGTCCACGAGGGCCCGTCCGACGAACATCCGGTACACCACGAAAGCGATGAGGATCCCCGGCCCCACACCCTGCAGCAGGACTCCGGTCAACCGATCGTCGCCGTGTGCCAGAGACCGCCACGCCGTCTCGAAGATGACGCTGATCCAGGCTGCCATCGCCACCGTCAGGCACAGGCTGGCCACACTGATCCCGGTGCGCATCAGATGGCGTGACCGGTCGGGCGGCTCCATGTAGCCGGCCACATTCAGCAGCGTGAACGGAAAAGCAAGGTACCAACCGAGATGCCGCGTGATCTGGCGGTTCGCGCGACTCCAGTTCACCAACCGTAACGGGTGTCGTGGCAGCGGCGGCACCTCGCCGATCCATACCCGGCTGTCGACCAACTCCTTGTATTTCGGCCGCCCGAGTGCACTGAACGTCGAATGATCGCCGATACCGTGGACACGCACCTCGACGCCACCACGTGAACCATTCGGCGTCGTCGGTGCGGAACGGTTACTGTCCCGCACCTCCGGAGCGGGCGCCGCGGCGGTGGCAGCGGTCGCACCGTCCTCGACGTCGAAGAACTTCCCGCGAGGATCGAACCTATGATGGGCTCCCCCACCGTCGAAAGCTTCGAGCGCGGTCGGATCCGAGTCTGGCGACTCCGTGCCGACTGAGGATCCGCTCTCCGTAGTGGTCATGGTCAAGCCCCCAACCATCGAACGTGTACCAATGCCACGATCCTGGTGCGCAGTCCCAGGCCGGGAGACCGTAGTGGTCTACCTGCAGTGAGCGGGAAACAGGTAGGCGACTACGCGTGCGGCCCGCTCGTTCGGACCCGACGATTACTCGCGTCGCCACGATCGTGGCCCCGGTGAGAGATAGAGGGGTGCGCCATGAACAAGAAGCGCGGGGTCGAACACCTCATCGGAGGTTGTACGGTGCTTCTGATGTTGCTCGTAGCCACGGCGAGCCCGGCGGCAGCCGATGAGAACGACTTCCTCTACGACCTGAACAACGCGGGCATCGGTGGGCCGCCCGACAAGCTGATCCAACTCGGCTGGAGCATCTGCGGTCAGCCAAGATTCTCATCGATCGCGGCCATCGACAAGGACACCGAATTGACCGAGGGCGACGCGGGGTTTCTGTATGACTCGGCCGTCAGGTTCCTGTGCCAAGGCGGACAGTGAGAATATCCCGCTGATCCGGGTCCGGAGTTCGATGATGGCGCGTACCCCGAACCTTCCAGAGGTTCTTCTCGCCGACGGAGCAACCCTCGATTTGCCGTCGACGAAGCAGTCATCACGAACCCGTCATCGTGACCAACGGGCAGCCTTTTCCACGCAGGTGGGCAACTTCGGCGAACCCCCAGGTTGTCGAGCACGTAATCACCGCATTCAGCCATCACATTTGGCCACGCCGAACCCTGGTGGCCTCCGGTGGGCAAGAGCACCCTTCTTTGCCTCTTCACCGGCCCGTACCCCTCCCCCGGTGACGATCAATTTCCTTAGTCAACAAGCGATTCCGGCACGTGGCTGCAAAATCCCGATACGCACCCCGCAGCGCGTCCGGGTGGCCACAATTGTTCCCGAGGCCACTTTCCCGAACGTGAACTCGTTCGGTGCTCATGCCGTCAGTGGGGGATCATGACAGACATCGCCACGGGGTTCCTTCGAGCCATCGAGTCCTTCCTCAACTCCCGTCTCGGGCATATGGCCGAGACCACCTGGGACGACACGGGCCCCTTCCTCGGCGCGGTCGTCACCTTCGACAGCGCGCAGCGAAAGGCCAAGTTCGACGAACTCAAAGCGGACATCGAGGCGATGGGCCCCGTCTTCGAGAACATCGGCAAGAAGATCAAGAAGCAGACCGAGCTCATCAAGAAGATGGTCGCCGAATCGAAGACGGACATCGGCGACGACGACTTCGATTTCGACGTCGCGGCCCGCGTCGCCATTCGCATCGGGATGGCACTGTCGGCCGCCGACGAGGCTTACAACATCATCGCCACCGAACTCACCAAAGACGCCGCCGGACAGGTCGACGACAACATCCGAACCGGCCTCATGGACCTGTGGAATCCCACCGCCCAACCCTTCAAGGACCTCGGCGCCGGCGCCGGAAATCTGCTCAACAAGTTCGGCAGGCTGTTCGGAATCCAAAACCTGCTCGGCGATCTCGGCGAGACACTCGTGCTGGACCGCGAGGGCAACGGCTTCAAACTCGTCGTCAAGGCCGCCAAATCCGGGCCTGCCAGGCTCGGGGCCTTAACCCTCGACCAGCTCTCGTTCGAAGGCTTCCTCCAGTTCAGCGACCGCGAGATCGCCCACCCCACCGACGAAGAGAAGAAGTCCCTGGTCCAGCGCGGCGACAAGTACTACATCGGCGACGTCGGCATCATCGGTCTGCGCATGCGCACCATCCTGCAACCCGGGCTCACCAGCGACCCGCTGCTCGCGAAGGTCATGCCCGGTTCCAGTGAGCCCAAGACCACCACCATCACGGCCGTCTCACTGGACACCGGGCAGGGCTTCTATCTCGGAGACGGCCGCGGGAACGAGAAAGCCGTTCTGCCGGTGCGGTTCTCCTATCCGGCGGTGGAGCTGCGCGAGATGGCCCTCGGTTTGGTGCGCAATCCCGCGCGTGAGGTCACGGCCTTCGAAATAACCACGTCGATCGCGGCGAAATGGGAGATGCGGTCGGCATGCAGGTCGTCGGCGGCGGTCTGGTGATCACCCCCGAGGGCGCCACCGAGCAGCAGGCGATTTTCGAGATGCCCGTGTCGACCCGCTGGCCCGACGCGATCGGGCTGCGCGTCAAGGCGGGTCCCATCACCGGCGGCGGCTTCATCCAACGCGTCGAACGCACCTACAAGGTCGACGGCAAGGACGTCAAGCGCATCGAGTTCGGCGGCGTCATCCAACTGCAGATCCTCAAATTCGGTGTCTCGGCGATCGTCATCCTGTCACCGGATCCGTTCTCGCTGGTCCTGGTGATCGGGGTGCGCTTCCCCGTGGCCATCGAACTGAGCTTCGGATTCACGCTCAACGGCATCGGTGGCATCCTGGCCATCGACCGCGGCCTGTCCCTCGAGGCGCTCAAGGCCGGGATGAAAGACCACCTCCTGGACAAGATGCTGTTCCCTGACAACCCGGTCGCCGACGCTCCGAAGCTGCTTGACAAGGTCGCCAACGTCTTTCCCCCACGCTCGGGCGGCTTCGTCGTCGGTCCCATCGTCGAACTCGGGTGGGGGTCTCAGGCGAAGTTCGTCGAGATGAAGCTCGGTGTCGTGCTGGCGCTCCCCGACCCCATGATCGTGGTGCTCGGTTCGCTGCGCGTGCGCGTGCCCACCAAAGAAGCTCCGATCACCGACATCAAAGCCGACGTCTTCGTAGCCATAACGCCGGACTATCTTCTGCTCTTCGCGAGCATGCGCGACTCGAAGATCGCCGGCTTCACCGTGTCTGGTGACCTCGGTCTGTACATCGAATGGTCAGGCTCGGGCGGGTTCGAGTTCTCCGTCGGTGGTTTCCACCCCGAGTACGAAAAGCTCGTCGGGAAGAAGCCCAAGCTCGGCGAGATGGACCGGCTCACCATCGATCTGTCGCCGGCGAAAGCCATCAGCTTCGTCATCAAGGCGTACTTCGCCATCACCGCCGGCTCGGTACAACTCGGGATCGACGGCAGGCTCAACGCGGACTTCGCCGTGATCACCGCGAAAGCGTGGCTGACGCTTGACATGATCTTCATCTGGTCACCGCGGTTCGCCTTCAAGGTCTCCATAGAGGTCGGTGTCGAAGTCGAATTGCTGGGCTTCACCTTCGCCTCGATCATGTTCCGCGGATCGCTGGAAGGCACCCGCCCCTTCAAACTCGCCGGACACCTCAAAGTGGACGTCTGGTTCCTGCCCACCTTCGACGAAGACCTCGGACAGATCACCTGGGGTGACGAGGAGCCCCAGAAGCTGCCCCCGGTCGACGCCCTCGCCTTGGCCGCCGCAGCTCTCAACGAGCCCGACTCGTGGAAGGCCACGCTGCCCGAGCACGCCGCTCAGATGGTCACGCTTGCCGAGGTCGACGACGTGTCCGGGCGCATCGCTCACCCACTGGCCGGGCTCGAGGTGTCGCAGACTCAGATACCGCTCGGGGTGAAGATCACCCACGTCGGCGCGTCACCGGTCACAGCGGACATGGTCACCCTCGGTATGCCGGTGTCCTCGGCCGGCGAAGCTGCGGCGGTCAGCGAACTCCGCACCCCGTTCGCCCCGGGTCACTTCTTCGACCTCGAGGGCGAGAAGCTGCTCGCCCGTTCGGGTTTCGAAGAGCTGCAGGGCGGTTGCCGGATCGCCGCGGCCACCACCCCCAAACTCGGCGCGAAAGCCCAGGAGAACGTCGCCTATCGCACCTACGTGCGCAACGAAGCGGACCGGCTCCTGCCCGATCTTCGGGAGAACTGGAAATTCGCCGCCTTCGGAAGTGCATATGTCCGCACCAGCAACGTCGGTCGTATCACGGCCGCCGCCGCGAACCCCTATCTGCCCAGACCTCCCGCCGACCCGCCCGTCGACATCCTGCCGCAGGGCACGTCCGCGCTCACCGACATCGCCACCGGTGGCCTGCTCCTGGCCGGTCTCGGCGCATTGAGCGCCACCGAGGCCGCCGTCATCGCCGATTCCGTGGGCGCCGCCGGATCGGCTGTCCGGACCACCGTGAGGGGCTGACTGATGACCGATATCGATGCCGTCGCCGCCCAGGTCGTGATGCCGCTCGGCAAGACAGCACGCAACGTCGTCGCGGATGCGTTCAAACTCGTTGTCCCCGAAGAGGAGCGATTCGTCGAGAGCAAGGTCGCGATCGAGAAGCTCGAGTTCGCATCGTTCGCGGTCGGGGGCCTCGCAGCCGCGGCTGAACAACCCGCCCAGGGCGCGGCGCGGTCGAGTTCCAAAGTGACGCTTCCGCTGGCGGACAGTGCGGACGGGCAGGCGAGCGCCGGGTTGACGGTCACGCTGTACGGTCCCGGCGACGTGCGGGGTATCGATCCCGCGCAGATCGTGCGCCGGTACCCGGCGCCCGGCACGCTCAGCGCGGAGGAAACGATCGTCGCGCACGTCGAGTTCAACCGGCCTGAGCTTCCGTGGGCCTTCTCGGCGGCACCCGCGGCGGGCACGCTGCGGCCGTGGCTGACCCTGGTCGTGGTCGAAGGGTCTGCGGCACAGTGGGAGTCGGGCACCGGCCTGCTGCCGGTGCTGCGTGTGGCCCGGGACGCTCTTCCGCCGCTGACCTCCGTGCACCTGTGGGCGCACGCCCAGGCCCCGCAGACCGACAGCGGAACACCACTGGAGGTGCGGATGTCTGCCGAGTACGCCGCGGTGAACCTGTCCCGTCTGCTCTCGCCACTTGTGCTGCGCGAGAACACCGATTACGTCGCCGCGGTCGTTCCCACCACCGATGTCGGTGCGCGCGGCGGGCTCGGTCTCACCGGCGGCACGCTCGATCCCGCGTGGACGTCGGCCTCGGAAGACCCGGTTCGGCTACCGGTGTACGACCGCTGGGAATTCCGCACCGGACCCGACGGTGACTTCGCCACCCTGGCGCTGCGGTTGACCGGGGTGGTCGCGCCCTATGAGGTGGGCCGGCGCTTCATCGACGTCTCCGAACCCGGCCGACCGCTCGGCTCGCTGCCCGCCGGCCAACCGGGCGGCAAACAGGTGCTGCGCTGCGCGCTGTATTCGCCCTCGCCACCGCCGACTCCGGAGAAAGCCGAAGCCGAGACGGCGGTGTGGCCCGACGCGATGGTCGACGAGCTACGCAGCGAGCTGGATCTTCCCGCCCAGATCGAAGGCACACAGGAACGCACACAGGACATTCCGGACCTTCCGATCGTCGGCCCGCGCATTTACGCCAAACTGCACCGCGGCGCATCGGTCATCACCGGCGACGACTGGTTCGCCGAACTCAACCTCGCCCCCACCAAGCGCATCATCGCCGGACTGGGCACCCGCGTCGTGCAACGCGACCAGGAACAGCTCATGCAGGCCGCGTGGGCGCAACTCGGCGAAGTGGAGAAGGCCAACCGGGCCATCCGCCTCGCACAGTTCTCCGAACTGCTGGCCCAGCGGGTGCACCGCAGACTCGCCGATCTACAGCAGGGTCGCCTCCTGCAGGTGGCCGCCCCGCTGGCGGTACGGGTCTCGATCTCCGACGGTCGCACCCTCGCCGCGCAGGTCGCCTCCAGCGCCACACCGGCGACAGCACTGGCCGGAGCCTTCCGGCGGACGACTCGTCCCGACGGGCCGGTCCTTCGCCGGGCCGGCGCCCAGACCCGGCAGCGCGCCGGAGAGGTCGTCGGCACGGGCGCGGCCATGCGGGACTTCACCCGCGTCTACGAGAACCCCGACGGTGTCGGCGCGCTCAGCAGCCAGGCCCTCGCGATGCTGGACGCTTCACTCGTCGCCACCGCGATCGGCATCCCTGTCGGCACCGTGCCCAACGCTCTCACCGCGGCCAACGCTGCGATGGCGGGCGGCCTCGCAAGCCACCTCACGGACACCGGCAGCTGGGCCGCCCCACAACAGGACTTCGATCTGGGGGCGGTGATCGTCGATCAATGGCGTAACCGGGTTCTGGAAGGCACGACCCTGCCCGCACTCAAAAGAGTTCGCGCACAACGGGTCGGTCCTCTCGCGGCAGAGTTGGCGAAGTCCGCGGTCGCCACTCGGGTAGGCATGCGCGGGCAGTTCGAGAGCCAAGCCCTTGACCTCAACGACGTGTTGGTCGAGCGGGTCGGAGGTGTCGACCGTGTCGGCGGTTTCATCGCCCCCGACGGCGACGGGCACGTGCGCCGCGGGGGCGGATTCGCGCACGGCGGCGCGGTGCTGCGCGGTGCCGCCATCGGCGGGGCCGTCGCTCGTTTCCCGGGTGCAGGTCCCCGGCTTCCAGCGACCCGCGGACGATTACCGAGCAGGATCCGCGGCCTCAATCACATCGACTCGTCGGTGCTCATACGCGTTGACGAACACAGCCCCGCTGAGACCAGAACCCGCGCGCTCGGGCAACTGGCCGAGCTCGGTGAGGTGCGGGCCACCCCGTTCCTGGATCGAGCCGATGCCTTCTCCGTCACGACGCTGCGTGACGCGATGACGGTTTTCGCCGACCCGGGCGGTCTGCTCGACATCGACAAGGTACCGCGGAGAGGCACCCTTACCGTCGACACGCTGTTCGAGCGACTCGACCCGGCACATACCGTCCGCTCTGCGCTCAATGGTCGGCTGCGGCTCTCGACCGCACTCGCGCCAAGCTGGTTCGCCAGACCGTTCATCACACCGATCATGGCGGCCCCGCGGTTCGACCGGCCCATGTATCAGGCGCTCAACGACTACAACCGCGACTGGCTGGTCCCTGGGCTCGGACTGCTGCCCGACGACGATTTCGTCACGGTGCTGAGTTCCAACAGCGAGTTCATGGAGGCCTTCCTGATCGGGCTCTCTGATGAGATGGGCCGCGAACTGCTGTGGCGCAGTTACCCCACCGACCAACGGGGAACCTATTTCTGGAGGTTCTGGGATGCGCAGGACGACGAGCTCAGACAACCCATCCACGCCTTCTCACACCTCCCGCTGTCGAAACACATCTCGGCCGGCGGAACCGGCGGCAGCGAGCCACGCGCCGTGATCGTCGTGAAGAGCGAATTGGTGCGCCGCTACCCCGATCTCATCGTCCAGGCAGTCAAAAACCCCGGTCCCGTCGACAATCCGGACTTCGACGAGGGCGCCGTCGTCGCAGAGCAGTTGTTCTCCGCCCACCTCGAACCCGACATCGCGCTTGTCGGGGTCAACCTCGCAATAGCGGAGATGGACGGGCCCGAGTGGTGGATCCTGATCGCCGAACATCCCACGGCGACGCGTTTCGGGCGGCCACTCGACGCCGACATGGACGCCGGAGACCTCATCAACGGACGTTTCCTCAAAGTACCCGCGGCATCGAACTCGGCGGAGTGGGCCAAGGCCCGCCTGCACGATCCGGTGCGCGTGGCGTTCCAGGCGACCGACCTGATCCGCAGAGGGGACTGAGCAGTGCCCATCGACACGCCTTTCGAGCTACTTTCCGCCCGTAACACCATTGCCACCCTCGCCGACCAGCGCAGCCGTCTGATCTCCGGGCCGATGGACCGGGCACGGCGCCGCGACCTCGCCCGCGTCGACCTCGAACTGGCCGGCCGCATCGGCGGGATCTTCGATCTGATCGACCCTTGCGACGCCGCCCCCGACGTGCCGCTCGTACTGCTGCCGGTGCGCGTGCAGACCAAGATGAAACCGGGCACATCGACCCTACGGGTGCGGATCACTCCCGACGAGGTGCACATCGACAGCCTGCTGCGGTCCATCACCGAACCGGAAAAGACTGCCGGACAGGCCTACTGGACTGCGCTCTGGTCGGGCGCCGAGGCGGCCCGCGCCTGGGGCGAGTTGGTCAGCGCCGTCGGCGCGAGACGCGCGGGCTGGATCGCCCATGCCACCAGGCCGACGAACCCCGACCAACGGGGAGCCGCACCACCGGCGTTTCCGGACTCCCCTGTCGAGATCGCCGACGGCACTGTGGCGCGCTGCTTACCCGACCACTTCGTCGTGCGGGTCTACCCGCAGGGCGCAGAACCGATCACCGTCTCCGGTAGCCCCATCGCTCGCGACCTATCCATCTCGCCGATCGCCCTCGGTGACAACGAGGTCGTCGACGCCGGCGGTCTCACAGTACCGGCCGGTTCGGAGTGGACCGTCGACTTCGATCAGGCGGTCGCCGTCGGAATGGGCGTGGAAGTCGAGCTGCCTCCGGGGACCACCGTCATCGACACGCTGGTGGTGGTGGGCACCCGACGGTCGGTCTCCGAGCAGCAGAATGCGGCCGACTTCGCCGACCTGTTGACGAGTCACCGCTTCACCGACGGCTTTTCGCTGCCGGCCGCCGGCACCCCCACCAACAACGCCGAGGCCGACCGATCGCCTTACCGTCCCGACGCGATCGCCGGGCCTCCCCCGACCGTCCCGCTCACACCGTCGGCTGATGCGGGCGCGCTCGGCCGTCTCCTCGGCGTGGACGCCACGATCATCGAGAACCTGCTCGATACCGAGGAGCCACGCTCGTCACTCGGTGCGGCTCAACAGGCCGCCAACACCGCGCTGTGGTTCGCCACCTGGGGGCCGGTCCTCGACCGCATCGACGATGCGAGCCAGGCGGTCACCCCGGCGAACATCGAATCCGCGCGGCGGGCGCACCGCGATCATGTGCGCGGCGCCGGGCATGCCCCCGCCGTGCGGATCGGCGCGCAACCCTACGGTGTGCTGCCCGTGACCGACCTGCACCACTGGACCCCTCGTGCAGGAGAGACGACAGCCCGCCTGGTGCCGCTCGTCGAACGCGCCGTCGGACGCTGGGTCATCCGCTCCCGGAGCCTCCCTCATATCGGCCCCGGCGACGACGTCAGCGACGAGGCGCTGCTCGACATGCTCGGCACCAGCCCGGTGGCCCTCGGGGTACGAGCCCGGCCGGCGGTCGACGGTGCCCAGTTGTCGGCATGTGCGGCGGCCGTCGGCACCGACCAGGCCCGCGTGCGCGCCGAACTCCAAATCACGAGGGCGATGCTCGCTCAGTACTCGCCCACGGCGGCAGCGTGGTTCATGCCGCCGTCACTCAACAAGGAAAGCCGAACCATCGCGCTGCCCCTGGTATCCGAGCGCGACGCTGAGGTGATCGACCAGATCCTGGCCGACGGCAGCCCCGCGGTCGACAGCGTCCTGCAGGCCCTTCTCGACATCGCCTGGGACACCGCCAAGGCCGCGGGCTTGTCGTCTGCGCCCGAGGCCTATGTGCCGCCGCTTCTCGACCTGCTGACGATACCGCCCGACATCGCAGCGATGGTGCAGGCCGCCGCCACCCCGGGAAGTGCCGCACCTCAACCCGATTGGGTGTTCGCCGCCGCCGACTCGCTACGTTCCACCGTGCATTTCGCCGGCCAGCCGACCGACCGGATCAGCCTGGCGGCCATCGAGCCGGTACCCGAGATCCGCACATCGCTGGCACAGGTCGCGCTCGACCTCGGCGACACCGCCGAGGCCCGGTGGATCGGCCAGAACGCGATCGCGGGCATCCTCGATGCGTTCGCCACTCGTGGTGAGGTGAGCGCCGCGATGACCGCCTTGGGCGCGATGCCGATCGAGGAACGTCGCATCGCCGTCGCCTCGGCCCTCGACGTGGCGTCGCACCGGGTGGACGCGTGGGCGACCGCGCTGGCGTCATCACGGCTGCCCGGCGATGCCGAACCCGCCATGACGCTCGGGGCCTTCGGATATGTGGAGGACATCCGGCTCGGCACGCGCGGCCGGGAACCGCAGGGATGGCTGCACGCCCCGAGCAGCTCTCACGCCGTGGCCGCGGGCATGCTGGCCAGTGCGAAACGCTCGAACATCGGGGCCAAGGACGGCCGCGAGCCCTTCGCGATCGACCTGTCCAGCCGGCGCGGCACCGAACTGCGCCGCGTCCTCGAGGGTGTCAAGGCGGGTCAACCGATCGGTGCTCTGCTCGGCTACCAGATCGAACGCGCCCTCACCGGATCGGCCGCGCGATTCCAGCTGACGCTGCGCGAACTGGCACCGCTGATCACCGACGAACTCGACAACGACCTCGCCGAAGCCGACCGCAGCACGCGGGTGGCGGCGGCCAACGTCGTGGACGGTGTCGGACTCCTCCGACAGTTCCCCGTGGAAAGCCTTACCGGGGCTGCTCCACCGCTGAAAGCGAAACTCGGTGTGCGACCGGCGAACGCGTACATTCCTGACGGCGGCTGGGACGCTGTCTCCGCAGAAGAGTGGGATTGCGTGGTGGGCGCGCTTCAGAGTGCATCCGCGACCCTGGACGCGGTGGCCGACGCGCTGCTCAGCGAATCGGTGCTGCAGTACGTGAGCGGCAACCCCGCGCGGGCGGGCGCCGCGATGGACGCGATGGCAGCCGGCGGTTCGGTCGACCCCGAGCTCGCGGTGCTGCGCGTGCGCCAGCCCGGCCGCACGCTGACCCACACCATGTTCACGGTCATTCCCGTCGATGCGCCCGGATGGTCGACCACGCGCCCGCGGGCCATCGCCGAGCCGCGCCTCGAGGCGTGGGCGGCGCAGCGTCTCGGTGATCCCGCGGCCATCATCGTCACCGACGCCGACGGCGTACGCCACACACTGGCAGAGGCGGGGTTCGCCGCGCTGGACTTGGTCTTCAGTGACGACCTCGCCACACTCGACCGGGATCTGCGCGCCGCCATCGCCGGAATGGGAGACACCCCGCTCGCGGAGAACCGGGGCGACGACTGGCCGGTCGGGGCGATGCCGATCGTCGCCGCGGCGACGCTCGCCGCAACCCTTCGCGGCGTGGTGTCCGGCGGGGAACCCGCTGTCTCCCAACGATCTGGTGCGTCCCGGCGCCGGGCCACAGCGCACCATAGATGTCGACGATCTGCTGCGCCGATGCGACGCCCTGCTCGACACCTTGGACGAGGTACTTGAGGCCGGTGAGGCGGTGATCGCCACCATCGACCCGGAATCACATGCTGTCGACGAAGCAGATGTCGGCGCCGTGGCAGAGGCGATCAGCGGGTTGGCGGCATTCGGCGTGCCCCTTCTGCCCGATCGCGCCATTCCCACGAACGCCGGCTGGGCGTGGGGGGCGTGGCATACGGCGGCCGCCCGGCTCGACAACGCCAGAGCTGTACTCGACGACATCCGGGCACCACGCGACACGTCACCGAGCCCGGGAGAGTTCGTCGACGCTGCCGCCGCGGTGGCCCAGGGAATCCTCGGCGACGGGTTCCGCATGCTCCCGCTGCTCGAACCCATCCCGGGCCCAGACGATTTCGTGGACGCGTTGACCGCCCCCACCTTTCCCGCACCCGCACCCGCGAGGATCGGTGCCTTCGTCCGCGACCACGCCACCGTGCGCGCCGGAGTCGGCCGGTTGGCCGAAGCCCAACTCCTCGGTCGCGCGCTCGGTCGTCCGGCCGCACTCACCGTGGTTCAGCTCACCGAACGCGACGCCGGCGTGGCAGCGCCTGGAACAGGCCGGTGGCTGGCCGGGCCCCTACCCGACGACACCCCGTGGCCGTCACACAGCGCGGCACATCTGGTGGTCGAGCTGGTCTCTGCTGCAGCCGGATTCCGCGGACGGTTCGCCGGCTTGGCATTCGACAGCTGGGTTGAGACACTGCCGTTCCAGCCCGACGCGCGGGCCTTCGCCGAAGGTGCAGATGCCGACAACCCGCTTCGCGCGGCCCGTGCCACCACCGGCTTGGCGGTGCACGCCAACCAGGCATCCGCACGCGCCCCCCCAGGTCGTCCTCTCCGCGGTGTCGCCAGACGGAGCACGATGGACCACCGACTCGGTCGTACGGGCGGTGCTGTCCGCCGTCGATGTCGCGAAGTCCCGGTTGGTGACGCTTGAGACGGTTCCCGGGGACGCGGCGATCCTGCCGGCCATCTACGTGGCCAGTCCATGGTTGCAGCCGCGGAAGGGCTTCGCGTTCGGCGAACTGGCCGCGGTCACATGGAACCAGGCGGCGGCGCCGTTCCTCTCGGAGGTGAAGTGATGGCCGAGATCGACCCACTGGTCCTGATCGCGTCGAAGGTCAACCCCCACCTGCTGGAGCTCGCGAGCCAGCTGCAGCTCATGAATCCGCCCGCACTCGTGCGGCTCGAGCCCGACTCCACCACCGGTGACCCCGCACCGGGCTCGGAGGCGCGCCTGGCCGACCCCGCATGGATGCTCGGGCGACAGTGGCAGTTCGGCGAATTGACCGGCGAGGATGCCGGATCCGCGGTGTCGGTGCGGGTCACTTCACGCGCGTTGCCGATCACCGCGTGGGCTCCTCTTGACGACACCACGGTCGATCTCGACGCGGTGCAGTGGCGACCATGGCATTCCGGGGCGATCCTCGAAGAACTGCTGCAGGATGTGCCTGCCCTCGCCCTCGGCTCCGGGTTGCGGCAGCGCGCCGAGGCGGGCGCGCAGCTCGCCGATCTGCTCACCGATGCCGGTGAGACGGAACTCGCTGCGGCACTCTCACTTTCACACCGGTTGTCCCTCGACGACGATCCTCAGTCGCCCGAACAGCCCGTTGCCGGGGAGTCCGAGGCCGACCGGGTAGCGCGTTTGCAGAGGGTCGCCGCCCGGGATGCGCTGGATCCCCAGGCCAAACGGCTGCTCACGGTACTCGGCGGCGCCGTCCCGGACGGCCGCGCGCTTGCCGCCGACCTGGCGGCCGGCGATCCGCCGTGGCTTGCCGACGCCCACGACGCAGACGCCGTGCGCTCGGTGCTGAGCACCTGGCACACCTGGTTGACCGGCGCGGCAGACTCGGGTGGCGCCTGGTCGACGGAACGTCTGGAATACCGTTTCGCGCTGCGCTTCGGCGATGGCGACAACGCCGTTTTCGCCCGCGGAACACAGTTCGGCGCCGCGGAGATCCGTTGGAGCGATCTGGAATGGGTGGATACCGCCAGTGGCGACCTGCCCGACGGAGCGCCGAC
The DNA here is from genome assembly GCF_025263565.1 of Mycobacterium sp. SMC-8. Taxonomy (NCBI): domain Bacteria; kingdom Bacillati; phylum Actinomycetota; class Actinomycetes; order Mycobacteriales; family Mycobacteriaceae; genus Mycobacterium; species Mycobacterium sp. SMC-8. The sequence goes on from NZ_CP079865.1 coordinate 5,193,131, forward strand.
GGGCTCTCCCGTCGAGACCACGGCGACCATGCTCGCGACCCCTCTGCGTTTCCCGGGCATGCCGGCGGACCGGTACTGGCAACTCGAGGACGGCAAGGTCGACCTCGGAGCGATCGAGGCGCAGGATACGGACCTCGCGCGACTGTGCCTCGCCGAGTTCGCCATGTCCTCGGGTGACGACTGGCTCGGCGTTCCCGTCGACGGTCTGCTCGGCGCGATCAATCAGGTGACCGCGGTGCACGTCACCGACGACTTCGGCGAAACCGTTGCGGTGCCGGAGTTCTCGGATCCCAACTTCACGATGTTCCGGGTGTCCACAGCCACCGGCCGCCCGCTGCCCGGCGTCGTCTTGCCACCGGTCGCGGCAGGCACCCTGGTGGGCGACGCGGTCGAGGAGGTGCTGTTCCTGCGCGACGAGATGGCCAACATGGCCTGGGCCATCGAGCTCACGGTGCAGGGCCGCAGCGGTGATCCCCGGTCGCGGGCCGGTGAGCCACAACCGGAGCCGGATCCGTGGCCGCCGGACCTCGATCCCGAGGAACGCCTGTACCGGCTGCAGACGGCCATACCCGCGCACTGGATACCTCTCGTGCCCATCGCGCCGCGACCGGGACAACTCGCCTTGCGGAAAGGTGCCTTGCTGCGCGACGGTGTCCCCGTCGAGGCCGTCGGAGTCACCCTTGCCCCCACTCCGTTGACGTTCCCTGGTGAGGAGTTGCCGCGCGAGGGCCTACATCTACGCGCCGTACCGGTGCTCGCACGCCGTGCCGACGGCACCTATGTGCGGTGGACGGCATACCGCGTCCGAACCGGCCGAGGTGAAGCCTCCAGCAGGCTGGCCTGGGATTCCGCACTGGCGATCAACGACCTTCGCTGACACGATCCACCGGGACCTTCGGGTCACGCTGATCGCAACCGTAGTCTCCGCTCGACTGGTGACATCTACTTGGGCCGATCCGTGTTCCTGACGCGAAAACCCCTCCCGGAGGCCCACCCCATGCTTCGCTACTTCGTGCGCACCGCCCTGACGCTTGCCATCCTCGGTTCGGCCGTCGCCTGTGGCAGCAGTGATGACGGATCGGAGGGTTACACGCTGCGCATCGGCGCGACGTCCCCGACCGGCACTCCTGCCGGGTCGCTGGGCTGGGGTGACAAGCAGGGCATCCTCGCCGAGCAACTCAAGGGAGCCGGCGTCGACAAGATCGAGTACTCGTTCTTCCAGTCCGGCAGCGACGTCGCATCGGCGTTGTTCGCCGGTGCCATCGACGTCGCCGCGATCGGCGACAACCCAGCGCTGCGCGCCCGCAGCCGTGACCCGAAAGTTGTTCTGCTGAGCCTTGACTCGGTCAGCGGCGACGCCTGGCTGGTCGGCGCCAAAGGCGGCCCGACCGACATCGGCGGGCTGGTCGGCAAGTCGGTGACCGCACCGCAGGGAACCATCCGCGACCGGGCGGCCAAACAGCTGATCGACGCCGCCGGACTCAACGGCAAGATCCAGGTCCGCGACGTGCCGACGCCCGAGTCGATCGCGGGCCTGAGCTCCGGGCAGATCGACGCCACGGTGGTCACCGGGGCCAGCGCGATCGAGTTGCAGCACAAGGGCTTCCCGATCATCGACAGCCTCTCCCGGCACGGTCTGGGCAGTACCGGCACCAACATCGCGTTGACCACGTTCACCGACGAACATCCCGGGTTCGCCGACGCGTGGCGCCAGGCCGTCACCGCGGTCAACAGCGACATCCAGAAGAACTTCGATCAGTACACCGACTGGGTCGCGCAGACCGACGGCACCGAGGTCGAGTTCGTCAGGGAGGCGACGCGACCCGACGAGTTCAACACCGAACCATTCCCGAGGCAAGGTGTCGATCAGCTCCAGGCCGCCTACGACTTCCTCGAGGCCGACGGCTCCCTGGAGGGCCGGTACTCGGTGACGGAGTGGGCCGGAGCGCAGTCATGACCGTCGTCGCCACCCCGGTCCGCGCCGAGGCGTCGAGCCCGGACCTGATCGACGTCGTCGCCGGCCACCGCCGTCGGCGCAGCGTCTGGGCCCGCATCCCGCGCCCGCTGCGCCGGATGATGGGACCGGTGCTGATCCTGTCCGCATGGGCCGTCGGTTCGGCGACCGGACTGCTCAACGCTGATCTCTTCCCGCCGCCGGCGGATGTCGCGACCACCGCGTGGCGCCTGCTGACCGACGGCCAGCTCGCTCTTCACGTCGGCGCGTCGGCCACCCGGGTGCTGACCGGCACCGTGCTGGGCATCACCCTCGGCGTCCTGCTCGCGGTGCTGGCCGGGCTGACCCGCACCGGCGAGGACCTGCTCGACTGGACCATGCAGATCCTCAAGGCGGTACCCAATTTCGCGCTCACCCCGCTGCTGATCATCTGGATGGGCATCGGCGAGGGCCCGAAGATCGTGCTCATCACCCTCGGAGTCGCGATCGCGATCTACATCAACACCTACTCCGGTATCCGCGGGGTGGACCAACAGCTGGTGGAGATGGCCCAGACGTTGGAGGCGCGCCGCGTCACCCTGATCACCAATGTGATCCTTCCCGGTGCGATGCCGAACTTCCTTGTCGGCCTTCGCCTCGGGCTGTCCAGCGCCTGGCTGAGCCTGATCTTCGCCGAGATGATCAACACCACCGAGGGCATCGGCTTCCTGATGTCGCGTGCGCAGACCAACCTGCAGTTCGACGTCTCCCTGCTGGTGATCGTGATCTACGCGGTGGCCGGGCTCGCCTCCTATGCGCTGGTGCGACTGCTGGAGCGGGTGCTGCTGTCCTGGCGCAACGGCTTCGGCGGCTTCGAGGGCGCGGCGTGACCGCCCCTGTGGTCACCATCCGCAACCTGCATCGCGCGTTCTGCGCCCAGCAGGTGCTGGACGGTCTCGACCTCGACATCGCCGACGGCGAGTTCGTCGCGATGCTGGGCCGTTCCGGTTCAGGCAAGAGCACGCTGCTACGCATCCTCGCAGGCCTCGACGGGCAGGCCGACGGGTCGGTGATCGTGCCGCGTTCCCGGGCGGTGGTGTTCCAGAACCCGCGCCTGCTGCCCTGGCGCCGGGCACTGGCCAACGTCACGTTCGCGCTACCCGACGCCGGCCCCGACGCCCCCAGCCGGACCGCGCGCGGTCAGGCAGCGCTCGACGAGGTCGGCCTGTCCGGCAAGGTTCGGTCGTGGCCGCTGTCGCTGTCCGGCGGTGAGGCCCAGCGTGTTTCACTGGCCAGAGCCCTGGTTCGGGAACCCGACCTGCTGTTGCTCGACGAACCGTTCGGCGCACTGGATGCGCTGACCCGGCTCAAGATGTACCGCCTCCTGCATGACCTTTGGGCGCGCCGGCACATGGCCGTGCTGCACGTCACACACGACGTCGACGAGGCGATCCTGCTCGCCGACCGGGTGGTCGTGCTGTCCGAGGGCCGGGTCTCGCTGAACCGTCAGGTGGAGTTGCCGTTCCCCCGCAGCCGCGGCGACGACGGTTTCGACGAACTGCGTCGGGCACTGCTGGCCGAACTCGGCGTCGCGGAGGAGGTCGGGCATGACCGCAGCCGGTGACGTCGACATGCATGTCACCGACGTCCTGGTGATCGGCGGCGGTCCGGCGGCCACCTGGGCTGCCGTTGCGGCCGCCGAAGCCGGAAGCCGGGTCACCCTGGTGGACAAGGGTTATTGCGGTACCAGTGGGGCCACCGCCGCCGGTGGCAACAATCTGTGGCTGATCCCGCCCGGCCCGCGCCGCGAGGACTCCATGCGTGAACGCGAGGCGGCCGCCGGTGGCCTGACCGATGCCGATTGGATGGCACGGGTGCTGTCGGCGTCGTGGGACCGGATCGAGCAGCTGGCCCGATGGGGCTATCCGTTCCCGGTCGGGGACGACGGGCGGCAGCTGCGCAGCAGCTTGCAGGGCCCGGAGTACATGCGCCGGATGCGCCGCAAGGCCCACCGCAGCGGGGTGCAAATCCTCGACCATCATCCCGCGACCGCACTGACCACCGATACGGATGGAATCGTCAACGGGGCCAACGGAATAGCACGCCAGGAGGGCGGCCGGCGGTGGCGGATCGGCGCGGGTGCGGTGGTACTGGCCACCGGCGGCACCGCATTCCTGTCGGGGTCGTTCGGCACCAATGTCGACACCGGGGACGGATACCTGATGGCCGCCGAAGTGGGCGCCGACCTGTCCGGCATGGAGTTCAGCACCGCCTACGCGTTGGCACCCGAATGGGGCACCCACACCAAGGGACGGATGCTGCAATGGGCCAGTTTCTATGACGAGCACGGCCGGCCCTTCCCCGCCGAGCGCGGCCTGGCCGGGCGCAAGGATGCGCAGCGGGCACTGGCGCGCGGTCAGCGGGTGTTCGCCCGGCTGGATCGCGCGCCCGAGCACATCCGGCAGACCATGCGCGATGCCCAGCCGAACTACTTCCTGCCTCTCAACAAGGCAGGCATCGACCCCTTCGTCACCGCCTACCCGCTGCGCATGGTCTACGAAGGCTCGGTACGCGGAACCGGCGGCCTACGGATCACCGGGCCCGACTGCGCCACCACCGTTCCCGGTCTGTTCGCCGCGGGTGACGCCGCGACCAGGGAACTGATCACCGGTGCGATCAGCGGGGGCGGCAGCCACAACGGATCGTGGGCGATCGCGTCCGGATCGTTCGCCGGTCGCGGCGCCGCGGAGTACAGCCGCCGACGCACCGTCGATGAACCCGTCGAGCACGACCGCCTCGGGCTGCGACCCGGCCACCGGAACGCACCGACCGTCGACGAAGTGGTGCGCGCAGCGCAAAACCAGATCCTGCCGCCTAAGCGCAGCCACCTCAAATCCCATGCTCGGCTCACCGAGTCGGCCGATGCCCTCGAAAGCCTGTGGCGGGACATCGCCGGCGGGCTGGCCCCGGTGCCGGCACGCGAGGCGTACAAACCGCGGCAGGCGGTCGCGCTGGTGGCCACCGCCCGCTGGATCACCGCCGCGTCGCTCGCCCGTTCCGAGAGCCGGGGTCTGCACCGCCGCGAGGATCTGCCCCAGATTGACCACCGGCTCGCCCACCGGATCCTGGTCGGCGGGCTCGACGAGGTCAGGACAGCACCGGATCCGGTTGCTCCGCAATTGATCTCTGCGGAGGCAGTGGCATGATCGAGATCGTCAGCTCGACTGCGTGCATCGCCTGCGACGTGTGCATCAAGGTGTGCCCCACCGACGTGTTCGAGCGCGGCGAGGACGGTATCCCCGTGATCGCCCGGCAGTCGGACTGCCAGACCTGCTTCATGTGCGAGGCCTACTGCCCGGTCGATGCGTTGTACGTCTCCCCCGTCTCGGCGCCCGTCGGACCGGACAGTCCGCACGCCGATGAGGGCGCCGTCCGCCGGCACGGCCTGCTCGGCGGGTACCGCGAGATGGTCGGCTGGGGCCGCGGACGTACCGCCGGCGCGCTTCGGGACCGCAACCCGCTGTTGAAAGCTGTTCCACCGCTGCCGGAATCGCGACTGCCGGTGCCGGCGACCCCGGTGGATTCCCCCTGGGATCATCCGGCGGACTGACCAGCCTGGTCAGACCGGCGTGGCCGCCACCGGAAGGCGGGCGGTGAGCGTGGTGCCCGCCCCGGCGGGGCTGACCACCTCGAACCGTCCGCCCACGGCCTCCACGCGGTCGCTGAGCCCGATCAAGCCCGATCCGTCGGCGGTCGCGGCGCCCCCAACGCCGTCGTCGCTGACCGCGATGATCAACTCGTCGCTCTCGACACGGGCGGTCACGGTCACGCCGTCGGCCCCGGAGTGCTTGGCGGCGTTGGCCAGAGCTTCGGCGGTGACGTAATAGGCCGCCACCTCGACCGGTTCGGGCAACCGTCCGTCGACGTCGACATCGACGGTCGCCGGGATAGCCGAGCGCCGGGCCAGCGACCGCAGCGCCGGGCCGAGCCCGCCATTGGACAGCACGGCGGGGTGGATGCCGCGGGAGAGTTCCTGCAACTCCCGCAGCACATCACCGAGTCCTTGCACGGCGCGGTCGAGTTCGTCGCGCACCGGCGTCAACTCCGCGGGCACGGTGGCCTCGATTCCTCGCAGCCGCAAGCCCAGTGCGACGATGCGTTGTTGTGCACCGTCGTGCAGATCACGTTCGATCCCGCGCCTAGCCTGGTCGGCCGCGGTGACGACGCGGGCCCGGGAGGCTCGGAGTTGTTCGCGGGTCCGGGCGTTGGCGATCGCGGTGGACACCAGGTCGGCGACGTCGCCGATGCTGTCTTTCCATCCGTCGGCAAGGGCGCCCGGCTGCACCGAGGCCACGATCAGCGCCCCGACCACCTGGCCGGCGACCGTGATGGGCGCTCCTGCGCCGGAACGGAACCCGGCACCGCGCAGGCGCTCGGCAAGCGCGCCCTCGACTGCGCGGTAGTCATCGACGTGTGCGGTCCGGCCGGTTCTGCGGATCTCGGCCGTGACGGTGTGTCCTTCCAGCGGGAAACGCTCGCCGATCGTCGGCCAGGACCGCCCCTGGGTGTCGTGCGCGGCGAGCACCACGCACTCCTCCCCGACGAACTCCACCAGCGCGGTGTGCTCCACATCGAGACCGCGCGCAAGCTCGGTGACCGCCGTGGCGTTGATCTCGGCCAGATCGGCCTCGCGCGCCACCAGGGTCGCGACCCGGCGGAGCGCCGCCTGCTGGGCGGCCAGGGCGTCGGCGCGCTGCCGCCGCCGTTCGGCTTCGATCGCGCGCAGGCGCGCCTGGCCTGCGAGCAGATTGGCCAGCAGCGCCAGCGGCAGGAACACAAAGATCGCCGTGACCAGACCGTCCAGATGAAACATCACGTACACCGCCGCGCTGACCAGCGAGGTCGCCACCGCCAGCCACGAGTTCCACCCGGCCGACACCACGAGAACCGCGAAGAAGAAGATGGCGCCGAACGCATTCTCCGGCGCGACACGGTGCAGGAACAGCACCAGGGCGGTCTCCGCCGCGATAAGCCCGGCCGCCACGCCGATGCCCCAGCCGACCGGCCACGGCCTGGACCGCAGCACGAGCGCCACCCACTGATCCCGGCGGTTCTGTGGCTCCGGGACACCGACTCGAGGCTCGGCTGAGCTCACTGCGGGATGCTATCGCGGCCCGCGACGTTTCGAAGGGTGTGCTCCGTTCCGACTATTGACATGCAAGTAGCTACTTGCCTATGGTCGTTTCGTGGGTGACGTCTTCAAGGCTTTGGCCGATCCCACGCGGCGGCTGATCCTCGACGAGCTGACCGACCGGGACGGCCAGACGCTCTTCGAGATCTGCGCGCGACTGGCCACCAAGCACGGGGTCAGCGCGTCCCGGCAATCGACGTCCCAGCACCTGGACGTATTGGAAGAGGCGGGGCTGATCGAGACCCGGCGCGAAGGACGCTTTAAGTTCCACCACCTGAACACCGCACCGCTATGCGACCTCGTCCGGCGGTGGCTCCCCAACACCGAGGAGAAAACGACATGAGGATCGGTTACGCCAGCATGCTGGTCGACGACCAGGACAAGGCGCTGTGGTTCTACACCGACGTGCTCGGCTTCCAGGTCAAGCACGACGTGCCCATGGGCGAAGCCCGGTGGATCACCGTCGTCTCGCCTGAGGATCCCGACGGGACCGAACTGACCCTGGAACCCGACGCCCACCCGGCGGTCAAACCGTTCAAGGACGCGCTCGTCGCCGACGGGATCCCGTTCACCGCCTTCGTCGTCGACGACGTCCGGGCGGAGTTCGAGCGGCTGCGCGCGAAAGGCGTTCGCTTTACCCAGGAGCCGGCCGACATGGGCCCGGTGACCACCGCGGTGCTCGACGACACCTGCGGCAATCTGTTGCAGATCCAGAGCAGCACGGGCTAGGGCACAGGTCGCCGGCGCTTCAGCCTTGACTGCGGTTCCACTCGATCCAGCCCACGCCGGTGCGACCGTCGGCTGTGGTCACGGTTCCCCAGGCGCGCGGGAACTGGCTGAGCCTTCCGTCGGCGGAGGTCAGCAGCACGGGTGCGTGGCCGCGGACCTCGATTGTGGCCGTGATGCCGGCGGGTTCGTAGTCCACCTCGGCGCAGACCGGTAACTCATTGGCGCCGAACGTCGTTCGCGTGGTGACCGCGGCCAGCTCGACAAAGGGCCGGCCGTCGCGCTGCGCGTAGCCGATGCCGATCGGCGGGGCGCCGGGAATCAGGATCTGCACTCCGTGCAGGTGCGTGCCGTCGTCGAGGTGCAGCGCGCTCCATACCCAATCCATGCTCCACCAGTCCCGGACCGCCCAGGAGTGGTCCCGCTGGCCGGGCACCGCGGTGAATTCGTAGGTCTGCCCGTCGGCCACCACGGTTCCCGTTACGGTGCAGGGGATCTCGTACCGCGCAGAGATGCGGTACTGGTACGGCTGCCCGACGGTGGTCCAGGTCAGATCCATCGACACCTCGACGGGCCGGCCGGCCTCGCCCCGCAGGATCGCAGCGGGGTCGTCGTGGGCCTGTCCCCGCCCCCGCACCGTGACCCGGTAGGTGCGCAGCGGCGTCGGCACGTCGATGTCCAACTCGATGCCGTCCGCACGGACACGGGTGTGATCCTCGGGCAGCGGAGCCTCGAAGTCGAGCAGCGCGATGGTCGGGGCGCCCGGCGCGCACACCAGGCCGTTGATCCACGCATGGTCCTGGTTCGGGATCAGGCCCAGCCGGATCCAGCCGCCGACCTGCTGCGCAGGGTCGGCGAAGTCGAAGTACCAGCTCTCACTCCACAGGTCTTCATCGGTCGGGGTGTGCCGTCCTTCGTCATCGACGTTGGGCTGCAACGGTTCCGGTGTGGTCGGTGCGGGCAGTACGGCCAGCGCGTCGGCGTCCAGCACGTGCTGGCAGTTTCGCGCGATCATCGCCATGAACATTTCGTCGCCGCGCTCGGTGCGTGCGACGAGCATCGGCGACACGATCGCCATGAGCACGCCGAAGAAAGCCTGGTGGCGCACCCCCTCGCGCACCTCGTCGAGAGTGATTCCGGCCGCGCCGAGCGCATCGTGGTAGGCGGTCAGCAGTGTGTCGTAGTGTTCGCGGCGCCGTTCGACGGGCAGCGCGCAGCCCAGAAAGTAGGCCACGTCGGTGAAGGCGGGCCCCCAGGTGACGGTCTGCCAGTCCACCACGGTCAGCGGACGGTCGGACCCGTCCTGGCCGAACAGCATGTTGTCGAGCCGGAAGTCGCCGTGCACGAGCCCGCGCGGCCGGTCGGCCTCGTCCTCGGCTGCCATATAGGCGTCGAACGATGCGACGAACCGTTCGCAGACCTCACGGTGTGCCGGGGCGATCTGGTCCCGGTAGCGGTCGATGTAGCCGGCATACAGCGCGCTGATCAGAGCCTGGTCGACCGGCGACTCGCGGTTGAGCCACTCCGCGCCCTCCAGCGTCTGGCTGCCGAGCAGTCGTCCGTGGACGTGCCCGATCTGGGTCAGCGCCAGCGTCGCCTGTTCCACTGTGGCCCCGCGGATCTCGTCACCCACCTGCGCGGGCGCAGCATCGGCGAGCAGCAGGTCGAAGGCGCCCGTCTGCGAGTCGTACGCGCTGTGATAGCAGGGCGCGACGGGCCCGCCGAGCCCCGGTGCGATGTTGGCGTAGAAGCTGACCTCACGCTCGTAGAGCCCCATCGCCAGACCGGTCTGGCGACTGCTGGGGTCGGCGGCGGCGACCTTGAGCACGACCGACGACGGCCCCGGGTCGCCGTCGGCGTAGCGCAGCGCCACGCGGTAGCACTCGCTCATCTGGCCGGTGCCGATGCGGTCGACGTCGAATTCGGAGACGGTGCCCTGCCCGAGGACCGCGGTCAGCCACTCGGTGGTCAGGTCGGCAGGGCGTTCGATCAGCTGCGGACGCAACGATGAGTGCACCGGGTCAACCTATAGCAGCCCCGAGAGCCTCGAGGGCCGGTTCGGCGGAATTCTTGACGACTGTCAACTAGCGGTCGTCGGTTCGTGTGCGTCGGCGCGGCGTGTCCAGCCAGCGGGCGATCCGCGGCTCGAACACCGCGATCAGCGTCGCGACGAAAAACCACATCACTGCAAGGGTGACGGTCGTATTCCAGGCGTCCAAGGAGATCCCGTCCGGGTCTTCGCTGTGGAAGTACGGCGTCACCACCAGGTGCTGGATGGCCGGCGCGGCCGCGATGCAGAACGCGAGCCCGGTCGTCGCGCCGAACGCGGCCCGCAGCAGCAGAGTGCGCGGGGTCAGCGCCGCCGGCGCGGCGATGTGGTGGGCGAGCAGGATGCACAGCAACATCACGCCGATGACGACGGCCAGCACGTCCCACTCCCCGGGACCGAGGATGAAGGCCACCGCGCCTGCGACGGTGGCCAGCGCCAGCGCGCCGGGATCCACTCGCGGCCGGTCGAATCCTGTCGGCATCTGCGGTTGCGCCCCCATGCCGTCACTGTAAGGCCACCGGCGACAGCGGCACCTGGCAAACCGCCGGTTCGCCCGTACTGTGGACGGGGTCCGGGCGGGGACCTCCGTCGCGGCAGACCGGAGGGGGCACATGAAAGTACTGGTTACCGGTGGCACCGGCTTCGTCGGAGCGTGGACGGCCAAAGCCGTTCAGGCCGCGGGGCACGACGTGCGGTTTTTGGTCCGCAACCCTGACCGGTTGACCACCAGCGCCGCGAAGATCGGCGTCGACATCGGCGACCACGTTGTCGGTGACATCGCCGACGCGGAAGCCACGTCGGCCGCGCTGGACGGTTGCGATGCGGTGATCCACTGCGCGGCAATGGTTTCCACCGATCCCAGCCGGGCCGATGAAATGCTGCACACCAACCTCGAAGGTGCCCGCAACGTGCTTGGGGGCGCCGTGCACGCAGGCATCGACCCGATCGTTCACGTCTCGAGTTTCACCGCGTTGTTCCGGCCGGATCTCGAGTTGCTGCACGCTGACCTGCCGGTGGTCGGCGGCAGCGACGGCTACGGCCGGTCCAAGGCTGCCGTGGAGGCCTACGCCCGCGGACTGCAGGACGGTGGCGCGCCGGTCAACATCACCTATCCCGGCATGGTGCTCGGCCCGCCGGCGGGCGACCAGTTCGGCGAGGCCGCCGAAGGCGTCGAAGCGTCGGTGAAGATGCGCGGGGTACCCGGCCGCAGCGCGGGGTGGATCGTGATCGACGTCCGCGACCTGGCCGAGTTGCATGTCGCCCTGCTCGAAGCGGGCCGAGGACCACGCCGGTACATGGCCGGCGGACAACGAGTTCCGGTCGACAAGCTGGCCTCGATGATCGGCACCGCGGCCGGCCACACTCTGGTCGTCTACCCGGTTCCCGACGTGGCGCTGCGAAGCGCCGGCCGGCTGCTCGACATCGTCGGCCCGTTCCTGCCGTTTGAGACGCCGATCAACTCGGCGGCGATGCAGTACTACACCCAGATGCCCGAGTCCGACGACGAGCCCAGCCGGCGCGACTTCGGCCTGACCCAGCGCGAACCCGCCGAGACGATCGCCGACACGGTTGAGGGACTGCGTCAGGTGGGCCGACTCTAGGCGCCTGTGGTGCGCGCCAGCACGCCGTGCAGGACCAGATCGGCGAGCTTGGCCGCCGCGTCGTCGATGTCGGTCACTTTCCGCACGCAGACCGCGTACCAGGCGGCGCCCGCAATGACGTCCATGACGGCGTCGGCGTCCACCTGTGCGCGCACCCTGCCGCGTTCGACTCCGTCATCGACCTGTTCGGCGAGCCGGCGGCGCGCGGCGGTCTCCAACCGGTCGTCGATCAGCTTCTGCATGGCCGGTTCCAGGCGCAGGTCGTGCAGCAGCCCCGGAAACGCCTCGCGCACAACGGGGTCGCCGTACATCACCAGAGCCCCGCGGCACAGCCGGGTGATTTCGGCGGCGACGTCGTCCTCGCAGGGCACCGAGCCCAGATCAGGGAACGCCGCCTCGTGGATCAGATGCGCCTTGGACCGCCATCGGCGGTAGATGGCGGGGCGGCTCACCCTGGCGGTAGCTGCGATGAGATCGATCGAGGTGGCCGAGTAGCCACGGGTGACCAGCAGTTTGCGGGTGACCTCGAGCACCGCTTCGTCGATCGCGGGGTCGCGGCGCGACCCGTGGTGGCGGCGCCGTGCCGGTGCGTCCTTCACCGCGTTCCGTTCCCTTCGTGCTCCGGTCGAAGCAGTCTGCCACAACGGCGGCGTCCTCACGGGTCGATCAGGCGCAATCTCAATGCCGCCGCGGTGGCCGGCCCGACGATCCCGTCGACCGTGAGCCCCGGTGTCCGGCGCTGAAATTCGCACACCGCCGCCTCGGTGTCGGGCCCGAAGACACCGTCGATCTCCAAGGCCCCGGCATACGCCGCGTATGCGTATTTCAACCTGCGCTGGAGTTCTGCGACCTGTGGACCTCGGGACCCGCGATACATCAGCACGTCGGTGTACGCCCCCACCGGGACGTGCGGCCGTGGCGCCGAGGCGGCCGGGTCGGTGCCGATTCGCGACGTGATGTCGCGGCGCAACTCGTCCATATCGATCGCGCCCGGATCCCACTTGCCCTGCGCACGGCCGGCGTATTCCTTGTGTCCGATCGTGCGCTCGGCCGGCTGACCGAGATGGCGGTGGATCGCCGCGCAGCTGTTCACCATCGCGAAGTACTGCGCATCCGGCCAGTTGCGCCGGTGCGGCGCCGCCGGGCGGGTCCCGGAATTGGCGCATTCGATGCCGATCGTGTGCCAGTTGCCCATGTTCGCCGGCAACCACGGATACATGCCGACGCCGGCGTGCCAGGCCACACCTGCGGCGACGACGGTCACGGTGCCGTTGCGTGCGATGTGCAGCTGCGACAGCGGGCCCGCCAGATCCGGCCGGCCGTGGGCGATCGAGGCCGCGGACGCCCGGTCCGACCCGGTGTGGTGCACCATCACCCCACGGATGTCCTTGAACTCGCCGTGCCCGCGCTGCCGCCATCCGGGGAACTCGACCACCTCCTGGCCTGCGTCGCGCAGCACATGGGCGAGCCAGACCAAGTCGCCGCGCCGTGCCACGGGTAGCGGCATGAACTCGCACCTCCGGGAGCTCTCGACGTCGGTACTGGCCTTCCATGCAAGCACGGAGGTGTTTGTCGGGCACGCGGACGGGTAGCCGCTACTGGTGTCGACTCACGCCTCCGGCCCTCCCGAGATCACCAGTTCACCGATAGTGCGGCGCGAGACCTCGGCCTCGCGGCAGCGGGTCTGGAACGTGCTCGCCGACGGCTGGACCTACTCCCAATGGGTGGTCGGGAACAGCCGCATGCGCGCCGTCGATCCGAAGTGGCCCCAGCCCGCAAGCGTGATTCACCACTCGATCGGGATATGGCCCGCCGTGATCAACGACCGCACCGTGGTCGAGTCCTGCACGCCTGAATACGAACTCGTGCTGATCGCCAAGGGCGGGCCGTTGGGCAAGGCTCGCGTCACGCTGCGGCTCCACGACATCGAGGGCGGCGGATGCCTGATCGAGATGGCTGAGGTGCCGGTGTCGCCGCCCCTGAGCTGGCTGCCCGACTCCGCGGCCCTGGCCATGGCCTATCCGCGCAACCGCGAGAGCACCTGGCGGTTGGTCGCGCTGGCCGAGCGCCGCCCCACCGCTGACGACTAGACCGCGCACCACAGGCGAACTCGACCGGCTCCACGCCGGTGACGGCACGACTGACCGCCGGCTCATGGAAGGCCGCGGTTGGGGGTCTGGTTCGCCACTCCGTGCCGCAACGGCGTGTTCGCCTGGGCAGCCGTCGATTCCTGCACCGGCGAACCGCCGGGCGTCGATTGGACCCTGGGCGCCCGACGCGGATCACCGGACGACGGCTGTGCACCCTCCTCCAGTTCACGTACCCGGGCTTCGAGGATCTCCAGCACGGGCACTCGTGCTGCGTGGCCGGCCTCGTGGATGAGTACGGCCTGTAGTTCGTCAGCCGTGAGGGACCGGATCCGGTGCTGGAGGTCGCCCACCGTCAGTTGGTCGTAGTCGGGCAGCGGTAGGTCTGCGGAGTTCGTCATACGGTCTTCCTTTCACTCGACGACGGGGAACACCGAGTCCCCGTCCTCTGGAACGCCGTCGATCTGGCGGGGATCAGCCGGCGGGGTCCCGGATGCGTCGGCGTCCCGGCGGTCGACGTCGTCGGCCGTCACGTCGGGTAGCTCCTCGGCCAACCGCTGGTCGGGCGTCTCGCCCTGGCGCTCCTCCTCGGCAGACATGCCTTCCATCGGGCTGAGCATGTCCTCAGCGCCGCCGAGGTCGTTGGCGGTGGTGCCGCCGGCGTCATCGGTGCTCACAGTCTTCTCCTCACGTACGCGCGCACAGTCAGAATTCATAGCCACAAGAGCCGGGACTAAACCCTTGCCGGCCGGGTATGCCGCGCCTCACGGAGGTGAGCAATGCTGAGTACCGACAGCGGACCCGAGAACCCGGGCCGGCAGGATCCCGATGCCGATCCCGAGATGAAGACCTCGGGGACACACCAGGCCGACCAGGCCGAGGGCGAGGACGACCCGGAGGAATCCGGGAACTGAGGGTGCGTCCGACCGTCGACGCCGCCCGCCGCGGGGACGTTGAAGCCGGATTCACCGGAGTACTACTGGGGCAGCACTTCTCGATGATGAGGCGAGCTGACATCGATCGCATCGACCTCACGGACGTGAGCGGTTCGGCCGCGTGTGAGATTGCCGACTGCGCAGGCGCCGGATCCGGTGAATGCCAGGAGCAGGAAGGCGAAGCTGAACAGTGCCGCGGTCTCGCCTCCGTTCTGGATCGGTAGCAGTCCATCGGGCTGATGCTTCCAAAAGTAGGCCACCGCCATCGCGCCGGAAGCCAGGAACGCCGCTGCGCGGGTGAACAATCCGATCATGACCAGCAGACCGGTCGTCAACGAGATCAGACCGATCCACCAGGACGGCCAAGCACCGAACTCGGCGGTCGGGCCCGCGTCGGCCGGCCAACCGAAGATCTTGACGGTGCCGTGCAGTCCGAACAGGAAACCCACGACCGTACGGAAGACAAACAACCCGAGTCCGACGTCGACTTTGCGTGCCATGCCGCCACGCTAAGGGATTTCGGCCGAGAGCAGAGGGCTACGTATTCGCCGCGCGCTACCGTCATGTGATGCATGCATTCAGGCAGGCCGTCGAGTCCCGTGACGAGGCCGCCATCGAAGCCCTGTTGGCCGATGACGTCGTATTCACGAGTCCCGTGGCGTTCAAGCCGTACCCGGGCAAACCCATCACCGCGGCGATCCTCCGCGGCGTGATGCGGGTGTTCGAGGACTTTCGCTACGTCCGCGAGATCACCAACGGCAACGGTCGCGATCACGCCTTGATCTTCGAGGCCACCGTCTCGGGCAAGCGGATCACCGGTTGCGACTTCCTGCACATCAACGACGACGGCCTGATCGACGACTTCATGGTGATGGTGCGGCCGCTGTCGGGCGCCACCGCACTCGCCGATGCGATGGGTGCACAGTTCGATCGCATTCAGCGCGAGGCGATCGAGCGTAGCTGATTCGCAACGCCCCTTGGTGCGCTGTTGTCTTTGGCTTGCTGCACGCGAGATTGCGGTGAGGGTCGTGGTTCTGCGCAGATCGAGAGCTGCGGCGTGGATGTCGGGTGATACCGAGGTCGGCGCTATACCAGTTTGGGCAACTGCGCTGTGCGGGAGCCGTTTTCGCGTCAGAGTTCTGGGTCGGGCGGGCTTGTCGGTGGGTGGTGTCAGGATGGGGTTATGCCCGCGAAGACCCCGGTTGGTACTGGTACCGACGGTGTGGTGCGTCAGTCGGATCGGCTGGAGGCGCATTTTGAGGAGTTGGCGGAGTTGGCCGGCCAGCGCAACGCCATCGACGGGCGCATCGCTGAGATCACTGCCGAGATTGATCGGGCCGGGTTATGGGCGATCACGGGCGTGAAATCGATGGAGGGGTTGATCGCGTGGAAACTGGGGACGTCGTTTCGTAACGCGCAGACGCTGGTGGCGGTGGCACGCCGGATGGCCGAATTCCCACTCTGTACAGGGGATTTGCGGGCGGGTCGGCTGTCGTTGGATCAGGTCGGGGCGATCGCCGAGGGCGCGGGGAGGGGTTCGGATGCCCATTATGCGCAGTTGGCCGCCAATGCCACGGTCAGTCAGTTGCGGACCGCGATCAGCGTCGAAGCCCGTCCCGAACCCGAACCCGAACCCGAACCTGCGCCCGAGCCTGAACCCGAGCCTGCGCCTGAGCCGGTGTGTGAGCCGGTGCCGCAGCCGTCGATTTCCAAAACCATCGACGGGGAGTTCGTGTGTTGGCGGATCAGGCTCCCGCTGCTGGAGTCGGCGAAGTTCGAAGCGGCCCTGAAGGCACACCACGACGGGTTGATCGCGCAGTGGAAACGCGACGACACCACCAACCCCGACACAGACAACCCCGACACCGCCGCCCACAACGGCGACAGCGCCGGTGGGTACGGCGCGGGTGGATACGGCGTCGGCCACCGTGACGGGCATAGTGACGGCGACGGGCGGGGCCTGGGGCGTTCGCCGATCCCGACGGCCGGTCATGCATTCATGGAGTTGGTCCAGGCGGGCTGGGATGTCGAGGCCGCACGCCGCCCGCACGGTGCGCACACCACGGTGGTGGTCCATGTCGATGTCAAAGACCAGATCGCCGCCCTGCATCTGGGGCCGCTGCTTTCGGCCGAACAGCGCCGCTACCTGAGCTGTGATGCCACCTGCGAGGTGTGGTTCGAACGCGACGGAATCCCCCTCGGGGCCGGGCGCACCACCCGCACCATCAGCCGCCGGCTACGTCGGGCGCTGGAATACCGGCACCGCAGCTGCGCGGTGCCCGGCTGCGGGGCCACCCGCGGGCTGCATGCCCACCACATCGAGCACTGGGAAGACGGCGGACTGACCGAGCTGGACAACCTGGTGCTGGTCTGCCCCCACCATCACCGGCTGCACCACCGCGGAGTCATCACCATCACCGGCCCCGCCGAGCGGCTCCGGGTCACCGACAGCACCGGCCGAGACCTCAAACCCGGATCCCTGGCCCGCCCACCCACCCAACCCCCACCAGCGGTGACGCCCTACCGCGGCCCCACCGGCGAACGCATCAGCTGGCGCTGGTACCCCGCCTACCAACCCCCACCACCGACCACCAACTGACCTGGCGGCCACCGCATCCAAGTCAGGACCGACCCGACAACCCACCAACTGTCGCGATGACGGCCCGGCGGACCCGAAGGGTCTGTGCCGAAAGAAATCGCTGACCTCAGGACTGGATGAACGCCAGCAGGTCGGCGTTGATCACGTCGGCATGGGTGGTCGGCATGCCGTGCGGAAATCCGTTGTAGGTCTTCAGCGTTCCGTTGGGAAGCAGATCGGCGGACAGCGGCCCGGACGCCTCATACGGGACCACCTGATCGTCGTCGCCGTGCATCACCAGCACCGGCAGCTGGATTTTCTTGAGGTCCTCGGTGAAGTCGGTCTGGGAGAACGCCACCACGCCGTCGAAGTGGGCCTTCGCCCCGCCCATCATCCCCTGTCGCCACCAGTTCGCGATGACGCCCTCGACGGGTTCGACCCCGTCGCGGTTGTACCCGTAGAACGGGCCCTCGGGGACTGCACGGTAGAAAGCCGACCGGTTCGTCGCGACTTGGTGCTGGAAGTCATCGAACACCGACTTCGGCAGCCCACCCGGATTGCTCTCGGTCTGCACCATCAACGGCGGAACGGCCGCGATCAGCACCGCCTTGGCCGCGCGACTCTCCCCGTGGCGAGCCAGAAAGCGCACCACTTCGCCGCCGCCGGTGGAGTGTCCGACGTGCACTGCGTCCTGGAGGTCGAGGTGCTCGACGACCGTGGCCAGGTCGTCGGCGTAGTGATCCATGTCGTGGCCGTCGGCAACCTGGGCGGAACGACCGTGGCCGCGGCGGTCATGCGCGATCACCCGGAACCCTCTCTCGAGGAAGAACATCAGCTGGGCATCCCAGTCGTCGGACGACAGCGGCCAACCGTGACTGAAGACGATCGGCTGCCCCGAACCCCAGTCCTTGTAGAAGATCTCGACGCCATCGCGGGTGGTGATCGTCGGCATGCGCAGGCTGCTTTCTCTCGGATCCGGCGGGTCGAAGCTACACCCAAAATCCATGGTTCGCGCGGTACGATCCCACACGTGTGGACCGCGCGAGTGATGGCGTCGACCGGATTGGTGCTGGCGACACTGGGCCTTGCTGCGTTGGCCGAACCGGCGCAGGCCGGTGCGGACGTCTGCGGGTCGGTCGGCGGACGTCACGTGTCGGTGAATGCGTGCGGCAGCGTCGCCGACGCGATCGCTCCCTGGGTGCCGCCGCCGGCCGCATACGCACCGCTGCCCGAGGACTACCAGGCAGCGCCGCCGCCCCCGCCGCCTCCCCCACCACCTCCGAACGTGTCGGTGTGCGCAAACGTCGGACGGCGGATCTCCGTGAGCGGTTGCATCTAGCTAACCTGCCTGGGTGCCGTTCTCGCATGCTTCCGTCGTCGAGACCCTGCGGTTGACCGATCGCATGCAACGCATCGTGTTGCATGTCGATGATCCGGCCACCCTGGACATCGAGCCGGCCGGTGACTCTGCTGTCGGCGTCTACTTCCCCAGCGATGGCAGCGCTGGTTCCGTTTCCGTGGGTCGTCACTACTCGCTGCGGCACCACGACGGGCCGATCATCACCGTGGACGTCACGGTGCACACGGGCGGTCCGGGCACCCGGTGGGCGTTGACCGCGGAACCCGGAGACCGTGTCGGACTCGACCACGCCCGGTCGTGGTACCGCCCCGCCGCGGACACGGCGTGGCAGCTGCTGGTCGCCGACCTGGCGGGTTTGCCCGCGGCTGCCCGGATCGTGGACGAACTCGCCGAGGACGCCGAGGCCGTCCTGGTCGTCGAGGTCGCCGACCCCGGCGATCTCGGGTACTTGCCGGAACATCCCCTCGTCACCGTGATACCACTTGTAGGATCCGGAAACGGCTGTGCTCCAAGCGCGCTCGCGCGAACTGTGGAAGCGCTCCGCCTGCCCGAGGGCCGCGGCTACTGCTGGTTCGCCGGCGAGGCCGCAGAATCTCGGGCTGCGCGCCGGCACCTTCGTGGACTGGGGTGGACCATTGACCAATACGACGTCTCCGGCTACTGGCGCTTCGATTCCGAGGCCTGGGACCAGCGGTTCGCCGAGCTCCAGGACGATGTCGTCGCGGTCTATCAGCGGGCGCTGGCCGACGGCAAAAGCGACAAGGTAGCGCTCGAGGAGTTCGATGAGGCCTGCGCACGGGTCGGCCTGTAGAGGATCGAGCCCGGCAGCTTCGAGCAGCCCGCAGTATCGAGAACCCCGCCGGGTCGGGCACCTACTCGTAATTGATGTCGCCCGGATTGAAACTTCTTGTGGAGAAGTCGATCTGGGCCGCCGGATTGGCGATGGCGGTGGTCAGTCCGGCGCCGAACGCACCCTGGCTGTCGAACAGTGTCGCCGTGCCGACCGCGACGCCTGCTGCGGCGTGGTGGGAGTCGGCCTGGATGCCGATCCAGTCGTCGACGGGCAATCGGGACAACGCCACCGTCAGATCGCCGTTGATGTAACCGACCCCGGCGGTACCCAGATTCGTCACCAGGCTCGTCGCCTCGGCCACCATCGCCGCCCGCACGAAAGGCGAGTTCTCCTCACCGGCCACCGTTCGGATCCCATCGTTGAAAAACCTTTTCCGCGAGGGATTTTGGTGCGCAGCCGGCGAGCGGGTCCACCCGACATCGTCACTGCCGACGAAAGGCTGGATGGCCCCGTCGGGTACGGGGAACTCCGGCCCGGTCGACGGCGGATGCCACAGCGCCCCCGGTGGCGGCTCGGACGGCCGATACTGGATCAGCGTGGCCCTGGCGACCACGTTCCCGTTCTGCGCGACGTCGCATTCGGCGCTGCGGACTCGGCGACCATCGCGCACCACCCGGATGTCGAGGGTGGTCAACGCGTTGCGGGCGGCGCGGAACAGATCAACGGTCAGCCGGGTCGGGTGGAATTCGTCGGATCCGCACTCCTTTTCGAGACCGCGTGCGACCAGCCCGACGACAGCGGGACCGTTGAGATGGTCTTCTCCCCAGTGGCTCTGTGCGTACCGCGTCGGGGTGAACCCTCCGTCGACCGCCTGGAAATGCGCCGCGTCCGCGGCTTCGGTTGTCTGCTCCACGCTTTCAGTAGAACCCGCGGCCGACCAGCGGTCGGCACCGGGGCGCACCAACGCGTCCCCTCGGCGGCTTCAGCGGTTCAGCTGCCAGATGCGGGTGGACAGCACCGTCGCGAACGCGCACCACAGCGGGTAGGGCGCCAGCGCCACTCCCGCCTTCGAGTTCACCGCTGCGGCCCGACGGGCCAGATCGGCGCTGCTGACAGTCAGCGCGCCGGCCACCGCCGCCGCGGGACCGAGCATGCGCCGGTTGAAGAAAATCCAGCTCCAGCCGGCGTTGAGCACCAGGTTGACGGCCAACGCGCGCTGATAGGCGCGCGCCCGATCGGTCTCGCCGCGGTCATCGAGCGTGTCGATCGTCGACGCCGACACCGCCGCGATGTCGCTGTAGAGCAGGTTCCAGACGATCGGGAACGCCGCCCCGGGCGGCTGGAAATCGGGCTTGCGCAGCCGCCGGTACCAGCGGGACTCGACGGCGGGGCGGGTCGCCAGCCCACCGACGGCGGCAGCGGCGAATGCCGCGCCCGCGGTCTTGGCGAGGGTCAACGGGCGCATCGGGGTCCTTTCGGATTTGCGCGACGCAACGGCGCGGCGCGCACCACGGTCAGTACCCCGACGACGGCGCCCCGAACCGCGACCGGCTGCGCACCGCGCGGTAGCCGCCGTACAGCACCGCGGCCACCGCGAGGTTCACGAAATAGGCGATGTCGGCGCCATGCCAGGCCATCGCGACCGGCCCGTGGATCAGCGAGGTGTTCATGAACGGGATGGCCGCAGCATAAGAGACCACGAACACGACCAGCGCAGCTACGGCATCCGCACGGTCCGTGGTCTCGGTGGCCGGGTCGATGGTGCGGCGGCCCTTCGCCCGGTATCGCCAGTCGACCACGACCACGGCCACGAACGCCGGGATCCAGTAACTGACCAGCAGGAGCACATCGGTGAACCGGGTGGCGGTGTCGGCGCTGTGCAGCCAGAGGATGAGCGCGAACGCCAGCACCGTGACGATCACCGCCGACACCGGCCGGCGCACGCGGACGCCGAGCGTCTGCAGCGCCAGCGAGCCGCTGTAGTCGTTCATCACGCCCGATCCGATGGAGGCCACCGCGATCACCAGCAAGGCCAGACCGCCGAGCAATCCCCCGCCCATCACCGACCGCACCCCTTCGGCGGTGTGCTCACTGACGACGCCGGCGGCGGCGATCCCGACACCTTGGACGAACACATACCCGAGCCCGAGACCAGCGGTGGTGAACCCGAACACCCGGGCCGGTGACACCTCGCTGGGCAGGTACCGGCTGAAGTCCGCGGCGTAGGTCGCCCACGAGATGGCCAGGCTGAACGCGATCGTCACCTCAAGCACGAAGGCGCCCACCAGGTCGGGCCCGGCGACCTCGGCAGGCACCACGACCTCATGGCCACCGACGAGTTTGACCGTGAACACCACGAACGTGACGAACAGAACCACCGTCAGTACCGCCTGCACCCGGTGGATGAGCTCGTATCCGAAGACACCGACCACGCCCTGCACCCCGAGCACGATCGCCACCGCGGCCCAGAACGGGATGCCGAGCAGCGCCGCGAGCGCCTCACCGCCGAACAGGCCGACCAGCGCGTCCCAGGCGATCGACGAGATCCACTGCAGCGCGGCAGGCACCACGACGGTGCCGCCGAAGGCCATTCGCGCGTTCGGCAGCTGACCGGTTCCGGTGCGCGGGCCCCATGTCGACAGGTAGCCGACCACCAGCGAGCCGAGCAGGGTGCCGATCACCATCGCCAGCAGGCCCAGCCAGAAGCCGAGTCCGAGCACGATCGCCAACGTGCCGGTGAAGACACCGGTCATGTTGACCTGCGGGGCGAACCAGACGGTGAACAGCCGGCCGGCGCTTCCATAACGATGGCCGGTGGGAATCGGTGCGATGCCGTGCGTCTCGACCGACAGGTCTCCCGCCCCGGAGGGCCGGTGCCCGCTGAACACGTCCTCGACCGACGGATCCGATGAGGTCCCCTGCGACATGGCCTCATTCGACCACGCCCGGTCCGGGTCGACCAGAGCGCCCGAGTGTTTGAGCGGTCAGGCTGTTGGCCATAATCGGAGAACTGAAGATCAGCTAACGAACGGAGGCCACCGTGACGCAGGCGGGCACCGGAACTTCCGGCGCTGCGCTCGCCACCCCGGTCCGGCGGCCCCGGCTGCTGGTCGTCGGGCTCAGCGTCGTGGTGCTCACCGTCGCGGTGCTGCAGACCGCGGTGGTGCCGGTGCTCGGCGTCATCGCTGACCAACTCGATGTGTCGTTGGTCGCGGTCAGCTGGGCCGTCACCGCCAACCTGCTCGCCGCCGCGGCTGCCACCCCGCTGATCGGGCGGCTGGCCGACCTGTACCGGAAGAAGCGGGTGCTGCTCGCGGTGCTCGGGGTCGTGCTCGCCGGTTCGGTGCTGGCCGCGGCGACCTCGTCGCTGGCGCTGCTGGTGCTCGCCCGCGTGCTGCAGGCCGCGTCGTTCGCGCTCTACCCGATCTGCATCGCGATCCTGCGGGAGGAGTTGCACCCCGACCGGATGGTCTCGGCGATGGCGGTGCTGTCGGGGACGTTGGGCTTCGGTGGCGGCACCGGCTTGGTGGTGGTCGGCCTGCTGATGAGCGGCGACGCCGGATACCACCGGGTGTTCTGGTTGACCACGGCGTTTTCAGTGCTCGTCATCGTCATCGTCGTCACCCTCGTCCCCGACCGTCGACGCACCATGACAGGTTCGGTCGACTGGCTCGGGGCGGTGGGGTTGGCGCTGGGGTTGTCCTCGCTGCTGCTGGCCATCACCCAGGCCAACTCGTGGGGCTGGGGGTCGCCGCGCACGATCGGCGCCGGAGGCGGAGGCGCCGCGGTGCTGGTGGCGTGGTGGTTCTGGGAGCGCCGCGCGGCACGTCCGCTGGTGTCGACGCGGATGCTCGCCCAGCGGTCGATGCTGTTCACCAACCTCGCGACGATCTTCGTCGGTATGGGGCTGTACTTCGCATTCCTGGGTTTGACACAGTTCGTGCAGATCGATCGGGACGCCGCCGGATACGGTTTCAGCGCCGACGTCCTCGAAGCCAGCGTGGTGTACCTGCTGCCCGGGGCGGTGACGGGGTTCGTCGTCGCGCTGGTCAGCGGGCGGTTCATCGACCGGTTCGGCGCCCGGCCGGTGCTGATCGTCGCCGCGCTGGCCGGTATCGCGGGTTTCCTGTTCATCGCGTTCGCACACAACTCGCCGTGGCAGGTCATCACCGCGAACGTGCTGGCCAACGCCTACATCAGCCTGGGTTACGGCGCGCTGCCCGCGCTGGTGGTCGGGTCCAGCCACGCCGGCGAGACCGGCGTGGCCACCAGCATGAACGCGATCGCGCGCACGGTCGGCAGCTCGATGGCCGCCGCCCTCGTCGCGGTGCTCCTCGCCCGGACCACCGTGGCGGGCGTACCGCAGGAAAGCAGTTTCACGCTGATCTTCTGTGGCGGCGCGGTGACGGCACTGCTGGCCATGGTGCTGATCGCGCTGTCACACCCGCGGACCGTGGAATCCGGCGAGGAACGCTTCGAAACGCGTGCGATGAACCACGAATGGGGTTGATCGCCGACTCGAGGCACGAGCGCGGTGACAAGGTTGCGGGCGAGCGTCAGCGAAGCTCGGCCAGATTGCACACCGAGCGGTACACGTCACCCTTGATCACCTTCGCGACCACGTTGCCGACCGGAGTGGACAGCAGCCCGCCGGTCAGCTCGGCACTCACGCTGAACGACGAGCCGCCTCCGGGGGCGGGTTCGACTTTGAGCGAGAGCGCGATGCACACACCGCCCCGGCCCTTGCCGACAAGCTCGATCTCCTTCGGCTCGTCGTAGCGGGTGACCCGCCAGTGGATCACGTTGCGGAAGCCTTTGACCTTGATCAGCGACGACACCTCGGTGTCGACGTCGATCTTGGAAGGGACGTCGCTCTTCCATCCGCCGAAGATCGTCAACCACTCGTCGAACCGCTTCAAATCCGAGGCCAGGGCCCAGGCCCGCTCGGGGCTGAGGTCGGAGGTCACGGACACATCGACTGTCGCCATGGGTTCTCACTACCCCGCCCCATCGTCGACGTAAACGGCGCCGAACCGTGACATGGAGCTGCGAAACTCGTGAGTGCGACAAGAACAGTGCCGGCCCGAGCGCAGGTCAGGCATCAGTAGATCGCTGCTCGTTGCGCGGATTCTCGCGTCGAGAGCGGGCTGCGACGAAGGAATCCATTGTGGAAATGTAAATTCGTTGCGGAATCGCTTGCGAACGTCCGCTCGATCCGCGAAGGTTTACCCACAGCCATGATGGCTGTCCCCGAGGAGGACCTGCCCTGACCGGCACACACACGACCGCTGCAGACAAGACGGCGGACAGCGCGGCCGCCCGCCCCAAGGGCGCTCCGGTGATCGAGATCGACCATGTCACCAAGCGCTTCGGCGAGTACGTCGCCGTCGCCGACGCCGACTTCTCCATCGCGTCCGGAGAGTTCTTCTCCATGCTCGGCCCGTCCGGGTGCGGAAAGACGACGACGTTGCGGATGATCGCGGGTTTCGAGACGCCGACCGAAGGGGCCATCCGCCTCGAAGGTGCGGACGTGTCGAGGACCCCGCCCAACAAGCGCAACGTCAACACGGTGTTCCAGCACTATGCGCTGTTCCCGCACATGTCGGTGTGGGACAACGTGGCCTACGGCCCGCGCAGCAAGAAACTCGACAAGGGCGAGGTTCGCAAGCGCGTCGACGAGCTGCTGGAGATCGTGCGGCTCACCGATTTCGCCGAGCGCAAACCCGCGCAGCTCTCCGGCGGCCAGCAGCAGCGCGTGGCGCTGGCCCGCGCACTGGTGAACTACCCCAGCGCGCTGCTGCTCGACGAACCGCTCGGTGCCCTCGACCTCCGACTGCGGCACGTCATGCAGTTCGAGCTCAAGCGGATCCAGCGCGAGGTCGGGATCACGTTCATCTACGTGACCCACGACCAGGAGGAAGCGCTCACGATGAGTGACCGCATCGCGGTCATGAACGCGGGCAACGTCGAGCAGATCGGAAGCCCGACCGAGATCTACGACCGTCCGTCCACCGTGTTCGTCGCCAGTTTCATCGGGCAGGCGAATCTGTGGGCCGGCCGTCGCACGGGCCGCGCCAACCGAGATTTCGTCGAGGTCGACGTGCTCGGCTCGACGCTGAAGGCACGTCCCGGTGAGACCACGATCGAGCCGGGTGGGCACGCCACGCTCATGGTGCGTCCTGAACGCGTCCGGGTGTCGATGGACGCACCCACCGGTGACGCAGCCGCCGTGCGCGCCACGGTCTCCGATCTGACATTCCAGGGTCCGGTGGTGCGGCTCTCGCTTGCCGCGCCGGACGGCTCGACGGTGATCGCGCACGTCGGACCCGAGCAAGAGCTGCCGCTGCTGCGTCCCGGCGACGAGGTACACGTGAGTTGGGCGCCGGACGCGTCGCTCGTGTTGCCCGGCGCCGACATCCCCACCTCGGAGGATCTCGAAGAGATGCTCGACGACTCCTGAGCGATTCCTGCTTGCCGACCCCATCCCCCTCCCTGGAGCCGACGAAAGGCACGTCTCACCATGTCCCGTGACATCGACCCTCAACTGCTCGCCCGGATGACCGCGCGCCGTACCTCGCGCCGCCGCTTCATCGGGGGTAGCGCCGCGGCCGCCGCGGGCCTGACCCTCGGTTCGTCCTTCCTGGCGGCCTGCGGGTCCGACAGCGGCACGTCGAGCACCACGGCCGAGGACAGCGGTCCGGCCAGCGGCACTCTGCGTGTCTCGAACTGGCCGCTCTACATGGCCGACGGTTTCGTCGCCGGCTTCCAGACCGCGACGGGCATCACGGTCGACTACAAAGAGGACTTCAACGACAACGAGCAGTGGTTCGCCAAGGTCAGGGAGCCGCTGTCGCGCAAGCAGGACATCGGCGCCGATCTGGTGGTGCCGACGGAGTTCATGGCCGTGCGCCTGCACAATCTGGGCTGGCTCAACGACATCAGCGACGAGGGTGTGCCGAACAAGACGAACATCCGGCCCGACCTGTTGGAGAGCAAGACCGATCCTGGCCGCAAGTACAGCGCCCCATACATGTCCGGCCTCGTCGGCCTGGCCTACAACCGGGCCGCGACCGGCCGCGACATCACGTCGATCAACGACCTGTGGGATCCGGCGTTCAAGGGAAGGGTCAGCCTGCTGTCCGACGCTCAGGACGGCCTCGGGATGATCATGCTGTCCCAGGGGAATTCGCCGGAGAACCCGACCACCGAGGCGGTCCAGCAGGCCATCGACCTGGTCCGCGAGCAGAATGACCGCGGCCAGATCCGCCGGTTCACCGGCAACGACTACGCCGACGACCTCGCGGCGGGAAACATCGCTGTGGCACAGGCATATTCGGGTGACGTTGTACAGTTGCAGGCCGACAACCCCGACCTTCAGTTCGTCGTCCCCGACACCGGCGGAACCACGTTCCTGGACACGATGGTGATCCCATACACCACGCAGAACCAGAAGGCCGCCGAGGCGTGGATCAACTACATCTACGACCGCGCCAACTACGCCAAGCTGGTGGCGTACACCCAGTTCGTCCCGGTGCTGTCGGACATGACCGCCGAACTGGAGAAGGTCGACCCGGCCGCGGCGAGCAACCCGCTGATCAACCCGCCCGCCGACGTGCTGGCGCGGTCCAAGAGCTGGGCCCCGCTGACCGACGAGCAGACGCAGGAATACAACACCGCGTATGCGGCCGTCACGGGCGGCTGACGCGGTGACAGCGCGGACGCGAGGAGCTTGAGTACATGGCAGGTGTCGCCACCAGCAGCCGTCAGCGGAGCAAGGCCGCTCCGTATCTGATGGTCCTGCCGGCGCTCGCGTACCTCGCGATCTTCTTCGTGGTGCCGTTCTTCTCGCTGGCACGGACCTCCCTGTCGGAGACCGCGGGCTCGGTGTTCATGCCGACGCTGACGTTCGCCTGGGATCTTCAGAACTACGTCGACGCGTTCACGCTGTACCGGGAGCAGATCTTCCGCTCGTTCGGCTACGCGTTCGTCGCCACGGCGCTGTGCCTGTTGCTGGCGTTCCCGCTGGCATATGTCATCGCGTTCAAGGCCGGCCGGTTCAAGAACCTGATCCTGGGTCTGGTGATCCTGCCGTTCTTCGTGACGTTCCTGATCCGCACGATCGCGTGGAAGACCATCCTGGCCGACGAGGGCTGGCTGGTCAGTGCGCTGGGCACGATCGGGCTGCTGCCCGACGAGGGTCGCCTGCTGTCGACGAGCTGGGCGGTGATCGGCGGGCTGACCTACAACTGGATCATCTTCATGATCCTGCCGTTGTACGTGAGCCTGGAGAAGATCGATCCGCGGCTGCTCGAAGCGTCCAAGGACCTCTACTCCGGGGCCCCGCGCAGCTTCCGGAAAGTGATTCTGCCGCTGTCGATGCCGGGCGTCCTGGCCGGCAGCATGCTGGTGTTCATCCCGTCGGTCGGCGACTTCATCAACGCCGACTACCTCGGCAGCACACAGACCACGATGATCGGCAACGTCATCCAGAAGCAGTTCCTCGTCGTGAAGGACTATCCGGCCGCGGCGGCGCTGAGCCTGGGTCTGATGCTGCTGATCCTGATCGGCGTGCTGCTCTATACCCGGGCGCTCGGTACGGAGGATCTGGTATGACCACCCAGGCCGGGGCGGCGATCGCCACCGCAGCATCGCAGGACCCGAAGCCGAAAAAGGTTCGTACCCGCCCTAATTGGGGTGACCTGGTGCTGCGGTTCGCGGCCGCTCTGGTGTTGTTGTACCTGTTCCTGCCGATCTTCGTGATCGTGTTGTTCTCGTTCAACAAACCTGCCGGCAAGTTCAACTACACGTGGCAGGGCTTCACACTCGACAACTGGCTGGACCCGTTCAAGTACCCCGCGCTGACCGAGGCCCTCAAGCTCAGCCTGAACGTCGCGGCGGTGTCGACGGCGGTCGCGCTGGTGCTGGGAACTCTGGTGGCGATCGCACTGGTGCGCCAGCGGTGGCGCGGCCAGCGCGCCGTGGACACCTTCCTGGTACTGCCGCTGACCGCCCCCGAAGTGGTGATGGGCGCTGCGCTGCTGACACTGTTCCTGGACTTCAACACGGCCGCCGGCTACCTGACGATCGTCTTGTCGCACATCGCGTTCGAGGTCAGCTTCATCGCGATGACGGTGCGGGCCCGGGTGCGCGGTTTCGACTGGACGCTGGAGGATGCGTCGCTCGACCTCGGCGCTAGCCCGGCGCGCACCTTCTTCAAGGTGACGCTGCCCCTGATCGTTCCGGGCATCGTCGCGGCGGCGATGCTGTCGTTCGCGCTGTCGCTCGACGACTTCATCATCACCTACTTCGTCAGCGGCGCCGAGGTGACCTATCCCCTGTATGTGAACGCCGCGGTGAAAGCCGCGGTGCCGCCTCAGATCAACGTGCTGGCCACCGCGATCCTCGTGGTGAGCCTGCTGCTGCTGGGGGTGAGCACGCTGTACCGGCGCAAGAGGTTCGAGGGCTGACACGATCTGCCGAGTGTCGTTGGTGCTGTCAGCTCTGACGGATCAGGGGTTCAGCCGCACCCTGACGGTGACCCGACCCTGCTCATCCTGGGCGGCCACGGCGTGGCCGGTGCGGTCGGCGCCGTCGAAGTTCACCCGGATCACGACGGCGTCCCCCGATCGCTGGTAGTTCACCGGGGTCTGGAACGTCTGGCCGGACCGCCTGCCCGTGTAGCGGATCACGACCATGGCACGGCGCACCACCGGGCCGATGACCGGCGCGTCGATCAGGCGCGCCGCACCGGCATTGAACACGCCGACGAGCGGCGAGTCGAAGATTCCTCTGGACATGGATCCACGCTAACCGGGGCTCAACCGACTTCGAGGGGTACCGGCGTGGTCCGGGTGCCGGTGCGCGCGGCGCCGACGCCCGCGGCCACCACGAGCCCGATCCCGACCACACCCAGCAGACCCGGTTCCTGGTGCAGGATCAGCCATCCCAGGATCATCGCGAAGGCGGGCTCCAACGCCATCAAGGTGCCGAACGCCGCGACGGTGAGCCTGCGTAACGCCAGCAGCTCCAGCGCGAACGGGATGACCGGCAGCAGCACGGCCAGACCGACCCCGATGAGCAGGATCTGCGGGGTCATCCGGCCGAAGACGGCAGGCCCGACGGTCAACGTCGCGACCAGTCCGGCGACCGGCATCGACACCGCCAGCCCGTTGATGCCGGCGACGTCGTCCCCGACCTTCTGGGTGAGCAGAATGTAGCCACCCCAGCAGACCGCCGCACCGAGCGCGTACCCGACCCCGACCGGGTCCACCGCGGCGCTCCATGGCTGGGTCAGGAGCAACACGCCGACAGCAGCCAACCCCGGCCAGGCCCACCGGCCCTGCCCGCGGCCTCGGGCCACCGCCACCCCCAGCGGCCCGAGGAATTCCAGCGCGCTCGCGGTGCCCAGCGGGATCCTGGCCACCGCGGCCATGAACAGCAACGTGATAGCGGCGGTGACCACACCAAGCAGCACACACATTGCAAAGGTGTTGCGGGTGAAGGCTTTCCTCCGCGGCCGAACGATGACCAGGAACAGCACCCCGGCCCATGCCAACCGCAGCCAGGCCGCGCCCTCGACGCCGACGTCGTCGATCAGCGTGACGGCGATCGCCAGTCCAAGCTGCACGCACACCATCGAGCCCACCGCCATGAAGGCACCGGTGCGCGCCTGATCTGTCGCCATCAGGGCATTGAACGGGATGCCGACCGTTGCGGTCCACGTGATTTTCCAAGACATACCGTTCGCGAATTACGAACGGTCGGTGGGCACTCCTATTTTCAAGACGTTTGAGATTTTGCCGAAAAGGTACATGTCCAGCCATGATGAGGAATTTCACGCTCCGCGCACCGCTCCTGATGGCGGCCGCTGCCGCCGCCGCTGTCGTCACCGCGCCCGCCGGATTCGCCTCTCCGGGGATTCTTCCGGCCGGGGGCCCGCCCGGATGTTATGACCCGGCCGGCACCGGCTGCGCCGTGCTGCCGCCTATCCCGCCCGCCCCGGGCGTCGCAGGCGCCGTGCCCGGTGGACCCGCAGGCGTGGCCGGACCCGGCGGCGTCGCAGGCGCCGTGCCCGGTGGACCCGCAGGCGTTGCAGGACCCGGCGGCGCGGCAGGCACGATCCCCGGCGGACCGGGCGGCGTGGCCGGACCCGGCGGAGCCGCGGGAGCGATCCCGGGCGGCCCCTCGGGGGTCGCTGGTCCCGGCGGCGCGGCAGGCTGCATCCCAGGCGTGGGTTGCGCCAGCGTTCCCGCCCCCTGAGCGCAATCAGCTCACCTGAGCGAGCACCTGCTGCATGCGTTCCTCCCGCGGCATCACCGGCCCGTCGCCGGGTATGTCGGTGATGCCCAGTCGGCCAGACCTGTGGCGGTCAGCATCGACGTGCGGTT
The DNA here is from genome assembly GCF_025263565.1 of Mycobacterium sp. SMC-8. Classification (NCBI taxonomy): domain Bacteria; kingdom Bacillati; phylum Actinomycetota; class Actinomycetes; order Mycobacteriales; family Mycobacteriaceae; genus Mycobacterium; species Mycobacterium sp. SMC-8. The sequence continues at coordinate 5,223,772 of NZ_CP079865.1, forward strand.
GGCGGCGAGCACCAGCGCGTGGTCGTCGCTGTGGCCGGCGTCGACCAGCATCGCGCCGAGCAGACTGATGACCGCCATCTTGTAGGCGTTGAACGCCCGGTACCAGCACCAGTTCCCGGATGCTCGATGCCGCGTCGCCTGGTCGTCTCAGCTTGGCGACCGATCGCGCACTCGCCCGGTCGACCCGGCGCAGGATCAACCCGAGCAACAGGTCGTCGCGGTTCAGGTAGTAGCGGTAGACGGTACAGCGCTCGGCCGCATCCAGCAGGCGGTCGCGGGCCTCGTCGTCGTTGAGCAGCGCCCGGTCATCGCCCCAGTTCCGGCACGCCCCAGAAGTCGGCATGACGCCGATGCTGCCACGTGGGCGCCTCTGCCCGGGACGTACTTTGCCTAAACTTCGGGCAGCGGCTGCCACTGGCGCGAGACCGACCCGCTCCAGCGGGGAGTGCGCCGCTCCATGAAGGCCGCCACGCCCTCCCGCGCGTCCGGGCCGCCCATGACCCGGTGGTGCAGCGCGGTCTCCAGCGCCGCCACCTGTCGGGGCCGGTATCCGTACATCATGGTGTCCCACAACAGTCTCTTGCTCAAGGCCGCCGACATCGGTGCGACGTTGACGGCGATGTCGGCGGCGAGCGACATGGCCTCCGTGAGGACCTCCGCTGCCGGCAGGCAGCGCGACGCGACACCCAGCGCGGCCGCCTCGGCGCCGTCGAAGCTGCGTCCCGTCAGCAGCAGATCGGCCGCCACCGCACCACCGACCAGGTGCGGGAGCGTCCAGTGCGACATGCAGTCGCCGATCACCCCACGGCGCGACTGCGCCACCGCGTAGGAGGCGCCGGCCGCCATGATCCGGATGTCAGCCTGCAGCGCGAGGGTCAGCCCGATGCCGACGGCGTGGCCGTTGACCGCCGCGATGACCGGCGTCCGGAGTTCGAACGCCGCCGGATCGGTGGGCGAGGCGGTGAAGGAGTCGCCGGCCTCGGTGAACGGTCCTTTCCCGCCGACGAGGTCAGCTCCCACACAGAACGCGTCACCGGCCCCGGTCAGCACGATGGCACGGACATCGTCATCCTGGTCGCACTCCCGGTAAGCGGTGTTGAGCAACTCCCCCATCTCCGCGGTGTAGGCGTTGCGCCGCTCGGGCCGGTTGAACGTCAGCACCGCGACACCGTCGGCGACGGTGACGGTCAGGTCGGGCATGCGGCGAAACTTACCGACCCGGCGCCGCCTCACCGGAGAGAATCCGGGGATGGACACCCGCCGCCTGGAACTGCTGCTGGCACTGTCACGCCTGGGTTCGATGCGTGCCGTCGCCGACGAACACCACCTGACCACGTCCACGGTGTCCCAGCAGATCGCCGCGCTGGCTCGGGACATCGGAGCCAAGCTGATCGAACCCGAGGGCCGCCGCGTGCGTCTCACCCCGGCCGGCCGCCGCCTGGCCGATCACGCCGTGACGATCCTGGCCGCGGTCGACAGCGCGCGGCGCGACCTCGACCCCGACGCCGAACCGGCCGGTACGGTCCGCGTCGGCGGGTTCGCCACCGGCATCCGGGTGTCGCTGCTGCCCATCGTCGCCGACCTGGCGGTGCGTTACCCGGACGTCGAGGTCGTCATCAGCGAGTACGAACCGATCGAGGCGTTCGCGCTGCTGATCGCCGACGATCTCGATCTCGCACTGACCTACGACTACAACCTCGCGCCGGCCTCGCCGGGCGCGGCCCTGGACGCGGTGCCGCTGTGGTCGATCGAGTGGGGGCTGGGGGTGCAGTCGGGAACGGATGCCGACACTGTGCTGACGGCGTTCGCCGACGCCACCTGGATCGTCAACTCACGCAATACCGCCGACGAGACCGCGGTCCGCACCCTCGCATCGCTGGCCGGTTTCACCCCGACGATCGCACACCAGATCGACAGCCTCGATCTGGTCGAGGACCTCATTGCGGCGGGGTTCGGAGTGGGTCTGCTCCCCCTGGGCAGGCCCACCCGTGCCGGGGTGACCGTGCTGGATCTGCAGAACCCTGCCGTCACCCTGACGGCCTACGCGGTGACCCGGCGGGGGCGCTCGGCGTGGTCCCCGCTGCGCGCCATCCTCGACCGGATGCGCCCGCCGTCCGGCGACCTGTTGCGCCCGCGGTGGCCACGCCCCGAGGCCGGCCGGTGAGCCCGCGCGGCCTGGTTTGCCTCCCCAGACCCCGGGGAACACAGGCCTCATGTTGATCCGACGTGTAGCGCGCCCGATGCTGTCAGCAGTGTTCATCTCGCGTGGGGTCGAGGCGCTGCGAAGCCCGAAACCCGCCACCGACGCCACCCGCCAGACCCTCGAGGGCCTGAGCAAGCTGCCCGACCCGGTCGGCACCAATGTGCCGTCGAACGCTGAGACCGTCGCAAAGGTGACCGCCGCCGTGCAGATCGGCGGCGGCCTGCTGCTGGCGACCGGACGCCTCCCCCGGGTGGCCTCGGCGGCGCTGGCACTCAGCGTGGTACCGAGTTCGCTTGGCGGACATGCTTTTTGGAACGAGAACGACCCGCAGCGAAAGACCGACGAGCGGCGCGCCTTCATCACCGACGTCAGCCTGATCGGCGGTCTGATCATCGCCGCGGTGGACACCGAGGGCAAACCCTCGCTGGGCTGGCGTGGTCGCCGCGCCGCGCGCAAGGTCTCCGAGGCCGTGACGGCGGCTCTGCCTGCGGGCGCCGCGGCAGGGGGTTCCCTGACCGACAGCCCGCTCGCGGACAAGGTCGGGCACGGCCTGCACGTGGGCGCCGAGCGCGGCCGCGAGCTGGCACACGTCGCCCGGGAGCGCGGCGGGGAGCTGGCGCATGTCGCCCGCGAGCGCGGCGGCGAGCTCGCCGAGGTGGCCCGCGAACGGGCGCCGGAACTTGCTGAGGTGGCTCGCGAGCGCGCCGCGGAGTTGGCCGAGGTGGCCCGTGGGCGGGGCACCGAGTTGGCCGAGGTCGCCCGCGAGCGCGCTCCTGAGCTCGCCGACCTGGCCCGCGAACGCGCCGAATTGGCCCGCCAGCGGGCGGCGGTGCTTGCCGATACCGCCAACGTCGAGGTCAAGAAGCAGAAGCGCCGGCTGCGCTGAGCTCCGGGCCGCGGCGCCTCAGCCGCGGGGCGCGTAGCTGTAGTCGATCTTGTCGCCGTCCACCGCGGTGACCGTCAGGATGAACGCCGCGCGCTCGGGGCCGTCGGTCACCGCGCAGTCGACGGTGTTTCCCGGTCGGCCCTCCAGGTCGCCGGTGCACGTCGCCGACTCGGGACGCCGTTTCAGGTGCCGCGCGAGTTCGTCGAGAAGCGAGGTCTCGACCTCCGCCTTCGTCAGCATCGGCACCAGGTCGAAGTTCATCATCAGGCCGTCGACGCTGGTCACCTCCGCGGTCCTGCGCAGGATGGCGCCGGCGACTGTGACATCGCAGTGGGTCACCTCGCCCACGTGGCCGTGTAGGCCCGTCTCACACCTGACCTGCGAAGCGGGCGGCCCGCCGCCGTCGTCCACCAGGCGGGCCACCGCGCGTTGCACCTGCTCGACGGACAGCGCCGGAATCAGCTCGTAGTCGATGGTCTCGCCGTCGACCGCGGTCACGGTGACGATCGGCTCGAAACTGTTGGTGGGACTGACGATGACCTCGCAGCGCGCCGTCTGTCCGACCTCGCCGACCAGTGGATCCTTGCACGTCACCGATTGTGGCTGTTCCCCCGCTTCGCCCAGCCGCGCCCAGATGTCGGCCTGCAGATCGTCGGTGGCCACCGCGGGCAGGCCGGACGCTGCCTCGACGTTGCAGCCCGCCAGCGCGGCCGCGGCCGCCGCCGCGACGGCGAGCCGACCGGTGGCCTTCCTCATGGGTCAATGGTGGTTGACTGCCAGGGTGCCCCGCAACCGAACGCTGGCCCGCCGTCTGCACGACCGCGCCGAACCCGTGCACGCCGTCACCTATTTCGCGCCGGAGTGCCGCGCCGCGCTCGACGGCCTCGGCTACCGCGGCTTCTGGATGGGCTACTTCGCCGCCCGCTCGGCCCCGCTCGGCGCGGTACCGGCCGCCGTGGTCACCGCCGCGTTCTACAACTTCGCCCCGGAGCGGGTCGCCAAGGCCCTGCCCGCGGCCTGGGACATCGCCTCTCCGGCCCTCGCGCTGACGGCGCGCCGGGAGGCGGCGGTGGCGGCGCTGCGCCGCAGCGGGGTGACCGACGACGCGGCGGCCACGGTCGCCGATCTGACCGCGAAGGCGCTGGCCGGCGCCAACGTCGGCGGTCGCCCCCTGTTCGCCGCCAACGCGGCGCTGGACTGGCCCGCCGAACCTGTGGCCAGGCTGTGGCACGCGAGCACCCTGCTGCGCGAACACCGCGGTGACGGACACGTCGCCGTGCTGACCGCAGAGGGGGTGTCCGGGCGTGAATGCAACGTCCTGCACGCCGCGGCCGGCGGGGTCCCCGAGGAGATGATCAAGCGCGCCCGCGACTACGACGAGGAGCAGTGGGCCCGGCACCGTGGCGCGCTGCAGCAGCGGGGACTGCTCGACGGGGATGGCGCGCTGACAGCGGCCGGACGCGAGTTCAAGCAGCACATCGAGGACCGCACCGATGCGCTGGCGCTGTCCGTGCTGGACGGCCTCGAGGACGGCGAGGTCGAGGCGCTGTTCCGCACGCTGACGCCGATCGCCCGCGCGGTGGTCGACGCCGGCGACATCCCGGAGGGGACACCGATGGGACTGAGCCGCGCCGACCTCGACGACGACCGCGCGCACCTGTGCTGACGGGTCAGCGCGGCGCGTACATTATGAGGCCGACGCCGGCCAGGCACACCGCGGCTCCGGTGATGTCCCACCGGTCGGGCCGGAAACCGTCGACGACCATGCCCCAGATCAGCGAGCCCGCGACGAACACGCCGCCGTAGGCGGCCAGCACCCGGCCGAAGTTCGCGTCGGGTTGGAACGCCGCTACGAACCCGTAGGCGCCCAGGGCCAGCACGCCGGCCCCGACCCACAGCAGGCCGCGGTGTTCCCGGACGCCCTGCCAGACCAGCCACGCGCCGCCGATCTCGAGGACGGCGGCAAGGACGAACAGCAGCACCGATTTGACGACCACGCCCCACAGCGTGCCATCAGTGGTGCGCGCTGGTCGTGGTGGTGTGGCACGCGTCCGGCGGGGTGCCGACGACGTCGAGGGCCGGGTTGCGGTCGAAGAAGCCGAACGGCTTGAGCCAGAACGAGACGACGTCGACGGGCATCACCGGCCAGTCCTCGGGACGGGTGATGTGATGGATGCCGAAGACGTACCACAGCACCACGTCGGTGTTCTCGATGGACCGGTCGGCCGCAGTCCACCGCGCCAGGCCGGTGTCACGCACCGATTGGTTGACGAATTGTCCTGCGGGCCAATGCTCCTCGGGATGGTTGGGCGTAACCCACAAGGTGTGGGCGATCACGCTCGCGCGTTCGAGTACGGGCGTGCCTGCGGCGAACATGGCCGGGATCGCCCCGGTGGGCACCAGCTTGTACGCCGGGTGGGCTCCCAGCCGGGTCACGACGTTGGGGTTGACCACCTTCCACGCGCGCTGCGTGGCGAACTCGACGTCCTGCTTGCCCTCGCTCTCGGTGCGCAGCGGGGTGTTGCGCACCACCAGCGACAGACCATGCGGATTGTCCGGCGACACGGGTTCTGCGCACGACTCCGTCATCACCACCGTGTTGTCGGGTCCGTCGATGTCCAGATCCAGCCGCGCGACCAGAAAGTGCTGGTGGAACGGAGCGTAAGTTCGTTCGTCGACCAGGGTGCCGTTGGGATTGGGCGCGCCGCGCGGCAGCGGGGTGGTCACCATGATGCCGGTCGCGCGCACCTCGCACTCGATGTTGCCGTCCTGATAGAGCCGCCAGTACACCAGGTACTCGTAATTCGCGACGGTGACGTGGAATGAGATCGTCAGCCGGCGCATCCGGCGCACCTCCGCGCCGATCTCGGGGTCGACGTGCTTCCACAGCACGGCGTTGTCTTCTTCGTGGATGCAGATGGCGTTGGTGATGGTGTAGGGCTCGCCGCGGCTGTTGTGCAGCACCGCGTCGAGGTAGCGGATCTCGCCGAGGCAGTCGCAACCGAGCTCCAGCGAGGTGGTCATGAATCCCAGGCCCCATTCGCCGATGTCGAATGCGGTGCGCCGGTAATGATCCGGTGACGGATCGCGGTAGGGCACGATCATCTCCGCGAACGACATCCGGTGCGCGATCGACCGGTCGCGGTCCCCGTCGCGGTAACGCACGGTGTGCAGCGTCATGCCCTCGCGGTGGTTGAAGCCCACCCGCAACGACCAGTTCTGCCACCGCAGCAAATTGCCCTCCAGCGTGAACGACGGCCCGTCGGGCTGGGTGATGTGCAGCGGTGCCACCCGCTCGCGGGTCGAGGCAGCAAGGATGCGCTCAGGTATGTGGGCGGGCACGTACTCACCCATCACGTCGGGCGTCGGCTCCCCCGTGCCGTCTGCAGCGCCCGCGTCTGCTGCGAACGGTCCGACATCTTCGACCCGCAGCAGTTCCATCGCGTTCACATCGACGACGCAGTGCAGCCCGCTGACCAGCCTGGCATATGGATTGGCCCCGGGCGCTGCCTTGACCCAGCTGTCGGACCAGCCCAGGCGCCGGTCACGGAATTCCGGGGGCGCCACCGCGTCGCCGTAGGTCCAGGTGTCGAAGAACACCAGCTCCATGTCGGTGATGCCGCGCAGGCGCAGTGCCTCCACCACGTCGGGGTGGGCGCGCAGGAGCCGATCGCATTCGACGAACTCGTCGACGGTGAAGTTGGCCTGCACGCCGGGAATGTGTTCGAACGTCTCGACGCGGTGGTCAGACAGCGACACCATGCTGCGGTAGGTGGCGTTGTCGGTGCGGTGGAAGCAGATCACCTCGGTGCGGCGCGGCGGCCGCGGGCCGCCGGCGTCGAATTCGGCGATCTCCGCTTTCCCCGGTTGGGCCAGATCGATGGACGCGATGCGCCAGTCCTCGGGCCGCACTCCACGGTCACGGCGCAGAATCGCGGCGATCGTGGCGAACTCGTCCGCATTCAGCGGGTCGAGGGGATGGCGCACGTGCCCACGCAACCACATCCCCGACCACAGGGTGCGGCGATTACGGCAAGTCGCCCCGGTTTTCAGCGCGCGGCGAGGAAGAAGTGCTCCCACGCCGTTCGCCGCTCGGCGTGCGGGTCCAGTTCAACGCGCCGGCGCCGGTCGAGCACCAGGACCGCACGCTCGTCGCGGTGGTAGCGCGGCCAGTCGTCGCCGGGCACACCGCGTTCGGCGAATCCCAGCCACCGCCGCTGCATGTCGTCTGACACCTTCGCCGCCGCACGCGAGTCCAGGCCCGCGGCGAGCAGCTTGCCGAACCGGGACCGGTACACGTCGAACACCGCGAGTAGCTCGGTGGCGTGGGTGGCGCCCATCCCGGACCAGCGCAGCGCGCGGGTGGCGTAGTCGTAGCGGTAGACGTGCGTCGGCGCGTGCGCCGAGTGCGCGTGGGCGATCTGCCACACCGCCGAGCCGAAGATGAAGTCGCCACCGAAGCGGACACAGGCCTCAGACGCCGGATACTCGGGGTAGGCGGCCAGGATGCGTTCTCGCGCATCGGGTTCGACGTGCGCCAGCAGCCGCTCGATGGCCGGCTGGTTGGTCGGCAGCAGTTTCAGGAAGCGGGTGAACAGCCGCCCCTCGTCGGCGTTGGTGCCGACGATCAGCGGTACCCGGTGCGCGCTGCCGTCGCGCATGGCCACGACGGGATCCTCGGGCAGGTACTCCGTGCCGTACGTCGGCCCGATGGCGAACGCTCCGAGCATGTCGCGCTGCCCTTCGACGACGAGCCGCTCCAGCGCGTCGACGAGTTCGGCCGGCCGAGCGCGCATCAGCGCCTGGACCGCCTCGCCGGTGGTTGCCCCGAACTGGCGGGCGAACCGCGCCGCGTAGTCCTCGGCGATCTCGGCGCTGCTGATCATCCCGCTGGCCGGACTCTGCGAAATAGCTTGGGCGAACAAGCCTTCGGCCGCGGGAGTGGCCATCAGCGTCGCCACCGCGTGCGCGCCGGCGCTCTCTCCGAAGATCGTCACGTTGCCCGGATCGCCGCCGAACGCCGCGACGTTGTCGCGCACCCATCGCAGCGCCATCACGAGGTCACGCAGGAACAGGTTGTCGTCGATCGTGACCTCCGGGGTCGACAGCGACGACAGCTCCAGACACCCGAGCGCACCGAGCCGGTAGTTGACCGAAATGTAGACGCATCCCTTGCGCGCCAGGGACGCTCCGTCGTAGATCGGCGTCGCCGAACTGCCCAGCATGTATCCGCCGCCGTGGATGAACACCATCACGGGCAGTCCCGCGCCGGCCTCGGCACGTTTCGGGGCGACCACGTTCAGTGTCAGGCAGTCCTCGCTCATCGGCTGGTATCGGCCGGGGGCCAGGAGGGTGTACATGCGCTGCTGGGGCGCGCAGGAGCCGAATCCGTGGCAGTACCGCACCCCAGGCCAGGGCTGCACCGGCCGGGGCGCCCGGTACCGCAGCGGGCCCACCGGGGGCCGGGCGTAGGGAATCGAGCGCCACCGGTTCACGCCGTCGCGCGTGAAACCCTCGACGGTGCCCGACGCAGTCTTCACCCGAACGGTGTGCTCGTGCATTCTCACGACGGTAGCGAACTCTTCGGCGGCCCGCCTCGCACCGGTTGGCGTGTCGGGTCGCTAGCCTGGCCGGATGCGTATAGCTGCCCTGATCGCGGTGAGCGTCCTGGCGGCAGGCTGCTCACAGTCGGTCGGCGGGGAGGCCGAACCGTCGCGGGCCGGGGAGGCGCCGCCGCCCGCCACCACCTCGGCAGCCCCGCCGGTCACGCCGCCGGCCCCGCCGAACCGTTCCGGCGCGCCGACGGCGGCCGCCTCGATCGATCAGGTCATCGGCTGGATCGAGGCTGGCCCGGCCGCGGACCCGGCAGGCTTCCACGTCGCGTTCCGTGACGGTGTGACCACCCGCCTGGGCGACGACGTCGCCTTCACCGCGCCGTCCGGGGTGCCGCACACCCACACCCAGTGCGTCGCCGGCGCCGCGGGCCCGATGACGTGCCTGCTCGACCTCACGTCCCCTGCGCCGCGGCCGGCACAGGGCGAGGGCAGGTGGAAACCGGGGTGGGTGGAATTCACGGGGACCGACCTGACGGTCGGTGCGCTGCGCGGCGACCCGGGCCCGTTCCTCAACGGTTCCGGTGCGGAACTGCCCGCCGGGCAGTCGCTGACCCTCGGCGAAAACCGCTGCCGCAGCGACGCGTCGGGGCTGTTCTGCGTCAACTACGCGCACCGCGCGGCGGTCCGGCTCGCCGCCGACGGCGTGGTCGCGTTCGGGTGCCTGGCCGAGGTCACCCCGCCGGAGGGGTCGGCGAGGTCGTACCGCTGCTGAACCCGGGTCATCCCGCGTCCTGACGGGCTCTCTCCCTGGCCCGGGCCGGGTAGGCCTGCGTCATCCCGACTGCGCCGATGATGACCACCACCGGGATGACGGCCTTGGTGAGGTGGACGGTCGACGGCGCCGTCGCGGCCAGGAATCCCAGCACCGCGATCAGCGCGAACACCAGCGCCCACATCAGCGTCAGCACCTGGTTGGTGCGCCGGAAGGCGAGCGCCTCCCGGTTCCCGCGGGCCGCCCCGGCCGGGGCGTACTGCGCGGTGAACGGCTCGAAGGCCAGCGAGATCAGCGCCATGGCCGCGAGCACCCCGCTGGAGAGCGTCGTCGCGTAGGTGTCCATCCAGTCGCGGTCCGCGGCGCCGAGGACCAACCCGGCGATGGTCACACCGGCGAAGAACACCACGGTGACCACGTCGAGCAACCTCAGGCCGGCGAACCCGGCCGACATCCCCATGATCAGCGTCGCGATCACCGCGCAGACCGCGCCGAACATCCAGGTGCTCGGCCCGTCGGCGACCACCCAGTAGATGATCCACGGGACAAAGCCGACGAAGGGGCTGCGCTCGAACCAATCGTCCACCCGGTCAGCTTCGCCTACATCGTCACGTCCGGCGACGCTTCGCCCAGGAAGCACAGCGCGGGCCGGCTCAGTTGAGCCGGAACGTCCCGGTGACCAGTGTCGGGGTCACGGCGACACCGTTGATGGTGGCGCGGGGGGCGCCGTCGGACCCGAACTCGATCGGGCCGGCAGGTGACAGGTTCCGCGTGTTGCGGACCTTGTCACGGACGTCGAAGTCGCTGAGCTCGTCGAGGTTGAACGGGTCGAAATTGCGGTCGCCCTGGGCGAACCCGCTGAACTGCACTCCGGTGGCAGAGCCGTCGGGACGCACCACCCACGAGGCACGCACCCCGTCCGAATCCGCGGTGTACATACCCGCCACCCCGGACACCGATGCGGCGGTGAAGGCGTACTCGACGCCGTTCATCGTGACCTCGCCCGTGACATCGTCGCCGTGGTACTCGGCGACGAGCGTGTCCCGGAACCGGGACTTCAGGTCGATGCCGCCGTCGGACTGGTCGCCGAAGAACCATGCCTCGTCGTCGACGCCGTTGCATGCGTAGGCCGCGACGGACGGGCCGTCGACGCTGATTCCGATCGTCATGGTCTTGCCGTCGGCGGCGGCCATGTCGGCCATATATCGCGCGGACGCGGGAAACGGTGCGGCGGGCGGGGATTCGGCGGTCTGCGCGGTCGGCGCCGGCGCCGACGGCGACGCGGTCTGGGTGGTCGAACCGTTGGTGCAGGCGGTGGTCAGCGCCATCAGGGCGCCGATCCCGACCAGCACGGGGCGGAGGCGATTTCTCATGCGCTCAGCATCGTCGGCGGCAGCGGGCGGTGCTTGGAGATTCGGTGGAGATTGCGTGGAGATGTGCGCGCTCAGGCAGCCAGAAAGGCCTCGACCTGCGCGCAGAACACCCGCCATGCCGGCTCGGTACCGGTGAGGAGGTGGTTGTTGCTCGCGAGCGCAACCAGGCCGGCTCCCGGGATCAGCGCAGCCAGCTCCTCACCACAACGCATCGGCACGCGGTGGTCGTCACGGGAGTGCAGCACCAGCGTCGGGCAGCGGATGCGGCCGCACTGTTCGCGGACGTCGATGCGGCCGAACTCCTCCAGGAACCGCACCGCGTTGGACGGCGAGGTGGTGCGCCGCGCAAGCTGGTCGAACGCCTCCCAGTCCGCACGGCTGCCGTCCGGCAGGAACTGGGTGGCGAAAACCTGCCGGAAGGCCGGGTCATCGCGCCCCCACCCAACCCTGGCGAGGTCGAGATCGAGTGCGGCTGCCCGCTTTTCGTCGTCGGAATGCGCCCTTACCCCGCGACCGGTGGCGTACGCCCCGCACAGCACCAAGTGGGTGACCCGATCGGGGTGACGGGCGGCGTAGGCCACCGCGACAGCGCCACCTTGGGACACGCCGAGCAGCGGGAACCGATCCAGGCCGACGGCCTCGACCACGGACTCCAGGTCGGTCACCCAGTCAGCGAACGTGAACCCGCCGACGTCCCAGTCCGACAGGCCGCATCCGCGTTCGTCGTAGCGGATGAAACGGTGCCGCGCGGACAGGTCGCGCACCCAGTGCCGCCACACCGGGCTCTCGATGTCGTAGCCGAGGTGTGTCATCCAGTTCGCCGCTCGGACCAGCGGCGGCCCCTCGCCCGAGACGGCGTAGGCCAGCCGCGCACCGTCGGCGGCCCTGGTGAAGGCGATGTGCTGCTGCGGCGGCTCGGACTCGGGCTCGGCGGGAGCCGCGACAGGATCAGCCGCAGCGTGCAGGTTGCCGACGAACTGATAACCGCGCCCGCGGATGGTGCGAATGTAGCGTTGCGACTCGCCGTCGTCGCCGAGTGCGCGCCGAGCTGCTTTGATGCGGCTGGTCAGAGCCGCCTCGCCGACGAAGCGGCCGCCCCAGACGGTGTCGAAGAGCTCGTTCTTGGTGACGAAACGCTGGTGATTGCTGACCAGGTGGGTCAGCACGTCGAATACCTGGGGCTCGACCCGGATCACCCGGTCGCCGCACCGGAGTTCGTAGCGGCCCGCATCGAGAACGAAATCGTCCCATCGCCACACTCGCAGCGACGGGGGAAGCGCGGAATCTGCGCTGGTCACGCGATAAGAGTAGCGGCGACAGCACCTGCTCGCCGGGCCTCGCTCAGCGCCAGCCGTCGGCTTCCCGCGCCGCCCGCATCACCGCGTCACACAGCTCCTTCAGTTCTGCGGGGTCGGCGCCCTCGTCGAGCGCGATCGCCATGTCCTCGGCCGCACACCGCACCTGATACACCCGGTCGGACAACTCGGAGGCCTCCTCGGCGGACAGCACCACCGCATCAGGTGGAACCGACGTGCCCTTGACCATGGCGCGCTGCTCGTAGGCCCGCTGCCGGCAGGACTGTCTGCAGTATTGACGGCGGCGCCCGAACCCGGCGTCGGCGACTTCCCGCCCACACCACCGACAGCTCTGCGGACGCCTGCGGGTGCTGGTCTGGGGGCTCAGCGACGTCATGCGCCAGACTGTAGACGGGCCTGCCCCGGAATCCCGGTATCATCGACGGTCGAGTCGGGAACTCTGTGAGGCGTATCTGCGTTGAAAAGAGGTCCTTGGTTCGCCTCCGGCGAAGTCCGGACCCAATCGCTACAGAGGAGTTGACGATGGCTGATCGTGTCTTGAGGGGCAGCCGCCTCGGAGCCGTGAGCTACGAGACGGACCGCAACCACGACTTGGCGCCACGTCAGGTCGCCCGTTACCGCACCGACAACGGCGAGGAGTTCGACGTCCCGTTCGCCGACGACGCCGAGATTCCCGGCACCTGGCTGTGCCGCAACGGCCTCGAGGGCACCCTGATCGAGGGTGACGTTCCGGAGCCGAAGAAGGTCAAGCCTCCCCGCACCCACTGGGACATGCTGCTGGAGCGCCGTTCGATCGAGGAACTCGAGGAACTGCTCAAGGAGCGCCTCGAGATCGTCAAGACCCGCCGCCGCGGGAACTGAGAACCGCGGGCCCGCTTCAGCGGGCCACGCCGCGCGCCCGGTCCAGCCGGGCGCGCAGGCCCCACTGTGCGACCTTGAAGATCGCCTCCCGGATCGTCGATCCGTCCATCTTCGACACCCCGTGCTCACGTTCGGTGAACGTGATCGGCACCTCGACGACGGTGAAACCGGCGTTGATCGACCGCCACGTCAGGTCGACCTGGAACCCGTACCCCTTGGTGTCGACCGCACCGAGATCGATCTTCTCCAACACCTCGCGGCGGTACGCCCGGTAGCCGGCGGTGATGTCGTGGATGTCCACCCCGAGCAGGATGCGCGAGTAGCCGTTGGCGGTGCGCGACAGCACCAGCCGTCGCCGGGGCCAGTTGACCACCTCGCCACCGTCGACGTAGCGCGAGCCGATCACGACGTCGGCGCCCGCGTCGACGGCGCGCAGCAGCCGGTCGAGCTGCTCCGGAGGATGACTACCGTCGGCGTCCATCTCGACGAGCACGGTGTACTGCCGGCCCAACCCCCACGCGAAGCCGGCCAGGTACGCCGCGCCCAGGCCTTCCTTGGCGGTGCGGTGCAGGACATGGACCCTGTCGGGGTCTGCGACGGCCAGCTCGTCGGCCAGCTGACCCGTGCCGTCGGGGCTGTCGTCATCGACGATCAGCACGTGCACGTCCGGCTGCGCCTCATGGACACGCCTGACGATCAACGGGAGGTTCTGCCGCTCGTTGTACGTCGGGATGATGACCAGGGTGCGGCGCGTGGGACGCACACCGGTTGCGGAGCCGTCGCTCATGCCACCGGGGACGCTCATGGGGCTCCTTTGTCGTCGTCGGTGGTCGATCGCCGACCCCTGAATCTTGCGGGCACGAATGAACCATTGTGCAGCATCGCCCCGAGAAGACCCGCAACGCCGAGGGCGACCAGCACCCCTTCGAGGTAAGGGCCGAACCGGGTCGCGGGCGTCAGCGAGGTCTTCAACCGGATCTGCCGGTCCAGATAGGCCGGTTCGAACCACCCGGTGCGGGCAATCTCGCGGCCGTCGGGCGTGATCACCGCGCTGATGCCGGTGGTGCCTGCGACGACGACGAAGCGGTCGTGCTCGACGGCGCGCAGCCGGCCGAAGGCCAGCTGCTGTTCGCTCATCGCCTCGTTGAACGTCGCATTGTTGCTCGGCACGGCCAAGAACTGGGCGCCGGCGCGCACCGATTCGCGGGCCGCACGGTCGAAGATGACCTCCCAGCAGGTGGTGATGCCCACCAACATGCCCGCGGCATGGACCACGCCGTCACCGTCACCGGGAATGAAGTAGCCGGCGCGGTCAGCGTACGACGACAGCTTCCGGAAGAAGTCGCGCCACGGCAGGTACTCGCCGAAGGGCTGCACGATCCGCTTGTCGTGACGGTCGGCCGGACCGGTCCCGGGATTCCACACGATCACGGTGTTGGTCGACGCCGGATCGGCGCGGCTGCGACCGGGTGCGGCCACCACCCCACCGACCAGGATCGGTGCACCGATGGCGTCGGCGGCCTTCGAGATCTCTTGTGCAGCATCGGGATTGGCGAGCGGGTCGATGTCGGAGGAATTCTCCGGCCAGATCACCAGCATCGGGCGGGCGGCCTTGCCGCCCCGGACGTCGTCGGCCAACCGCAGAGTCTCGCTCACGTGGTTGTCCAGCACGGCCCGGCGCTGGGCGTTGAAGTCCAGCCCGAGCCGCGGCACGTTTCCCTGCACGGCCGCGACGGTGACCAGCGGTTCGTCGGCGACCCCGAGACCGGCCTTGCGCACGTTCGGCCAGGCCAGCGTCGCGGCGAGCAGCACCGCGGTGATACACAGCCCGGGCAGCACCACCGCAGGCGGCGTGGCCGCGCGGGCCCGCGTGTCCCGCCGCCACCAGGCGACGACCTCCAGGATCAGCGCGGCCAGGCTGAAAGAGACCAGAACGACGGCGAAGGACACCAGCGGGGCGCCACCGACGTAGGCCAGCGGCAGCAGCGGGCTCTCGGTCTGCGAAAAGCCGACCACCCCCCAGGGAAATCCGCCGAACGGCACCGTGGACTTCAGCCATTCCTGCGCCGACCAGAGCCCGGCGAACCACAGCGGCCAACCCGGCAGCTTCCTGACAACCACCGCCAGGAGTCCGAACAGCGCGGGGAACAGCGCCTCGGCGGCACTGAGCGCCACCCAGGGCAGCGCCCCGACCAGCCCGCTGATCCACGGGAGCAGCGGCAGGTAGAACGCGAGCCCGAACAACAGGCCGTACCCCGCACCACCGGCGACCGTGGTGGACCTCCGCGTCAGCACCCAGCCCAGCAGCGCGAACCCCGGGATCGCCGCGTACCACCAGCCGAAAGGCGGGAAGCTCACACACAGCAGCAGACCGGCGCCGATCGTCACGGCCAGCACGTGCCAGCGGTCGGCGACCGCGCGCCCGAACCGCGAGAGAACGTCAGCCATGAAGAACGCGCCCCCGGTGCACTGTCTGCCGGCACCGCGGGAGGTCGCCGTCCAGCCTGGGCAGCACCGGCACCCGGGAGCGCGGGTCGGTAGACCAACGCTGCACCGCGTCGGCGGGTGCGCTGACGTCGAACTCCTCGGCATCCCAGACCGCGTAGGTGGCGGGGGCACCCGGGACCAGCGTGCCGGTGACGCCGTCGCGGACGCCGCCGGCGCGCCAGGCGCCGCGGGTTGCCGCCGCGAACGCGGCGCGCGCCGAGACAGCGCTTCCGGGAGTGTGGTGGGTGGTCGCGGCCCGGACCGTCGCCCACGGGTTCATGTCCGTGACCGGGGTGTCGGACCCGAACGCCAAAGGCACACCCCGGGACGCCAGCACCGCGAAATTGTTCAGTCCCGCGGCCCGCTTCTCCCCGAGGCGGCGGGCGTACATGCCGTCCGTGCCGCCCCATAACGCATCGAAATTCGGTTGCATGCTCGCGATCACGCCCCAGCTGCCGAGCTTGCCGGCTTGCTCTTCGGTGACCATCTCCAGGTGTTCCAGCCGGTGCCCGCAGCGCGCCACCGCCGCGACGCCGAACCGTTCGACGACGGCCTCCAGCGCGGTGGTGACAGCAGTGACGGCGGCGTCGCCGATGACATGGAAACCCGCGGTGATGCCGGCTTCGGTGCAGGCGGTCAGGTGCGCGGTGACGGCGTCGGCGTCGAGGTAGCTGTTACCGGTGGGCGCCGGGCAGTCGGCGGGCACGTCGGCGTACGGCTCATGCAGCCACGCGGTCCGCGAACCGAGCGCGCCGTCGACGAAGAGGTCACCGGCCAGGCCGCGCGCCTCGGTGGACGCCAACAGTTCGCGCGCTCGTTCGGCATCGGCAACCGGTTCGCCCCAGTAGCCGACGATCTCGACGCCGTGCCGGTGGGCGCGCAGCTCCCGCCAGTCGTCGAGGCCGCCGATCTGCGGGCCGGCGCACTCGTGCACGGCGGCGATGCCCGACGCGGCTGCGGCGTCGAGGGCGGCCTGCCTGGCGTCGCGGCGCTGCGCTGCGGTCAGCTGTTCGCGGGCGGCACGGCGGACGGTGTGGTGGGCGTCGGCGGTCAGTGGGACGCCGTCGGCGACACCGGCGGTCCGGCGCAGGTGGGTCGAGGCCACCGCCGAGTGCACGTCAACGCGGGCGAGGTAGGCCGGCCGTTGCCCAACCGCGGCGTCGACGTCCGCGGTGCCCGGTGCGGTGCGCTCCGGCCAGCGCGATTCGTCCCAGCCCTGTCCCCACACGACCCCGTCGGGATGGCTTCGGGCGTAGTCGGCGAGCAGGTCCAGACAGTGCCGCAGCGACGCCGCACCGCGCAGGTCCAGGCCGCTCAGGGCGAGACCGGTCGCGGTGGTGTGAACGTGGCTGTCGACGAAGGCGGGTGCGACGAATCCACCGTCGAGGTCGACGACCCTCGCGTCGGGGAACTGGGTGCGCCCTACGTCGTCGCTGCCCAACCAGGCGACGATGCCGTCCCGGACCGCCATCGCGGTCGCGTCGGGCATGGTCGGGCTGTGCACACGACCGTTGAGCAGAAGCGTGGTGGTCACTCGGGCAGTCGGGGCCGCTCGGGCCGCACCTCGACGTCGTCGATGACCTCGACCACTTCACCGTCGATGTAGTCGCCACGCCCGGCGCGGCCCGCGGCGGCCGACCCGACGGTGCTCACACCGACGATCAGCGGGGCGCGGCGCGCGGCCATCGCGGTGACGACAGGTCGGGCTGCGGCGCGGGTCGGCGGAAGCAGCAGCAGCGCGCCGAGGACGGAACTGGCCATGCCGGGAATCACGACGAGCACGGTACCGAGCGCCACCAACAGACTGTCGGTGACCGCCCCTTGCGCGTCGGCCAGCGTGAGTCCGGACCGCAACCGGCGTAGTTGACGGCGCAGCTGCGAACCGGCCAGGACCAGGCCGAGCAGGAATGTGCCTGCGAACAGCAGCACGGTCCAGCCGAAACCGATCGTCGAGGTCAGCGCCACCAAAACCGCCAACTCGAGCACCGCGTAGACCAGGAACAGCCGCATCACCATAGTGTGCCAACGCGCGGGCGCCGCCGCGGGTTCCAGGTCGGCTTTCCGGCAGGAGTCGGGTCTCGGTCAGGAAAGGCGCACGGTCAAGGCGCGGCCTCGACCTCGATCGCGGCGTGCACCTTGTCGACACCTCCGCGCAGAATCGCCTGCGGGACCCACCACCACGCGTGCCACCAGTACCGGCGCGTCACCATGTCGAACACCCGCCGGGTCTCGGACTTCGGCAGATTGCGGGCCACGGCCTCCACGGGTTCGCCCTTCGATTTGCCGAGCACGCCGCACTTCTGGATGGCGACCCGCGGTGTGTTGTTGATCCGCTTGGTCTTCCACGAGCCGTCGTCGGTGCTGATGAGCAGCTTGTCACCGTGCGGCACGCCCCACACCGGGGTGGGCTTGGGCCGACCGTCCTTGGTGAAGGTGGTCAGCAACAGGTACTTCTCGCGGTAGACGTCCTTGAACGTCGGAGCTGCCATGAGCCCTCTAATTGACCGGTCGCAGCTCGATCGAAACGTTCTTCTCCATGCCGCCGCGCAGCTTGGAGAAGAAGTTGAACGTCTTTCCGAGCAACCCGTAGCGTTTGCCGAGCGCGTCGTAGGTCGCGCCGTTGGCGGACTTGTCGAGGATCCTCGCCGTCGCCTCGACCGCGTCGCCCTTGGGCTTGCCCGCGCGGTCACACGGCGCGATGGTCACCCGGGCGGTATTCCGGATCCGCTTGACCTTCCACGACTGCTCCTGCGTGATCGCGATCAGTCCGTCGCCGGCCGGGGCCGCCCAGATGGCCGTCGGCTTGGGCCTGCCGTCCTTGGTGAAGGTGGTCAGCAGGATGTACTCGGACTTTGCGACATCGGCGAAGGTGGCGGTCATGCCGCCAATGTAACGGCACGCCGCGAGGTGATGCCTGCCGCGATTACGCGGCGTCGAAGGTGATGAGGTCGATGGTGAGTTTGCCTTCGAGGAGGCTGAGGCGGCGGCGGACCGGTGGGCCGGGTAGCTGGGGCGCGCTGGATCGGTAGACCGCCCCGGTGGGGGTGAGGAACTCGGCGGTGTGCTCCCCGTCTTGTTCGTCGGTGCTGACCTGCCAGCCGGGGGCTTCCTTGGCGTAATTGCACGCCTCGCACATCCCGAGCCCGTTGCCCGCGCTGGTCGGCCCGCCGGCCCGATCGGGTATGGCGTGGTCGTGGTGGCGGATCACGGCGTTGCAGTACGGGGTGCGACAGGTGCGGTCGCGGCGCTCGAGCAGCTGCGCCAACCCTTTCGGGAAGATCCGGGCGGCCGATTCCATCGCCACCAACTGCCCACTGTCGGGATGACGATACAGCCGGCGCAGGGTCGCTTTGGGTTGCGCATCAGCAACCGCATCGGCGGTCAACGCCCGGCAGAACCCGGCCGGGACCGGGCCGTACCCGTCCAGCCAACCCAGCTCGTCGTCATCACCGGCCAGGGTGGTGTCGGCCATCACCAGATTCAGTGCGATCGGCACCGGCCCGGCAGCGGGATGCCCGGTGACCCGTTCATAGATCGTGTCGGCCATCACCTGCCCACGCGGGCGCCCGTCCCCGCTGGTGTCGGCGGCGCGTTTGCACGCCGCATACAGCCCGACCCCCTGGGCCAGCGGCAGCCGCACCGTGACATAGACCATGGTGTTGGGGGCCGGCCGGCACGACACCGCACAATCGGCGGCGGCTTTGTCTGAACGTGCCACCACCGCGGCGGCGTCCAGGCGGGCGGTGATCTTCTTGGCCTCGGCCTCCACGCGGCGGTTGCCCCACCCCGTCAACCGCGACGGATCGGCACACAGCTCTTCATCGAGTTGGCGGCGATGTTCCACCGACAGGCAGGCGGATTCCCGCACGATCAGGGTGGCCCGCCATTCCGAGAGCGCCCCGCACGCCAGCGCGGCCAACGTGTAGGGCATCTCCTCGACCAGGGCCTGGGCGAACCCGAGATGGCGTCCCCCGCACACCGGGGCATCACGGCGGGCCAACGCGATCTCAGAGGCCAACCCTTTCCCGCGCCGATCGGCGCGGATCCCGGCGGCGTCCTCGGCGGCGCGGCGTTTGGCCGCCCACAACGCGGTCGCGCGGGCCTGGGCGGCGGCCGCGGCCGATTTCAGCGCCTCACACCGCTCGACCACCGCCCGCAACTCGGCCTGCGACGCCCCCTCATCAACATCGAAATCGACATCGAACACACTTTCGAACATAAACCCGACGCTACAACCACCCACCGACAGTGATTCCGGGTCAGCCTTCGAGATCGCCTTCGGTCTCGAGAAGCACCTGCTTCAGCCCGTCCAGGGTGCTCTGCTCGGGCGCAGCCCACATGCCCCGCCCTGCCGCCTCCAGCAACCGCTCGGCCATGCCGTGCAGAGCCCACGGGTTGGACTCGGACATGAACTTGCGGTTCTCGTCGTCCAGTACATAACTCTGCGAGAGCTGCTCGTACATCCAGTCGGCCATCACACCCGCGGTGGCGTCGTAGCCGAACAGGTAGTCCACCGTGGCGGCCATCTCGAACGCCCCCTTGTACCCGTGGCGCCGCATGGCGTTGATCCACCGCGGGTTGACCACCCGGGCGCGGAACACGCGCGTGGTCTCCTCGGACAGCGTGCGGGTGCGCACCGCGTCGGGACGGGTGTTGTCGCCGATGTAGGCGGCCGGGTCTTTTCCGGTCAGCGCGCGCACCGTGGCCACCATGCCGCCGTGGTACTGGAAATAGTCGTCCGAGTCGGCGATGTCGTGCTCCCGGGTGTCGGTGTTTTTGGCCGCCACCGCAATTCGCTTGTACGCCCGGTTCATCTCGTCGGTGGCCGGGGCGCCGTCGAGCCCACGGCCGTAGGCGAATCCACCCCACGCGGTGTACACCGCCGCCAGATCTGCGTCGTCGCGCCAGTTGCGGCTGTCGATCAACTGCAGCAGACCCGCGCCGTAAGTGCCCGGTTTGGATCCGAAAATCCTTGTGGTGGCACGGCGTTGGTCACCGTGATCGGAGAGGTCGGCCTGGGCGTGCGCCCGCACGTAGTTGTCCTCCGCGGGTTCGTCGAGACCGGCGACGAGCTGTACCGCGTCGTCGAGCATCGACACCACGTGCGGGAACGCGTCGCGGAAGAACCCCGAGATACGCACAGTGACGTCGATGCGCGGGCGGCCCAGCTCGGCCGTCGGGATCGCCTCCAGATCGACGACCCGGCGCGACGCGTCGTCCCAGATGGGCCGCACCCCCAACAGCGCGAGTACTTCGGCGATGTCGTCGCCGGCGGTGCGCATCGCCGAGGTGCCCCACACCGACAGACCCACCGATTCCGGCCAGCGGCCGTAGTCGGTGCGGTACCGCTCCAGCAGTGAATCCGCCATGGCCACACCGGTTTCCCAGGCCAGCCGCGATGGCACCGCTTTGGGGTCCACCGAGTAGAAGTTGCGCCCGGTGGGCAGCACGTTGACCAGGCCGCGCAGCGGGGAGCCAGACGGACCCGATGCGATGAAACGGCCCTCGAGCGCGCGCAGGATCTGCTCGATCTCGCCGGCGGTCCCGGCCAGCCGGGGCACCACCTCGGTCGCGGCGAACTTCAGGATCGCCGCGACGTCCGCGTCATCGGTGAGGGTGTCGACGACGTCGGCGTCCCAGCCGCTGTCCTGCAGCGCCGCAACCAGTTCGCGGGCGCGGGCCTCGGCGGCGTCGACGGCCGTGCGGTCGTCGTGTCCGTCCTCGGCCAGGCCGAGCGCCTGCCGTATACCCGGCACCGTCTGTTCACCGCCGAACAGCTGGCGGGCCCGCAGGATCGCCAGCACCAGGTCGAGTTCCGCTTCCCCCGCTGGGGTTTGACCGAGGATGTGCAGGCCGTCGCGGATCTGGACGTCTTTGATCTCGCACAGCCAGCCGTCGACGTGCAGCAGCATGTCGTCGAAGGTGTCCTCGTCGGGCCGGTCTTCCAGGCCCAGGTCATGGTCCATCTTCGCCGCCCGCATCAGCGTCCAGATCTGCTGACGGATCGCGGGCAGCTTGCCGGGGTCCAGCGCGGAGATGTTGGCGTGCTCGTCGAGGAGCTGCTCCAGACGTGCGATGTCGCCGTAGGTTTCGGCCCGGGCCATCGGCGGGATCAGGTGGTCGACCAGCGTGGCGTGTGCGCGCCGTTTGGCCTGGGTGCCTTCGCCGGGATCGTTGACCAGGAACGGGTAGATCAGCGGCAGGTCCCCCAGCGCTGCGTCCGTGCCGCACGCCGCCGACATGCCGAGTGTCTTGCCGGGCAGCCACTCCAGGTTTCCGTGCTTGCCGAGGTGCACGACCGCGTCAGCCCGGAACGTGGTGTCAATCCAGCGGTAGGCGGCCAGATAATGGTGGCTGGGCGGCAGATCGGGGTCGTGGTAGATCGCGACGGGGTTCTCGCCGAACCCCCGGGGCGGCTGAACCATCAGCACGATGTTGCCGGCCTGCATGGCCGCGATCACGATCTCGCCCTCGGGGTCGGCGCTTCGGTCGACGAACAACTCACCCGGCGGCGGACCCCAATGTTCGACCACGGCGTCGGCGAACTCGGCGGGCAACGTCTCGAACCAGACCCGATAATCCTTGGCGGACACCCTGATCGGGTTGCCGGACAGCTGTCCCTCGGTGAGCCAGTCGGCATCTTGGCCCCCGCGTTCGATCAGCGCGTGCATCAGCGCGTCACCGTCGCCGGATGCGATGATGGTGCTCAGCGCACCGGCCTCAAAGCCGTAGTCGCCGCCGACGTCGTAACCGGCGTCCTTCATCGCGTTCAGAAGTGCGATGGCACTGGCCGGGGTGTCCAGCCCGACCGCGTTGCCGATGCGGGCGTGCTTGGTCGGGTACGCCGAGAACACCAGCGCGACTCGCTTGTCGGCGGGCGCGATGGACCGCAGTCGCGCGTGCCGGACGGCCAGGCCTGCCACCCGGGCACAGCGTTCAGGGTCGGCGACATAGGAGATCAGTCCCTCGTCGTCGATCTCCTTGAACGAGAACGGAACCGTGATGATGCGGCCGTCGAACTCGGGCACCGCCACCTGGGTGGCGACGTCCAGCGGCGATAACCCGTCGTCGTTGGACTCCCACTGCGTACGCGAACTCGTCAGGCACAGGCCCTGCAAGATCGGAATATCCAGTGCGGCAAGGTGTGCCACGTTCCACGCATCGTCGGCGCCGCCCGCTCCGACGGCGGCCGGGGTGGCTCCGCCCGCGGCCAGCACAGTGGTCACGAGCGCATCGGCAGTGCCGAGCAACTCGATCAGCGCGTCGTCGGCGGTGCGCAGCGACGCACAGAACACCGGAAGTGCCACTCCCCCGGCGTTTTCAATGGCGTCACAGAGCGCCTCGACGTAACCGGTGTTGCCGGCCAGATGCTGGGCGCGGTAGTAAAGCACCGCCACGGTCGGGCCACCCGGGCCGGCGGACGGACGTTCGAGCACGCCCCAGC
Organism: Mycobacterium sp. SMC-8; assembly: GCF_025263565.1. Taxonomy (NCBI): domain Bacteria; kingdom Bacillati; phylum Actinomycetota; class Actinomycetes; order Mycobacteriales; family Mycobacteriaceae; genus Mycobacterium; species Mycobacterium sp. SMC-8. The sequence continues at coordinate 5,246,669 of NZ_CP079865.1, forward strand.
TTGGCGTCGAGCTCGGTTCGGCGAACCCGAAACCGGTCATCAGCAGCGTGTCCGATAGGAACGCGTGCAGATTCGCCAGGTTGTCGGTGCCGCCCTGTGCGAGGTAGATGTGGGCCTGCAGGGCCACCCCGGCCGGCGTGGTCGAGTGGTTCATCAGGTCCGCGTCGGGCGTCTGTTCACCGCTGACCACGATCGCCGGCACACCGCTGGCGACCACTGCGTCGATTCCGTCCTCCCAGGCCCGGTAGCCGCCGAGGATCCGCACGACGACGATGTCGGCGTCGCCGAGCAGGTCGTCGAGTTCGCCCTCGACCAGCCGTGACGGGTTGGCCCAGCGGTAGGAGGCGCCGCTGGCACGGGCCGTGATCAGGTCGGTGTCCGAGGTCGACAGAAGCAGAACGGTCGGCGGAGCCTGGGCGGGGGCGGGCGCAGTCACCCCCTATTCGTACCCGACCGACTCAGCCGTGCCAGCGGCCGTACCAGGTCTGCCGGTACGGCGTGCCGATGGCGGCGACGAACGCGACGATCACTGCGGTGAAAACGATGAATGCCAGCATTGCCATTCCTCTCAGGCTTGCCGCGTCTTCACCGCGGGCTCCGGTAGCGAAACGGTACTGCCGGTACCGGTCCAAAGAGCCGGCCTGTGCGTGACGGAACTATCCGCGCAGCGAAGTGACGAGCATCACAGCGGGCTTCCTCACGGGGCCGTCCGCACCTCGAAATCGCTCACCTGCGGTGTACGCAACAGCTCGGTGTATCGGGAGGCCTCCCAGGGGAACAGCTCCGGCAGTCCGTCCTTGCCGAGATACCAACTGTGGCAGCCGGTGGTCCACACCGTGTTCGGCATCGCCGCTTTCATGGCGTCGTTGTAGAGCTTGGTCGCCTCCTCGGTCGGCGAGCCCGACACGATCCGGTCCGCGCGCAGTTGGTCGATCCACCAGATCACGTAGTCGGCCTGATCCTCGGCGACCGGGACCAACGAGTTGTTGCCGACCGGGGCGTGGGGACCCATGAGCATGAACATGTTGGGGAAGCCCGGCACCGCCACCGCTCGGTAGGCCATCGGCCCGTCGGCCCACACGTCGTCGAGCGTGCGACCGTGCTCGCCGGTGATCGTGAGTGGCCGAACGTAAGCATGGAAGTCGAACCCGGTGGCCAGCACCAGCAGATCGACCTCGTGCAGTGTGCCGTCGCCGGTGACCACTCCCCGGGGTTGCACCTCCACGATCGGCTCGGTCACGATCTCCACGCCCGGATTCTGGACGGCCCTGTAGTAGCGGCTCGCGAAGATCATCCGCTTGCACATCGGCTGGTCCTTGGGCGTGAGCTTCTTCTTGAGCTCCTTGTCCCGCACCGACAGCCGCAGATTCCACCGGCACTGAGTCTGGTAAAGCCGGCGCTGCCACCCCGGCCGCACGGGCGCGACACCGAACACGGACCGGACAAAGCCGCCCCAGAACCAGTAGCCGAAGCTGTTGAGCCACGTCCAGCGGCGCATCGCGGCTTTCGTGCGTTCGGACACTTTGAGGTTAGGCCAGGGGCAGATCCACTGCGCCGTGCGCTGAAAGACTTTGAGGTGTTTGACGTTACCGCCAAGTTCGGCGGTGAGCTGCACGCCGGTGGAACCGGTGCCGATGAGCCCGATCCGCTTGTCGGGCAGACAGACCGAGTGATCCCAGCGCGACGAGTGGAACATCGGTCCGGCGAAGGTTTCCAAGCCCGGAATATCGGGGTAGTGGGGAACGCGCAGGAAACCGGTCGCGGTAACCAGTACGTCGAAGTCCTCGACACCGGCAGCGGTGGTGAGCCACCACTTTCCGTCGCGCACGACGGCCTCGGTGACCTCGGCTCCGAAGCGGATGTGCCGCCGGATGCCGCGCTCGTCGGCGACCCGGCAAAAGTACTGCTGGATCTCGCGCCCGGGAGGCAGCATGTGCGACCACTCCGGGTTGGGCCGGAACGAGTAGGAGTAGTAACGGGACGGGACATCGCACGTCAGCCCTGGATAGGTGTTGTCGCGCCACGTGCCGCCGACCTCGTGGGCTTTTTCGAAGATCGTGAAGTCCTCGATGCCGGCGTCCTGCAATTTCGCGGCCATGCACAGACCCGACATGCCTGCGCCGACGACCGCCACCGTGACCCGCATGCCGAACCCCCTTGAGCAGGGCCGACGTTACTCCCGACGCCCGTCTGCCACGGCGGAATCGCCCGACTATCCGGCGGTGACGAATCCCTGCGCCACCATCCAGTCGCGCGCCACCACGCTCGGGTCGCGGCCGTCGACGTCGACCTGCCGGTTGAGTTCGGTGATCGCCTCGTTGGTCAGCGCCGCGGTCACGGGTGCGGTCACCTCGGCGATCTCTGGGTGCGCCTCGAAGAACTCCCGCTTCATCGTCACCGACGGGTTGTAGTGGGCGAAGAACTGCTTGTCGTCGGTCAGCACGGTGAGGTTCAACGCTGCGATGCGGCCGTCGGTGGTGAACACCTCGCCGAAGTCGCATTCGGTGCCGTCGGCGGTCGCCTGATAGATGATCCCGACCTGCAGGATCGGCGTTTGTGCCCGGGCCGGGTCGAACCCGTAGGCCGCCGCCATCCCGGGGAAGCCGTCCTGGCGGGCCCGGAACTCGGTGTCCACACAGGTGCGCGCGGCCGCCGGGTCACGCCGGACCAGTGCCGCGTAGTCGGACAGCGTGCGCACCCCGGTCTTCTCGACGGTCTGCGGGCTGGCGGCCAGTGCATAAGTGTCGTCCATCGGCCCGGGTTCCAGCCACACCATGTCGTTGCGCGCCAGGTCCTCGTCGCGCACCGCCTCGTACTGTGCGCGGCTGTCCGGGATCGGCTTCTCGTGGCCGAGGTAGTTGATCCACGCGTTACCGGTGAACTCGTAGGCCACGTCGACCTGACCGGAAAGCTGTGCCCCCTTGTGCTTCGGGATCCGACGATGCCGGTGAGATCGCGGACGTCGGCACCGGCGGCAGAGAGGGTGTACTCCAGGATGTAGCCCATGATGACCTGCTCGGTGTACTCCTTGGAGCCCACCGTGATCGGCACCCCCTCCAGACCGGGGTGGGGCCGTACCGAGCCCGGCGCCACCGGCAGCGGCACCGCGCTGCCCGAGCCGAGTCCGCAGGCCGTCAGCACCGTCGTGAGCACCGCTATGAGCGCGGCGATCCGGCGCGCGGTCACCGCAGCCCCTTGGGATTGAGGAAGAACTCGGCGAGTCCTCCCAGCCAGTCCACCAGCAGCGCCAGGCAGACCGCGAGCACACTGCCCAGGACCAGCGTCACGTTGTCCTGCAGCTTGTATCCGGTGTCGATCAGGATGCCCAGCCCGCCGGCGTTGACGAGGAATGACAGCGTCGCGGTGCCGACGGCCAGCACCAGGGAGGTGCGCAGACCGGCGAGGATGAACGGCACCGCCAACGGCAGCTCCACCCGCAGCAGCAGTGAGCCCCGCGACATCCCCTGGCCGAGCCCGGCGTCGAGCAACGACCGATCCACCTGATCGATGCCGAGGATCGTGCTCGACAGCACCGGCAGCAGCGAGTACAGCGCGATCGGCAGCACGCCGATCCAGAAGCCCGTCTGCGCCGTCCACAGGAACAGCAACACCAGCAGACCGATGGCAGGTGCCGCCTGGCCCACGTTGGCGATCCCGACGAACAGGGGCCGCAACACCTTTGCTCCCTGACGGGTGACCAGTACGCCCAACGGCACTCCGATCACCAGCACGATCGCGGTGACCGCGCCGGTGATCAGCAGGTGCTGCCAGATCAGGGTGGCGACGTTGCCGGGGTTGATGTTCTCCTGCTGGGTGGCGGTGAGTTCGCGGTGGAACGCCCAGAACACCACCGCGGCGCCGACGACGAGCACGAGCACAGGCTGCAGCAGCAACCGGATCCGCTCCGCGGCCGAGGGGGCCGGGGAGCCGGAGGTGTCCGACCTGGTGTCGACGGCGGTGGTCACGGCGGGCCGTCTCCCCCACCCGTGGCCGCATCGGCCTCGGCGCGCAGCCGGGTGATCGTGTCGATCAGCGTGTCGAGGGTGACCACACCGGCGTAGCGGCCCCCGGCGCCCACCACGACCGCGGACGCGTGCTGCTCGGCCAGGATCGCCTCCAGCGCGTCCTCCAGGGTCGAGTGCGTACTGACCACGCCGAGCTGTTCGACCGCGTCGGCCAGCGAGCGCGCGTGCCTGAGCGTGCGCTCGCGCACCCAGCTCACCGGCCGGTCACGGTCGTCGAGCACCACCGCCCAGTCGTGGTCGCTGGCGGCGATCACCGACCGCACGTGTTCGACGCTGTCTCCGCGGTGCACCACCGGACGCGACTCCAGCGCGACCTCCTTGATGCGCAGCAGCCCGAGCTGGCGCAGCGACGCACCGGAACCGACGAAGCCCGCCACGGTGTCGTCGGCCGGGCTGGCCAGGATGTTCTGCGGGGTGTCGTACTGCAGCACTTTGGACTGCTGTCCGAGCACCGCGATGCGGTCACCGAGCTTGACCGCCTCGCCGAAGTCGTGGGTCACGAACACGATGGTCTTGCGGAGTTCGCTCTGCAGCCCGAGAAGTTCGTCCTGCAGGGTGCTGCGGGTGATGGGATCGACGGCCCCGAACGGCTCGTCCATCAGCAGCACGGGCGGGTCGGCGGCCAGCGCCCTGGCCACGCCGACACGTTGCTGCTGGCCTCCGGAGAGCTGTCGCGGATAGCGGTCGGCGTACAGGGCGGGTTCCAGCCCGACCATGTCGAGTAGCTCGTCGACCCTGTTCTCGATACGTGTGCGGTCCCACTTGAGCAGGCCCGGCACCAGTCCCACGTTCTGCCTGATCGTCATGTGCGGGAACAGGCCGGCCTGCTGGATCGCGTAGCCGATCGAGCGGCGCAGCTCGTTCGGTTTGATCGACAGCGCGTCTCTGTCCCCGATCAGGATCCGGCCCGACGTCGGTTCGCTGAGCCGGTTGATCATCCGCATGGTGGTCGTCTTCCCGCAGCCGGACGGGCCGACGAAGACCACGATCTCCCCGGCTGGGATCTCCAACGAGACGTCATGCACGGCAGCGGTTTTGGCGCCCGGGTACGTCTTGGAGACGTGGTCGAGTGCGATGCGCACGCCGGTGGGCTCTGATTGGTCTGTCAACGAATGCCTTTCGACGTAGTGAGGCGTCCGAGCAGGACCAGGAGCCCGTCGAGCACCAGCGCGAGAACCACGATGAGCAGGGTTGCGCTCACCGCCATCGGCAACGCGGTCGGGCTGCCCACCCGGGCCAGGCCGGCGAAGATCAAATTGCCCAGCCCGGGCCCCTTCACGTAGGCGGCGATCGCGAGCACCCCCATCGACATCTGGGTGCTCAGGCGCATCGCCGACAGCACGGCGGGCCACACCAGGCGCAGTTCCACCCGGCCCAGCGTCTGCAGCCGGCTCATTCCGAGGCCACGGGCGGCGTCGGTCAACGCCGGGTCGATCGCGGTCAGGCCGACGATGGTGTTCCGGATGATCGGCAGCAGCGAGTACAGCACCAACGCCGCCACACTGGGGATCACGCCGAGGCCGAACAGCGGGATCAGCAGACCCAGCAAAGCGAAGGACGGGATGGTCAGGATGACGCTCGACGTCGCGGTGGCCAGATCGGCGGCGAGCGTGTTGCGGTAGGTGAGCACCCCGATGGCCACCCCCAGCACCGTCGCGAGCAGCACGCTCTGCACCACCGCGCTGACGTGCTGGTAGGAGTCGAAGATCAACTGCGTGTGGTGCGCACTGATGTACTCCCACAGCGCATTCACGGCGACGGCCTCACAGCGACCCCCCGTACCCGATCTTGACCCTTGCGAGACGGCACCGATTCGACTCCGCCTGACTCAAACGCTGGGCGGCGGCGCCACCGACGGTCAGAGTGCTTCGCAGACGTTAGGGAGGTGTACGGATGTCGTCGTCACTACAGGTGGTCAAGCTCGGAGCCGTCATCGGGGCACGTATCGACGGGATTCGGCTGCGCGACGGCGTGGACGCGGTCACGGCCGCGCGGATCAACGACGCGCTGCTGGAGCACAAGGTGATCTTCTTCCGCGGTCAGCACGAACTGGACGACGACGGCCAGTTGGCGTTCGCCCGCGCGCTGGGCACCCCGACCACAGCGCATCCGACGGTCACCTCGCGCGGCAACAGGGTTCTGCCGATCGACTCGCGCTACGACAAGGCCAACAGCTGGCACACCGACGTGACGTTCGTCGACCGCATCCCGAAGGCCTCGCTGCTGCGGGCGATCACCCTGCCGCGGTACGGCGGCACCACCACCTGGGCCTCTACCGAGGCGGCATACGACCGGTTACCGACACCGTTACGTGCGTTCGTGGAGAACCTGTGGGCGGTGCACACCAACGCCTACGACTACGCCGGTGACGTCGACCCCCGCTCCGAGCGACTCGCCGACACCGAACTCCAGTATCGCGAGGAGTTCGCCTCGGACTACTACGAGGTCGAGCATCCCGTGGTCCGGGTGCATCCGGAGACCGGCCGAAAGGTGCTGCTGCTCGGCCACTTCGTCAAGCGTTTCGTCGGTCTGGGCCAGGCTGAGTCGGCGACCCTGTTCCAGCTGCTACAGAATCGGATCACCAAGTTGGAGCACACAATTCGCTGGAACTGGGAGCCCGGTGACCTCGCCGTCTGGGACAATCGGGCCACCCAGCACTACGCCGTCGCCGATTACGACGACCAGTACCGCCGCCTGAGCAGGGTCACCCTCGCCGGCGACGTCCCCGTCGACGTCCGCGGCGATCTGAGCCGCGTCATCGCCGGGGACGCCTCGACCTATTCGCCGGTCGCCGCGCCCGCGGCCCGTCTGGTGAGCTGAGGTTCACAGCCGGTACATCATCCGCGCCAACAGCGCGTCCTCCAGGTAGCCGGCGCGCTCCGCACGGTGCCGGCGGCGAGCCTTCGACCCGTCCAGCGCCGCGGCCGCCGCGGCCGGCGTCTGTCGCGCGCTCTGCGGGACGTGTGTCGTTGTCAGATAGGTCATTTCGATCACTCCGCGGTTGCGTGTCGGCGGTCCACCGGACCCTGTCTGGCCACCGTAGAAGCACGGGACCACCCGGCCGCAGGTACTCGACTACGCGAATCGACGGGCTCTCGCACCGTCGACTACGGTGGATCCATGGCCAGGGTCCGGGACGACGACGCGTGCCCCGGCGCGTTGCAGACCCATCAGGCCGCCGACGGGGAGTTGGTCCGGGTGCGGCTTCCCGGTGGCGCGCTCACGGCCGCCCAGCTGGAAACCCTGGCCCAGGTCGCCATCGACTTCGGCAGTGCGACCCTCGAACTGACCTCGCGGGCCAACCTGCAGATCCGCGCAATCCAGGACGCCGCCGCGGTTGCCGGGCCACTCGCCGATGCCGGGCTGCTGCCGTCACCCACCCACGAGCGGGTGCGCAACATCCTGGCCTCCCCGCTGTCGGGCCGACGTGGCGGTGTGCGCGACACACGAGCGCTGGTCCGCGCCCTCGACATGGCGATGCAGCACGATCCCGACCTGGCGAATCTGTCGGGCCGGTTCTTGTTCGGCATCGACGACGGACGCGGCGACATCTCCGGCCTGGGCGCCGACGCCGGGGTTCACGTGCTCGACAGGCACACCGCGGCAGTGCTTCTTGCCGGCCGCGACACCGGGGTGCGGATCCCGCTGGACCAGGCGGTGCCCGAACTGCTGCGTCTTGCGCGGCGCTTCACCGAGATACGCGGAACGGCTTGGCGCGTCACCGAACTCGCAGATCCCGCGGAACTGCTCGGCAACCTCACCCCGACCGCCCCGCCGGGTGCGACGTGGCCGGCGACCTCCCGCCCGCCGGTCGGCTGGATCCCGCAGGACGACGGGCGGATCGCGCTCGGCGCCGCGGTGCCGCTCGGGGTCCTCGACGCACAGGTCGCCCGCTACCTCGCCGCCGTCGAGGCGCCGCTGGCGGTGACCCCGTGGCGTTCGGTGCTGGTGTTCGACCTCGACGAGGGCGTCGCGGACGCCGCACTGCGGGTGCTGGCGCCGCTCGGGCTGATCTTCGACGAGAACTCGCCGTGGTTGTCGGTGTCGGCGTGCACGGGCAGCCCGGGCTGCGCGCGCTCGGTCGCCGATGTGCGCACCGACGCCGCAGCGGCCGCGGTCGACGATCCCGACATCGCAGTTCACCGGCACTTCGTCGGCTGTGAGCGGGCCTGCGGCAGCCGCGCCGACGCCCGGGTGCTGATCGCGACCGGAGACGGCTACCGGGCCCGCGAACCCCACCCGTAGGGTGATCGGGTGCTCGACTACATCCGCGACGCCACTGAGATCTACCGTCAGTCGTTCGCGACGATCCGCGCCGAGGCGGACCTGGCCCGGTTCCCCGCCGACGTGGCCCGGGTGGTGGTCCGCCTGATTCACACGTGCGGACAGGTCGATGTCGCCGAGCACGTCGCATTCACCCCGGATGTCACTGCCCGCACCCACGCCGCCCTCGCCGCCGGCGCTCCGATCCTGTGCGACTCGTCCATGGTGGCCGCCGGAATCACCCGCAGCCGCCTGCCCGCCGACAACGAGGTGGTGTCGTTGGTCGCCGATCCGCGTGCGCCTGAACGGGCAGCTCAACTGGGCACCACCCGCTCGGCGGCCGCGGTGGACCTGTGGAGCGACCGGATCCCCGGGGCGGTCGTGGCGATCGGCAACGCCCCCACCGCGTTGTTCCGGCTGCTCGAACTCGTCGACGAGGGCCTGGCGCCGCCGGTCTCGGTGCTGGGCGGACCGGTCGGGTTCGTCGGATCCGCGCAGTCCAAGCAGGAGCTCATCGACAACCCCAGGGGCGTGTCGTATCTGGTGGTGACAGGCAGGCGCGGCGGTAGCGCGATGGCCGCTGCCGCCGTGAACTCGATTGCGGCAGAGGAAGAATGAGCAACCCGCAGGGAACGCTGTACGGAGTCGGACTGGGCCCGGGCGACCCCGAGCTGGTGACCGTCAAGGCGGCCAGGGTGATCGGCGCCGCCGACGTCGTCGCCTATCACAGTGCGCGGCACGGTCGCAGCATCGCCCGTTCGATCGCCGAGCCCTATCTGCGCAACGGGCAGGTCGAGGAGCACCTCGTCTACCCGGTCACCACCGAGACCTCCGACCACCCCGGCGGATATGCCGCAGCGATGGAGGACTTCTACCGCGAATCCGCCGACCGCATCGCCGCCCACCTGGACGCGGGGCGCGACGTCGCTCTGCTGGCCGAGGGCGATCCGCTGTTCTACAGCTCCTACATGCACATGCACACCCGCCTCACCGAGCGGTTCGACGCCGTGATCGTGCCCGGGGTGACCTCGGTCAGCGCCGCGTCGGCCGCGGTGTCGACGCCACTGGTACAGGGCGACCAGGTGCTCACCATCCTGCCGGGCACGCTGCCCGCCGACGAACTCCAACGCCGCCTGGCCGACACCGACGCGGCGGTGATCCTCAAGCTGGGACGGTCCTACCCCGCTGTGCGGCAAGCTCTTTGCGCGTCAGGCCGGATGACCGACGCGTTCTACGTCGAACGCGCCAGCACCGAGAGGCAGCGGATCCTGCCCGCGAGCGACGTCGACGACGCGTCGGTGCCCTACTTCGCGCTGGCCATGCTGCCCGGCCGCGATCCCGAGCCGTCCGGCACCGGCTCGGTGGCGGTGGTCGGGCTCGGGCCCGGTGACATCGGGTGGATGACGCCACAGAGCCGGCGGGAGCTGGCCGCGGCCACGGACCTGATCGGCTATGGCCCCTACCTGGACCGCGTGCCGGTCCGCGGTGGGCAGCGCCTGCATCCCAGCGACAACACCGACGAACCCGCCCGTGCGCGGCTGGCCTGCGAGTTGGCCGAACAGGGACGCACCGTGGCGGTGGTGTCGTCGGGCGATCCGGGGGTGTTCGCGATGGCGACCGCCGTGCTCGAGGAGGCCGAGCAGTGGCCCGGGGTGCAGGTCCGGGTGATCCCGGCGATGACCGCGGCCCAGGCGGTGGCCAGCCGGGTCGGCGCGCCGCTGGGGCACGACTACGCGGTGATCTCGCTGTCCGACCGGCTCAAGCCGTGGGACGTCATCGCCCGCCGACTTTCCGCCGCCGCGGCCGCCGACATGGTGCTCGCGATCTACAACCCGGCCTCCAAGACCCGCACCTGGCAGGTCGCCGCGATGCGGGACCTGCTGCTGGAACACCGTGATCCGGCGACGCCGGTCGTCATCGGCCGCGACGTGTCCGGGCCGAGCGAATCGGTGCGGGTGGTCGCGCTGGGCGATCTGGATCCCGGTGAGGTCGACATGCGTTGCCTGCTCATCGTCGGCTCGTCACAGACGCGCTGGGCCGCCGGGGGCGCCGGGGGCGCCGACCGCGTCTTCACCCCGCGCCGGTACCCGCAATCCTGAGCCAATCTGACATCTGTCGCGCATCGTTGACAGTTGTCAGAACTGCGGGTTAAGGTCGCGCGTGCAGCGAGGCCTCCCGGTGCGTTCGCCGACCGACCGGCGGCAGCCACAGAAGAGCGACCTGCGGCGCAGCGCGATCCTGGAGTCACTGGACCACCACCTGCGCGCATCCGGCTTCGACGACCTCAACATCGCCGACGTCACCCGCCGGGCCGGTGTCACCCGGTCGGCGTTCTACTTCTACTTCGAGAACAAGGCCGCCGCGGTGGCCGCGCTGCTGGAGCCGATGTACGAGGACGGTTTCCTGGCCAGCGACCTGCTCAGCGACACCTCCCAGCCGCCCCGCGCCCGCATCCGGGGAATGCTGGAGGCGCTGCTGGGCACCGTCGACGAACACCGCTATCTGCTGGCGGCCATGCTGGAAGCCCGCGCATCCAGCTCCGCGGTCCGCGGTGTGTGGGACGACGCGCGGGAATCCTTCGTGGGCCCGGTCGCGTCGATGATCGCCGGTGAACGCGAGAGCGGACGGGCCCCGGCCGGCGCTCCTGCCGAGGTGCTCGCGAGCCTGCTGCTGGAGTTCAACGACCGGCTGATGGAGCGCTACACCGTCGGCGGCCGGCTCACCCGCGCCGAACTGCTGTCCGGCGCCGAGACCATCTGGTTGCGCACGATCTACGCCGGTGACGGCGACTGACGAAAGGCGGTCCGAGTGACGATTCCGCGTAGTCCTGAGGACATCACGCCCGCGTGGCTGACCGCGGTCCTGGGCACCGACGTCGACACGGCCGATGTGGTCGCCATCGGCACGGGGCAGACCGGCGCCACCTACCGGGTCACCGCCGCTTACTCCACTGCCTCCCGATCACCTTCTCTACCCACCACTTTCGCGGTTAAACTGCCCGCACAGGACGACGAAGTCCGAGAACGAGTCGCCCTGGGCTACGTGTCCGAGGTGGACTTCTACACCGCCATCGCCCGCGACGTCACCATCCCGGCGCCCGGCTGCTTTCACAGCGAGATTTCCGCTGACGGCAAGGATTTCGTGCTCGTATTGGCCGACATGGCGCCCGCCGAACAGGGCGATCAGATCGCCGGGTGCACCCCCGGCGAAGCGGAACTGGCCGTCGAGGCGCTGGCCGGGCTGCACGGGCCGACCTGGAACGACCGGCGATACTTCGACCTGCCGTCGATCGTGATGCCCAAGCCCGGCGACGAAGCGGCCGCCACCGGCATGGGCGAGGTGGCCAAGGTGGCGGCTGACATCACGCTGGACAAGCTGGGGGCGTCCATCAGCGACCAAGACCGCGACACACTGCTCACCTCGATGGGCCTTATCACCCCGTGGCTGCTCGCGGTGCCGGACCGGTTCTCGCTGATGCACGGCGATTACCGGCTCGACAACCTGCTCTACGACCCGGACCGCACCCGCGTCACCGTCGTCGACTGGCAGACTCTCGGGCTCGGGTTACCCAGCCGGGATCTGGCGTATTTCACCGCCACCAGTCTGCTACCGGAGACCCGGGCCGAGGTCGAGCGTGGTCTGGTCGAGCGGTACCACGCGGCACTGCTGGGCCACGGTGTCACCGGCTACGACCTCCAGACCTGCTGGCACGACTACCGACTCGGGGTGCTGCAGGCGCCGCTGATCACCGCGCTGGGCACCGCGTTCGCGTCGTCGACCGACCGCGGCGACGAGATGATGCTGACCATGCTGCGCCGCGGCTGCCGCGCCATCCGCGAACTCGAGTCGATCGCACTGGTCAGGTCGTATCAGGCTTCGTCACCGACCACTGTGTGACCGGCATCGCCGGCCGCCATCCGGTGAACGCGCCGACCGCGTCGCCCTGGTAGTGCTGGAACCGGCGCAGCCGCCCGCCAACACGTGAATACCATTGCGCCAGTGTAAATTCCGATTCCACCGTGACCGCGTTGGCGACCAGTCGGCCACCGGCGGGCAGTTTCTCCCAGCAGGCCTCGATCAGGCCGGGCTGACTGACGCCGCCGCCGACGAAGACCGCCGCGGGCGGCGCCGCATCGGCGAAGGACTCCGGTGCGCCGCGTGCGGTCTCGACCGGCACACCGTAGGCGACCGCGTTCTCGCCGACTCTGGCGCGGCGGGCGTCGTCGCGTTCGAACGCGATCGCGCGGCAACCGGGTCCGCTGCGGCACCACTCGATCGAGACACTGCCCGACCCCGCACCCACGTCCCAGAGCAACTCCCCCGGCCGCGGCGCGAGCGCGGCCAGTGTCGCGGCACGGATCATCTGCTTGGTGATCTGCCCGTCATGGGCGAACGCGTCGTCTGGCAGCGCGCCGAACCGGCGCTCGTCGGGCAGATACCGCACCGCCATCACGTTGAGGTCGTCGACGTCCGCCGGTGGCCGGGCCGCCCACTCCCGCGCTGTCGAGGTGCGCCGCAACTCTTTTGGGCCGCCCAACTGTTCGAGGACAGTCAGCTCCGAGTCACCCCGTCCGGTGGCGGTGAGCAGCCGTGCCAGTTCCGCCGGCGTGGAACCGTCCCGCGACAACACCACGGCCTGCCCGCCACGGCGCACCGCGGTGTGCGGTTCGCGCCACACCACGCTGATGATCTCGGTGTCCTGCACCGACCAGCCGACCCGCGAGCAGGCCAGCGTCACCGACGACACGTGCGGCAGCACCGCCACCCTGTCCGGACCGAACCTGCGGATCAGTGTGCTGCCGATGCCGTGCAGCAGCGGGTCTCCGCTGGCCACCACATGCACGTCGACATCGTCACCGTCGAGCAGTGTGTCCAGCGCCGGCAGCAGCGGGCTCGGCCACGTCCGCCGCGCCGCGGTCACCGTCGCGTCCAGCAGATCAAGCTGCCTACGGGAACCGTAAACAACGGTGGCCCTAGCAAGTTCAGCGCGCGAAGGCGGCGGCAGCCCGGCCATTCCGTCGGCGCCGATGCCCACCACGACGATCACCGCGGCAGCCTACGCCACACCGGCCGCGGCAGCAGCCGGAACACCAGCGCCAACAACGCCAGCGGGCCGGGAACCCACACCGTGTCGCGCCGCTTGCGCAGCGCCCGCGCCGTCGCGTCGGCCACCTGCGCCGGCGTGCTCGACAGCGGTGCCGGGGTCATTCCCTGCGTCATCCTGCCGATCACAAAGCCGGGCCGCACGAGCAGCAACCGCACACCGGTGCCGTGCAGCGCATCGGTCAGACCGCTGCAGAAGCCGTCCAGGCCCGCCTTGGCCGACCCGTAGACGTAGTTCGCGCGACGCACCCGCACGCCGGCCACCGACGAGAACACCACCAGCGTCCCCGCCCCGGCCCGGCGCATCCTGGCGGCCAGTTCGGTCAGCAGGCTGACCTGGGCCACGTAGTCGGTGTGCGCGATCGCGGCCGCGTGCCCGGGATCCTCCTCGGCGCGGGCCTGGTCGCCGAGGATCCCGAACGCCAGCACCGCGGTGCCGATTTGGCCGTGCTCGGCCTCGATCGCATCGACCAGCCCGCGGTGCGCGGCGAGATCGTCGGCGTCGAACGCGACCGTGTGCACCGACGCGGCCCCGGCCCGCTGCACCGCGGTGATCTGCTCGCGCAGCGCGTCGGGTCTGCGGGCGGCCAACACCACCGCCGCCCCCGGCGCCAGCCGGCACGCCAGTTCCACGCCGATCTCGCTGCGACCGCCGAAAATCACCACCGGTCCCGCGTTCGTGTCCTCCACGGCGCTGATTATCGCCTGCGCTAGCGTGGGGCCGATGGCCAAGGCGACGACCCGACTGACCGACGACGCGCTCGCGTTCCTGTCCGAGCGCCACCTCGCGATGCTGACCACGCTGCGGGCCGACGGGTCCCCGCATGTGGTGGCCGTCGGTTTTACGTTCGACCCCGCCACCCACATCGCCCGGGTGATCACCTCGGGCGGCTCCCAGAAGGCCGTCAACGCCGAGCATCGCGGGGTCGCGGTCCTCAGCCAGGTCGACGGCGCCCGCTGGTTGTCGCTGGAGGGCAAATCGGCGGTGCACACCGACGCCGACGCGGTACGCGACGCCGAACTACGGTACGCCCAGCGCTACCGCACGCCCCGGCCGAACCCGAAGCGCGTCGTGATCGAGGTGCGCATCGCGCGGGTGCTCGGGTCGTCGGCGCTGCTCGACCGCGGCGAGGCCTGACCGGTCAGGGCACCGGGACCACGACGAGGTCGTGCGGCCGGTTGTTCACCGACTCCGCTCCGTCGGCGGTGACGACCACGATGTCCTCGATGCGCGCACCCCACTGGCCCGGGAAGTAGATTCCCGGCTCGACCGAGAACGCCATCCCCTCCTGCAGCGGCAGCGTGTTTCCCGCCACGATGTAGGGCTCCTCGTGCACCGACAACCCGATACCGTGCCCGGTGCGGTGCACGAACGCCTCCGCCAGTCCCGCGGCGGCCAGCACGTCACGGGCCGCGGCGTCGACCTGTTCGGCCGTCACGCCCGGCCGGACGGACTCGACCGCGGCGCGCTGGGCCCGCTGCAGCACGGCATACCGGCGTGCCACCTGCGGGTCGGGTTCACCGATGCTGTAGGTCCGGGTGGAATCGGAGTTGTAGCCCGGGTCGAAGGGGCCGCCGATGTCCACGACGACGATGTCGCCGACGCGCAGTTCCCGGTCCGAACACTCGTGGTGCGGATCGGCCCCGTGCGGACCGGAGCCCACGATGATGAACGCCACTTCTGAATGTCCTTCGGCCACAATGGCTTCGGCGATGTCCGCCGCGACGTCGGCTTCCGTCCGGCCCGGGACCAGGAACTCGGGGACCCGCGCGTGCACGCGGTCGATCGCGGCACCGGCCTTGCGCAGTGCGTCGATTTCGGCCGGATCCTTGACCATCCGCAGCCTGCGCAGCACGTCGGTGGCCAGCACCGGCACCGCGGCGAGCACGTCGGCCAGCGGCAGCAGATGCAGCGCCGGCATCGAATCGGTGACCGCGACATGGTGTGGAACCTGACCGGGCAACGCGTCGGCGACGAGGCGGTACGGATCGTCACCGTCAACCCAATCCCGTACTGCCACACCGAGTTCAGGCACGGCCGAGTCCTTCAGCGCGGCGAGCTCCAGCCGCGGCACCACGATCGTCGGCTCACCGTTTGCCGGCAGCACCAGCGCGGTCAGCCGTTCGAAGGTCTGGGCCCGGGAGCCGACAAGGTAGCGCAGGTCGTATCCCGGTGTGATCACCAGGCCGGCCAGCCCGGCGTCGGCCGCGGCAGCCACCGCCGCGCGCAGTCGCTGTGCGTACACGTCGGTGTCGAATCGAGCGCCTGTCATGTCTTTCAGGCTAGTGCGCGCGGCGATCTCCCCGCGAGCAGACACAAACTCGCACGAATCGCCGCGAAAGTATGCGAGTTTGTGTCTGCTCGCGGGGAAAGGTGACCTGGCAGGATGGCCGGCATGGCCCGCACGTCCAATGAAGCCCCGCTGGTCCTGCTCGACGGTGCGAGTATGTGGTTCCGCTCGTTCTTCGGTGTCCCGTCGTCGATCACCGCGCCGGACGGTCGGCCGGTCAATGCGCTGCGCGGGTTCTTCGACGCGGTCGCCACAGTGATCGCCCGCGAACGGCCGCGCCGGCTGGTGGTCTGCCGGGACGACGACTGGCGGCCGCAGTGGCGCGTCGACCTGATCCCGTCGTACAAGGCGCACCGGGTAGCTGTCCCTGCCGAGGAAGCGAACCCGGCCACCGACGTCGACATCGAGCAGGTGCCCGACGAGTTGACCCCGCAGGTCGACATGATCATGGAGATGCTCGACGCGTTCGGCATCCCGACGGCCGGGGCCGAGCAGTGCGAGGCCGACGACGTGCTGGGCACGCTCGCCGAACGCGAGCGCCGCGACCCCGTGGTGGTGGTCAGCGGCGACCGCGACCTGCTGCAGCTGGTACGCGACGAGCCGGTCCCGGTCCGGGTGCTTTATCTGGGCCGCGGGCTGTCCAAGGCGGTCAAGTACGGCCCACGCGAGGTAGCCGAGACCTACAACGTGCCCGTCGACCGGGCCGGGCCGGCCTACGCAGAGCTGGCGCTGCTGCGGGGCGACCCATCCGACGGGCTGCCGGGCGTCCCGGGTATCGGGGAGAAGACAGCGGCCGCGCTGCTGGCTCAGCACGGGTCGCTGGAGCGGATCGTTGCCGCCGCACACGACCCGAAGTCGCGGCTGCCCAAGGCGCACCGGAACAAGCTGCTGGCCGCGGCCGACTACATCCAAAGGGCCGGACCGGTGGTGCGGGTGGCCACCGACGCCGACATCTCGTTCTCCACCGATGGTGATGAACTGCCACTGGCGGCCCGCCATCCCGGCAAAGTCGCCGAACTCGCCGACCGCTACGGCGTGTCGTCGTCGATCGGACGACTCCAGTCCGCCTTAGACAAGCTCTGACAAGCTCTACGGTTACTTCGGGCGGCCGACCTCGTAGGTGCCGTCGTCGTCCTGGAAGGTGACGGTGACCTGGCGCTTGGTGCCGTCGATGCTGACCTCGCAGTTGAACGAGTCGCCCTTCTTGACCGTCGGGCTCACACCGTTGTTGCACTTCACGTCGTTGACGTTTCTCGCGCCGTAGCCGTTGGTCTCGTCGGTGAGGATCTGCTCCACACCGGCTTGGGCCGCATTGATGTCGAGCTTGGTGGTGACGAAGAAGCCCGGCTTCCAGAAGCCCAGCACCAGCACGGCGGCGATGACGACCGCGGCCAGCACACCGACCACTCCGCCGATCACAGCCAGCGAACGCTTCGAGCCTTCCTCCTGGCCTGGCGCCGGATACCCGGGCGCACCGGGGTACTGGCCGTAGGGGCCCGGTTGACCGTAGGCGTTGGGCTGCCCGTACTGCTGGCCGTATCCGCCCGGCTGGCTGTACTGTCCGGGCGGCGGGTAGCCGGCCGGGTTGTACTCGGCGGGCTGCTGGCCGTACTGGTCGGCCGGGTACTGCGCCGGCGTATACGTCGGCGGCTGCGTTGGTTGCTGGTACTGCGGGTACTGCTGCGGCGTGTACGCCGGCGGCTGCCACCCCTGCTGCTCGGGCTGCTGGCCGGCGCCCGGAGTCGGGGGCTGCCAGCCCTGGTTGGCCGCCGATTCGCCCGCCGGCTGATCCGTGCCCTGTTCAGGCTGCTGACCCGGCCACGGCTGCGTCGGGTCGGATCCCTGCGGTCCGCTCATTTCTCTCCTTGGTCATCCGGGGCTGGTGTGCCGGGGGCCCTGCTGGCACCACACACTACCCGGCATCAACAGCTACGACGCCGCGCCGAACGTCGTTGATGGCGCGTTTTGCGGTTGCCCGCAAAGCCGCCGACGGCGCCGCGCCGCGGACCTGGTCGGCCAGATCCAGCACCTGCCGGCACCAGCGGACGAAATCGCCCGCCGACATCGACGCGCCGGTGCCCGCGGTGTCCGACGCGGCCAGTGCCGAGGCCAGATCGCCGGTGCTCGCCCAGCGGTGTATCGCCGCGACGAAACCGTGGTCGGGTTCGCGGCTCGGCGCGAGCCGGTGCCGCTGCTCGTCGGCCCTCAACTCCGACCACAACCGACGGGTCTGGTTCAGCGCGCGGCGCAGCTTTGCAGTCGGAATGTCGGAGCCGTCGCCAGTTCCGGGGCCGTCCCGGCGGGATTCGTAGAGCACCACCGACAACGCGGCGGCCAGCTCGGGCGCGTCCAGACCTTCCCACACTCCGGCGCGCAGACATTCCGCGACCAGCAGGTCGCTCTCGCTGTAGATCCGGGCCAGGAGTCTGCCGGCGTCGGTGACGACCGGAGCCGTGCCCTCGCCGTCTTCGGCCGCGGCGATGAATCCCCGTTCGGTGAGCAGCACCACGATTCGGTCGAACGTGACGGCCAGCGAATTCGTCGCCGAGGCGATCTTCTTGCGCAGCGCCTCGTTGTCCCGCTCGATCCGCAGATAGCGCTCGGCCAACCGGGCCTTCTCTTCCCGGTCCGCCAAGCCGTGCGCCCGGTGCGCCCGGACCCGGTCCCGCAGCGCTATCAGCTCCGGATCCACGTCGCCGTCCTGCGGGGACCCACTCCTGCGGACGCGCACCGACGGGACGTCCAGACCGGCCGCCGCCGACCGCAGCGCCGAGGCCAGGTCGCGGCGGGCCCGCGGATTGCGGTGCTCGACGCGCTTGGGCAGCGACATCTTGCCGATCGGGCCGGCGGCGCCGTTGTAGTCGGCCGACGAGATGCGGCCCGCCCAGCGATGCTCGGAGAGCACCAGCGGGCGTGGATCCTCGTCGTCGCGTGCGGGTTCGAGCACCACGGCCAGCCCACCGCGGCGCCCCTGGATGATCATGATGATGTCGCCGCGACGCAATGTGGCCAGTGCGTCGTTGGTGGCCTGCCGGCGCTGCAGCCGCGACGCCCGCGACTGGGCGCGTTCCCGTTCGGTGATCTGCGCCCGCAACCGGACGTAGTCGAGGATCGCGGCGTTCGGACCGCCCATCTCGGCGGCGAGCTCACCGAGCATGCGTTCACCCCGCTCGACGCCGCGGACGAGTCCGACGACGGATCGGTCGGCCTGATACTGCGCGAAGGACCGTTCCAGCAGCTGATGGGCTTGGGCCGGTCCCATCTGATGCACCAGGTTGATCGTCATGTTGTAGGTCGGCGCGAACGAGCTGCGCAGCGGGAACGTCCGGGTCGACGCCAGTCCGGCGACCTCGGCGGGGTCGACGTCCGGATTCCACAGCACCACCGCGTGGCCCTCCACGTCGATACCGCGCCGGCCCGCGCGTCCGGTCAGCTGCGTGTACTCGCCCGGGGTCAGCGGCACGTGCTGCTCACCGTTGTACTTGACCAGCTTCTCCAGCACCACCGTGCGGGCGGGCATGTTGATGCCCAATGCCAGTGTCTCCGTGGCGAACACGGCCTTGACCAGGCCGGCGGTGAACAGTTCCTCGACGGTGTGCCGGAATGTCGGCAGCATCCCGGCGTGGTGGGCGGCGATCCCGCGTAGAAGGCCCTCACGCCACTCGTGGAAGTCGAGCACGATCAGGTCGGAGTCGTTGAGGTCGGCAGTGCGCCGGTCGACGATCTCGGCGATGCGCGCCCGCTCCTCGTTGGTGGTCAGGCGCAGCGACGACCGCAGGCACTGTTTGACCGCGGCGTCGCAGCCGGCGCGGGAGAAGATGAACGTGATCGCCGGCAACAGTTCGGCGTGCTGGAGAACGCCGATCACATCCACCCTGCTCGGCGTGCGGTACAGGCTCGGCGGGCGGCCGCCGCGGCCGCGGCCCCGCGGCTGCCAGTCGGCGAGGCGTTCGGCTTCCCGGCGATGCGCGATGTGGCGCAGCAGTTCCGGGTCGACCAGCAGATCGCGCCCGGCGGCGGAGGAGGCGCGGTAGTCGAACAGATCCATCAGCCGCTTGCCGACCATCACGTGCTGCCACAGCGGTACCGGACGGTGTTCGTCGACGACCACGGTGGTGTCACCGCGGACTTCGGTGATCCATCCGCCGAACTCCTCGGCATTGCTCACCGTGGCCGACAGGCTGACCAGCCGGACGTCCTCGGGCAGGTGCAGGATCACCTCTTCCCACACCGCACCGCGCATCCGATCGGCCAGGAAGTGCACCTCGTCCATCACCACATATGAGAGTCCTTGCAGCGCAGGCGAATCTGCGTACAGCATGTTCCGCAGCACCTCGGTGGTCATCACGACGACGTCGGCGTCACCGTTGATGGACTGGTCTCCGGTCAGCAGGCCGATCCGTTCGGGACCGTAACGGCGCACCAGATCGCTGTGCTTCTGGTTGCTCAGCGCCTTGATCGGGGTGGTGTAGAAGCACTTCCGGCCCGCGGCCAGGGCCAGGTGCACCGCGAACTCGCCGACGACGGTCTTGCCCGCGCCGGTGGGTGCGCAGACCAGCACTCCGTGGCCCTGGGCCAACGCCGCGCAGGCGCGGCGCTGGAACGGGTCCAGCTCGAAGGGCAGCAGCGCGGCGAACGCGGCCACGCTGTCCGGCGGCGGGGGTGACTCAGGTTGCGTCGTCATCGACCACGAGGCGGGACGGGGCAGGCACCGCCGTCGGCGCCTCGACCGGCTCGACCGGGCCGATGGGTGCGGCCTCGTCGTCGTCGATCGCTGCCGCGGCCGCGCGGCGCGCCTTGCGGCGATCACTGATCCGTGCGACCTGGATCGCCATCTCCATCAGCAGCGTCATCGCCACCGCGAGCGCCAGCATCGAGAAGGGATCCGAGCCCGGCGTGACGAACGCGCAGAACACGAACACGCCCATGATGAGGCCGCGGCGCCATGCCTTGAGCCGCTCATAGGTCAGGATGCCGACGAGGTTGAGCATGATGATCAGCAGCGGGAACTCGAAGCTGATCCCGAACACCAGCAGCAGGTTGATCAGGAAGCCGAAGTACTGGTCACCTGAGAGGGCGGTCACCTGCACGTCGCTGCCGACGGTCAACAGGAACGCCAAGGCCTTGGACAGCACCACGTAGGCCAGGATCGCGCCGGCGATGAACAGCGCCGCGCCCAGAGTCACGAAGGCCACCGCGAAGCGGCGTTCCTTGGCGTAAAGCCCGGGGGTGATGAAGGCCCACAACTGGTAGAGCCAGACCGGGCACGCCAGCACGATCCCGGCGGTCATGCCGACCTTCAGGCGCAGCATGAACTGGTCGAACGGCGCGGTTGCCAGCAGCCGGCACTCCCCGTCGGGAGTGATCGACGCGCGCGCCGAATCCGGCAGGGCACAGTACGGTCCACGCAGCCAGTCACCGAGGCTGGGCAGTCCGAACACGCCGTGGCTGTACCAGAGGAATCCGAGGACGGTGGTCGCCAGCACGGCGAGCACTGCGATCAGCAACCGGGTGCGCAGCTCGACGAGGTGGTCGACCAGCGACATCGTGCCGTCCGGGTTCACCCGGGAACGCCGCTGCCGCGGATCGAGCTTTTTGAAGAGTACGGAAATCTGCACGGGTGGTCGCCTAGATGCTGCGCGCAGGCGCGAAGTCACACACGCGGCTTGCGCCGCGTGTCACAGGCCGGCCGGTCAGGCTGAGCGCTTGTCCGGCGACGGCTCGGATTCCGGGACGCGCTCCGACGTGATCTGCGTCGGCGTGTCCGACCGATCCGACTTGGGCGACTGCGAATCCGCCTGCATCTCCTTGATCTCGGACTTGAAGATGCGCATCGACTTGCCCAGCGAGCGCGCTGCGTCCGGGAGCTTCTTGGCACCGAAGAGCAGCACGAACACGGCGATGACGATGACCCAGTGCCAGGGTTGTAGACCACCCAATTTGATTACCTCCAGACGTCTGCGCCGAGTTTACTCGCCCGCGGGGTCGATGCCGACCCGACCGGCGCGGTAGGCCCTCAGGGCTTCGGCCGCGGACTCCCGCACCCGGTCGGCCAGTGCCGGCGGCCCGAGCACTCGCACCGCCGAGCCGAACCCGAGCACGAAGCGCGCCATCCACTGATCGGAGGCGTAGGTCATGGTCGCCTCGCAGGACCCGTCGTCAAATTCCCGCAGCACCCGCAACGGGTAGTAGTCGAACATCCAGCCCGCCGACCGGTCGATGAGCAGGGTCGCCGTCGGCAGCGACGGATCGGCGGTGTCAGGATCGAACAGCGACGTGTCAGGGCCGGCCTGCACCGCCGGCGGCGGCGGCACCGACGGCTCGTCGAGCACCCGGGCGTCGACGATGCGGTCGAAGCGGAACAGCCGCACCGCCTCGGCGGAGCGGCACCACGCCTCCAGATAACTGTGGTCGGCGACCAGCACCACCCGGATCGGATCGACGACCCGGCTCGACAGGGTGTCGTGGGAGGCGGCGTAGTACTCGATCGCCAGCGCCCGGTCGTCCCGCACGGCGGTGCGCACGGCCGCGGCAGCCTCGCTCTCCACCGGGGCCGGCTCCTCGACCGCGGCGCCCTCCACGCCGTGGCCGACCTTGCCGGCGGCGGACTCGATCTTGGCGATGGCGCTGCGCGCGGCCTCCGGGTCAACCATGCCGGGCACGTCGACCAGTGCCCGCAGCGCGACCAGCACCCCGGTGGCCTCGGGGGACGTCAACCGAAGCGGATGGTCGATGCCGGCCGAGAACGTGACCTCGATGGTGTCGCCGGAGAACTCGAAATCGATCAGATCGCCGGGGCCGTAGCCGGGCAGCCCGCACATCCACAGCTGGTTGAGGTCCTCCCGGAGCTGATCGACGCTGACGCCGAGATCGGTGGCGGCCTCGGTGTAGGTGATGCGCGGGTTGGCCTGGAAGTACGGCACCATGTTCAGCAGCCGCACCAGCCGTGCGCTGACCGCCGTCATCGTGCCTGTGTCTCTCGGAGTGCCTGCGCCTCGCCGACGCCGCCGATCGGCGACAGCTGGGCCTGCAGCCGCGTGATCACGTCGTCGCGCAGGGACTGCGGCTCCAGCGCGAGCGCGTCGGCCCCGTAGCTGGCGACCTCACGGGCCAGCCGGTCGAACATCCCGATGTCGAGGGTGATCTCATCGCCTGCCCGGCCGCCGATCGTCATGGGTCCGGTCACGGTGCCGCGCTGCCGCAGCGCGGTGGCGCGTCCCGCGGCGACCCACACCCGGGCCTGCCCTGTCGCCGGCCAGTCCCCCACGACCCGTTTGACGATCTCGCGCAGATCGGTGTCCTCGGGTCTGCTGACTGCACCCGACGGCCCGATCGGGGTCACGTCGGCTCCGATGCGGGACAGCCGGAACGTCCGCACGGCGTCGCGGTCGCGGTCGTGACCGACCAGGTACCACCTTCCCCGGTCGGTGACCACCCCCCACGGTTCGACCGTGCGGGTGACGTACGGCTCGCTGCGTGACGGCCGGTGCCGGAACTGGACGGCCCGCCCGGAGTCGATGGCGGCCAACAGGATTCCGAGCACCTCCTCCGACCCCCGTAGCCCAGGAAGCGCAGCGGTCGAGGTGATCGCGACATCGTCGTCGGCCTCGATGTCGACGCCGGCGGCCCGCAACTTCAGCAGCGCGCTCTGCGTCGCGGTGATCAGCTCGGGCGACTCCCACAACTGGGTCGCCACCGCCACCGCTGCGGCCTCGTCAGGGGTCAGCTCCACCGCGGGCAGCGCGTAGGCGTCCCGATTGATCCGATACCCCTCGGTCGGGTCGCTCGGCGACACCCGTCCGGTCTCCAGCGGGATACCGAGATCGCGCAGCTCGTTCTTGTCGCGCTCGAACATTCGGGAGAATGCTTCATCGCTGGCATCGTCGGAGTAGCCGTACACCGTCTCGCGTATCCGTTCGGCGGTGATGAAGGACCGCGTGGACAGCAACGCGATGACCAGATTCATCAGGCGTTCGACTTTCGAGATCCCCACGGGTTAGAGCTTAGAGCGCGCCGGGCGCGATCCCCGGCACGAGGCGCGTGGGGACACCGACTCACATCGACGCGATGAGCCGCTTGACCCTCTCGTCGACGGACCGGAACGGGTCCTTGCACAGCACGGTGCGCTGCGCCTGGTCGTTGAGCTTGAGGTGCACCCAGTCGACGGTGAAGTCCCGGCCGGCTTCCTGCGCGGCGCTGATGAACTCGCCGCGCAGCTTGGCCCGCGTGGTCTGCGGCGGGGTGTTGACCGCGGCCTCGATCTCCTCATCGGTGGTGATGCGCGCGGCCAGGCCCTTGCGCTGCAGCAGATCGAACACTCCCCGGCCACGTTTGATGTCGTGGTAGGCCAGGTCCAGCTGGCTGATCTTCGGGTCGGACAGCTCCATGTCGTAGCGGTCCTGGTAGCGCTGGAACAGCTTGCGCTTGATCACCCAGTCGATCTCGGTGTCGACTTTGGCGAAATCCTGGCTCTCGACGGCGTCGAGCTGGCGCCCCCACAGGTCGACGACCTGCTGGATCTCGGTGTTGGGTTCGCGGGTCTGCAGATATTCGACGGCACGGGCGTAGTACTCGCGCTGGATGTCCAGGGCGCTGGCCTGCCTGCCGCCGGCCAGCCGCACCGGCCGCCGGCCGGTCAGGTCGTGGCTGACCTCCCGGATCGCGCGAATCGGGTTGTCCAGGGAGAAATCCCGAAAGGCCACCCCGGCCTCGATCATCTCCAGCACCAGCGAGGCCGAACCGACCTTGAGCATCGTGGTGGATTCGCTCATGTTCGAGTCACCGACGATGACGTGCAGCCGGCGGTATTTCTCCGCGTCGGCGTGGGGCTCGTCGCGGGTGTTGATGATGGGACGTGACCGGGTGGTCGCCGACGACACGCCCTCCCAGATGTGCTCGGCGCGCTGGCTCAGGCAGAACGTCGCCGCCTTCGGGGTCTGCAGCACCTTGCCGGCCCCACAGATGAGCTGGCGGGTGACCAGGAACGGCAGCAGCACATCGGAGATCCGGGAGAACTCGCCGGCACGCACGATCAGGTAGTTCTCGTGGCAGCCGTAGGAGTTGCCCGCCGAGTCGGTGTTGTTCTTGAACAGGTAGATGTCGCCGCCGATACCCTCGTCGGCCAGTCGTTGTTCGGCGTCGATAAGGAGGTCTTCGAGCACCCGTTCACCCGCGCGGTCGTGGGTGACCAGCTGGGTCAGGCTGTCACATTCGGCGGTCGCGTACTCGGGGTGGCTGCCGACGTCGAGATACAGACGCGCGCCGTTGCGGAGGAAGACGTTGCTGCTGCGGCCCCACGACACCACCCGCCGGAACAGATAGCGGGCGACCTCGTCGGGACTCAACCGGCGATGGCCGTGGAACGTGCAGGTCACACCGAATTCGGTCTCGATGCCCATGATTCGTCGCTGCACCTCATCGAGACTACTTGTTGCTCGGCTCACAGGTCGGCCGGACACTCGATGAGGGCCTGTGGATAACCCGGTGGGCGGGTCCGGCCGGTCTGTCAGCATGAGCCATGGGGGAAATCGCGCACGTTGACTCCGACCGCGTCCATGAGCTGGCGGGCCGCTTCGACCGCACGGCGGCCGACATCGACGACCTGCGCCGGCCCGCGTTGGAGCCCGCCGCGATGCCGGGGTCGGCGGTGACGGAGGTCAGGACCGGCGAACTGCTGGCGCCTCACCTCGACGGCGTCGTCACCGGGCTGACCGGGTGGGCCGAGGCCGCCCGCACCACGGTCGACGCGTTCAAAGACGCCGACGCCGCCAACGGCGACCGGTTCCGGTGACCACCCCGACCGTCACGATGGCGCAGCGGTGGCGCCCCGAGGCGCTGCTGGCGCTGAGCACCGGCTGGGAGGATGCCGCACGCACCCTGACCGCGCTGGTGAGCGAATCCCTCGCGGAGGCGGAGCGCAGCGTGGAGTACTGGACGGGCGCCGCGGCCGACGCCGCCCGCGAGCGCGCGCGTCATATCGCCGCGCTGGGCGCCGCGGCGGCACGGCGTCTGGTGACGGCCGCGGTGGCCGCCGGCGACGGCGCCGACCAGATCAGCGCGGCGCGCGCCGAGGTGCTCGGCGCGGTCGAGCAGGCGCACGGTGCCGGTCTGGCCGTCGCCGACGACGGTTCGGTGACGGTCGCGTCGGACCCGGCTGCGCTGCTGGTGCTGCTCTCGGGCGGGCAGCGTGCCCTCGCCACCGATCTGCTGGAGCTGCGCGCGACCGAGCTGACCGCGCGGATCGGGGCAGCGCTGCAGCGTCTGGGCGACGCCGACACCGACGCCGCCGCCGACATCACCGCCGCGCTGGGCAGCTCCGCTGCGCCGCCGACGGAACGGCCGGCGGCGACGGTGCCGGCCGGCGCGTGGCCGGTGCGCGGCGGCGATGTCGTGGACGGGTGGCCGAGGATGAGTCAGGACCGGATCGCCACCCAGATCGCGGCGATGACGCCGGATCAGCGAGCGCAGCTGGTGGCGGAGTTCCCGCAGCAGGTGGGCAACACCGACGGGGTGCCCTGGGACATGCGTGCCGCCGCCAACCGGCTCAACATCGCGACCGCGATCCTGGCCGAGGCCGGCGCGGACGAACCCTCGCAGCGGCGCATCGGCTTCTACCGCAGCCTGCTCGGCGAGATCGACGACCCGACCGGCGCGGGCCGGCTCCAGCGCACCATCGTCGCTTTCGATCCCGGCCGGGCCTCGTTGGTCGAACTCAACGGCGACCTCGCCGCCGCGCGCAGCGTCGCGGTGCTGGTGCCGGGGGTCAACACCACGATCGAAGGCTCGGCGGCCAACACCGCGACCGCGCAGCGGTTCGTCGCAGCAACCGGCGGGGACGTCGCGGTGATCACCTACCTGGGCGGACCGTTCCCGCAGGTGCACAACCCCGCCGACGTGCTGTTCGATGCGGCCGACCCGCACTACGCGCTGGAGATGGCGCCGCGACTGGTGGCATTCACCGAGGACCTCGACCGGCGGGTGCCCGACGGCGTGCCGGTGACGGTACTGGGCCACTCGTACGGCGGGTCCATCGTCGGGACCGCCGAGACGCTCGGGCTGACGTCGGACCGCACCGTGTTCCTGGCCGCCGCGGGCGCCGGAGTCGGCGTCGACGACGCCGGCGACTGGCACAACCGCAATCCGGGCGTGCAGCGGTATTCGATGACCGCGCCCGGCGATTTCATCGAGCTGGTGCAGGGCATCCCCGGCGGACCCCACGGCGTCGACCCGGACGAGATCACCGGCGTGATCCGTTTGCGCACAGGGGTTTACGACGACGGCAGCCCGGTGGCCGGGTGGGGCGCGCACAGCGGGATGCTGAACCGGCCCTCGGACGCGTGGCGGACGATCCTGGCGGTCATCACCGGGGACCGCCCGGTGGGCGTCAGCCGCGGGCCGTCCAGCCCAGCCGGCGGCTGACACGGTCAGCGGCCGCGACGGTCTGCTTGGCCACCTCGTCGAACCGGTCCACCGCGAGTCGATAGGACGGACCCGAAACACTCAGCGCCGCAATCACTTGCGCGTGCACGTCGAACACCGGCGCGGCGACGGCGTTCAGCCCGACCTCGAGCTCCTCGCACACGCTCGCCCAGCCACGGTCACGCACCGCCGCCAACTGGTCCTGCAGTTCGACCATGCCGGTCACGGTGGCGTCGGTGAACGCCGTCAGCGGCGGCCGCACCCGGGACCGCAGTTCGGCGGGGTCCAGCCCGGCCAGCAGCACCTTGCCGCTGGATGTCGCATGCGCCGGGCAGGTCTGCCCCACCCAGGTCCGCAACGTGATCTCGGCGGGGCCGATCGTCTCCACGATGTTGACGATGCGGTCCTGGTCGAGCACCGCGAGGTTGGCGGTCTCCCCCACCTCGGCGCTCAGCGCATCGCATGCCTCCTGCCCGAGCTTGACCAGATCGATCTGGCCTCCGGCGACGTGCGCCAGCCGCGGGATCGCGAAACCCAGGCGGTATTTGCCGCGTTCGGAGACCTGTTCGACGTAGCCGCGCGCCTCCAGCACCGCGATCAGCCGGGACACCGTGGACTTGTGCACACCCAGCTCGGCGGCGATCTCGGTGACCCCGGCCGCACCGAGGCCGGCGACGATCTCCAGCACTGTCAGCGCGCGGTCCACCGACTGCACGGCAGCCGGTGCTCGGTCGTCGGTGGCCATTGCGCAGTGAGCCTATACGCCGGTGAGCCCGAGGTTGCCGACCCGCCGCCGGACCGCGGCGATCTCACGCAGACCGTCGCCGAGCAGGCTGCGGTTCAGCGGGGACAGCTCCGACATCGTGATGATGTCCCCGGGGGTGTGCCCGGCGGCGACCTGCTCGACCTGATGGGTCATCCGCAGCCGTTGCAGCATCGCGAACACGTCGCACAGGGTGCGGGCATCGCGCTCGCTGAGCGCCCCGGCCTCGGCGCCGGCCTGCAACCGCGTCGGGGTGCTCGCCGAGGTGACGCCCGCGGTCAGCCCGGCCCACCGGGCCAGGTTCACCACCGGGGTCACGGCGTGGTTCTTCAGGTCGAAGGTGCCCCCGCGGCGCGACAACACGTCGCGCAGCGAGCGGGTGCGCATCTTGCCCGACAGCGCGTCGAGCAGCTGCAGCCGCAAAGCGTTCGGATGCTGTTCACGGATGCGCTGGTAGGCGGCGGGCACGGTGTGCAGGCCCGGGTCGCCCCACACCACGCGGCCGTCGATCAGCAACGACGACAGGACCAGCCCGCGGTCGCGCAGCGGGTCACTCAGCCAGCCCTGCGCGGTGTGCAGCCAGTCCGACTGCGATCGCGAGAACATCGTCTTGGACGCGACCGCGCCGTTACGGTCCGACGGCAGGCCGGACGCGTCCACCATTCCGTGCACCTCGGCGGCGAGGGCACGCAGCCGCGGCGCCTGCCCGCCGAGTTCGTCGCGCCAGGACAGCGCGCTGTCCACGTCCGAGGACGGCATCGCCTCGCGCCGGGCCACGCTGCCCAGGGTCAGCCAGGCGAATCCGTCGAGGTTGCGGTACTGCGGTTGGGCCACAACCAGTTCCAGGGCGCGACGGACCAGGCTGTCGACGACGACCGACAGGATCGCGCTGGTGGCGGCGGCCTTCGTGCCGCTGCGGAACAGGTCGACGGCGGTGCCGGTCACGCGTTTGCCTGCGGCCTGCAGTTCGGCGGCGGTGCCCGCCTGGGCGATGGCGCGGCGCAGCGTGAAGCTCTGCCGGGCGGTCGCGGCCAGCAGATCGGCGTCTTCGAGCACGCCGACGACCTCGCCGCGCGGCGTCAGCACCGGCATGTGCCGCAGCCCGCATTCCAGCATCTCCATCAGCACGCTGTCGGCGCTCAGATCGGTGGTGACCGTGCGGGCCGGCGCACTCATCACCCGTTCGATCGCGACGTCGACCGGCACACCCGCGGCGACGACGCGGGCGCGCAGATCGCGGTCGGTGAAGATGCCGAGCGCGCCGTCGGGCAGCCGCACCAGTGCGTAGGACACGTGGCGTTCGGTCATCTTCACGACGACGTCGCGCACCGCGTCGCCGGGTTCGACGACGAGCACCTCGCCACGCACCAGCTCGCTGACCGGCGTGCTGTCGGGGGCGGGCATCAGAGTCGACCGCTCGGCGGCGTGGTTCCAGCCCGAGGATGCCAGGAACGCCAGGCCCGAGGGTTTGGCGAACTGCGCGCGCACCAACGCTCCCGGAAGCCGCACCAGCGTGCTGGGCGCAGTGGTTCTGGCCTCGAAATCCATTCCGGCGCCTGCCAGCAACGGCATGTACCCGAATATCCCGCCCGGGGTCACGATGTCGATGAGCGCGCCGTCGCCGGTGGTCCGCAACGCGACGGCGCCGTCGCGCACCATCCACACCTCGTCGGGCACCCGGCCCGTGTAGTCAGCGACCACCACCCCGGCAGAAAATTGCGTCAGCGACGCCCCGCCCGCGAGTGCGTCGAGTTCGTCCTGCGTCGATCCCTGAAACGGTGTGTGAGCGGCCAGGAACGCGGCCAGGCCGGCCTTCTCAGGTGGCTCTGATGAGGTCGGCACACTTCTCCGCCATCGTCATCACGGTGATGTTCGGGTTCACCGACGGCAACTTCGGCATGGCCGAGGCGTCCACCACCCGCAGGCCGGTAACCCCCTTGACCCGCAGTTGCGGATCGAGCACCGCCATCGGGTCCGACACCGCACCCATCCGCGCGGTCGCTGCCGGGTGGTAGACGGTGTTGTGGCAGCGGTGGATGTAGTCGAGCAGTTCGTCGTCGGTGGTCGCGTCGGGGCCGGGCGCCAGTTCTGCACCCACCCACGGCGTCAACGGCGCCTGTTCGGCGATGCGACGGGCCAGCCTGACGCCGGCGAGCATGATGCGTTCGTCGTAGCCGTCGGGGTCGGTGAAGTAGCGCGGGTCCACCCTGGGCCGGTCGCGGAAATCGCGGGAGCGCAACCGCACCGTGCCCCGGGATCGGCCCTGGGTCACGTTGGGCGTCAAGCAGAAACCGTTGTCGGTGGTCGGGTAGCCGTGGCGCAGGGTGTTCATGTCGAAGGGGACACTGCCGTAGTGCATCATCAGGTCCGGCTGGCGCGGGCCGTCGTCGACGGTGGTGAACACGCCGATCTCCCACCACTGGGTCGACGTGCGCACCATGGGCTGGGCGGCCTGCCAGAACACCAGCCCCTCAACGTGGTCGTCGAGGTTGGCCCCGACGCCGGGTGAGTCAACCCGCACCTCGACGCCGATCTCCCGCAGGTGAGCGGTGGGCCCGATGCCGGAGAGCATCAACAACTTCGGGGTGTCGATCGCACCCGCGGTGACGATCACTTCGCGCCGCGCGGACACCGTGTCATAGCCGGTGAGGTCGGGTCGCTGGTAGCGCACCCCGGCGGCGCGTGACCGCTCGTCGAACAGGATCTCCGACACCCAGCAATCGGTGCGGACCTCCAGATTCCGGCGGGTGCCCAGGATCGGGTGCAGGAACGCGTGGCTGGTCGAGAGCCGGGTGCCATCCGCGGTCGCGTTGATCTGGAACCAGCCCGCGCCGTTGCGCATCGTCTAGGTAGTGTCTGTTAATTGCGGACGCGGTGATAGATGATGATCGCAGCTAGGGTGACGCCCCCGAGGTAGCTCAGCGCGTATTTGTCGTATCGGGTGGCGATACCTCGCCAGTGCTTGAAGCGGTTGAAGGATCGCTCGACGGTGTTGCGGTGCTTATAGATTCGCCCGGAGAACGCCGGTGGCCGTCCGCCTTTGCTTCCCCGGCTCTTTCGGCGGGCGATCTGGTCGCTGCGCTCGGGAATGGTGTGGGCGATTTTGAGCTGGCGCAGTCGGGCTCGGGTCGAGTCATGGGAGTACGCCTTATCGGCGAGTAGCCGAAACTTTGGGCCCTGATGGGCAGTCAGCAGTGGCCACAGCATCGGGTTGTCGCCGGCTTGCCCCGGCGACAGTGCCATGGTGACCGCGCTGCAGCGTTGATCGGCCAGCGCGTGGATCTTCGTTGTCAGCCCGCCGCGTGAACGGCCGATGGCATGGTCATCGGGCTCATCGGGGTGTTTGTTGTAATTCGACAGATCCCCCTGTGTGGCGACCAGGGCGGGCACCAGCGGCATGCTGATGTACACGCACGCTGGTCGAATCCACCGCCAGCAGCAGTTCGACCAGCTCAGCGTCAGCGTCATCGACATCGATGTCACGGGAGATCGCTGCGAAGATCTGCGCGTAGGTGCCGTCGGTGGACCACCGCAGGTGACGTTCAGCCACCGACTGCCAGGCGCCGAACTGCGCGGGCAGATCGCGCCACGGAGATCCAGTCCGGTAACGCCAGATAATTCCTTCCAGCGTCACCCGATGATCGTTCCACGGCCGCCCGCGCCGTCGACCCGAAGGCAGTACCGGCTCAATCACCGACCACAAGTCATCAGAAATCACATCAGTCCGTAACACTTAAACAGCATCAGGCACAACATCGTTCACATTAAGCAGACACGCC
Source organism: Mycobacterium sp. SMC-8 (assembly GCF_025263565.1). Lineage (NCBI taxonomy): Bacteria > Bacillati > Actinomycetota > Actinomycetes > Mycobacteriales > Mycobacteriaceae > Mycobacterium > Mycobacterium sp. SMC-8. The sequence continues at coordinate 5,278,311 of NZ_CP079865.1, forward strand.
CTAGCCGCGGTTGAATTTCACCGTGGGTATGCCGACTTGCGCCGCGGCGTCGAGAACCGCTGTGCCGCAGGGATCCTCGGGCGGCACGTCGCGCAGCACCACGGTCTCGGTGAGCCGCCGGACCAGCGGCAGCACGTCCCCGGCCCCCCATCCGGTGGCGCCCATCGCCACCCATTCGTCGAGCGCCTCGGCGGGCGGATGGAACGCGATGCACGAATTGTGCGACGAGCACCCGCCGAGCACCTTGGCCCTGGCGTGGCGCATGAACGAGTTTCCGCGCTCCTGGGGTTCGATCGGGTAGTCCCAGTCGTAGCCGGAGTCGAGCAGGTGCATCCAGTCCGACAGCACCAGGATCGCGTCGTCGCCGACATCGGACGGGCCCGCCTCGACCAGGCAGACCGTCACGTCCGGATCCTCGGAAAGCCTTGCCGCCAGCACACATCCGGCAGTACCGCCGCCGGCGATGACGTAATCGAAGGTCGCGCCCTCAGCCATCAACGTCCGCCAGGGTCTCGGCGGCATGGGACTTCAACGTGCCGATGTGCTTGCGCCCCTTGAGGAAGTACCAGAGCAGCCCGGCGCCGACGATGATGCCGATGTAGACGAACGCGCCCCAGGTGTTGTACCAGGGTTCACCGTAGACCGCGGCGCGCGGCCAGGCGAGGTTTACCGCCATCCCGATCCCCCACACCACGGCCACGATGTTGACCGGCAGCCCCCAGCGGCCCATGGTGAAGTAGCCGCCTTCCTTGAGATCCGCCGGCGGCCAATGCCCTTGCAGCCGCTTTTTGAGCAAGGGGCCGGTGACCATCAGGTAGGCCAGGTAGATCATGATGATGGCGATCGAGGTCAGCACCGTGAAGATCTGCGGATTGGTGATGTTGACGACCAGGATGATCACCGCGATGATCCCGATGGTCACGGCCGGGACGATCGGGGTCTGGGTCCGCGGGTTGACCGTGGCCAGTTTCTCGCCGAACGGCAGCGCGTTGTCCCGGGCCATCGCGAACGTCAGCCGGATCGCGGCGGTGTGTACCGCCAGACAGCACACCGTCACCGCGATCACGATGCACGCCAGGAAGATCTTGCCCAGCGGGCCCCACATCACCTGCTCGACGATGTACTGCAGACCGCCGCTGCTCTCGCCGAGCTGCGGGTCCGCAAGGTTGGGCGCGGCCATCACCGCGAACACCAGGATGCCGCCGCCGATCACGAACGAGGCCAGGATGGCGCGGGCGATCGCCTTGGGCGCGGTGCGGCGCGGTTCTACCGTCTCCTCGCCGAGTGAGCTCGCGGTGTCGAATCCGTACATCACATAACCCGACGCCAGCGACGCGATCAGGAACGCGCCGAGAAAGCCCATGCTCTCCCCCGAGCCGTAGCCGTTGGTGGAGAAGAAGATATCCGGGCTGTTCTGCACGTTGATCGCCAGCAGGAACACGATGAGTACCGCGGCGATCAATTCGATGAACACGCCGCTGGAGTTGATGCGCGCCATCAGGCGCACCCCGAGCGCGTTGACCGACGTGGTGAACACGATCAGCACGGTGCCGAGCAGTACCGCATTGGCGGCGTAGTCGTAGGTGCCGCTGCCGTCGCCGATGACCTGGAAGCCGCTCCACAGCCGGGGCAGGTTCAGCTGGTAGGCCAGCGCGACCGCCGAGATGGTCACGATCGAGGCCGTCAGCATCAGCCAGCCCGAGGTCCAGCCGACCAGCCTGCTGGCCAGCTTCTTGCTCCAGTTGTAAACCGAGCCCGCCACCGGGTATTTCGCGGCCAGTTCCATGAAGCACAGCGCGACGGCCATCTGACCGACGAACACCATCGGCCACGACCACAGATAGGCCGGTCCGGCGGTGCCGTAACCGAAGTAGAAGAGCTGGAATGTGCCGGTCAGGATCGAGATGTAGCTGACGCCTGCGGCGAAGCTGGCGAACTTCCCGATGCTGCGGTCCAGTGACTCCTTGTAGCCGAAATCCTCCATGCCACTGTCGGCATGGATCTGTTTGATCACCGTCGTGCGAGCCTGCCCCTTCCCCGGACGGACTAACCTTTGAACCAACCCGCAGCAGTGGGAGCGGTGTTGTGCCAGATGTGTTTGAGTTCCTGGTATTCCGCGAGCCCGGTGGGCCCTAGGGCGTGTCTCCCATATGGCGTGTCCAGATGATGCACGCGCTGAGGACTACGGCGGCGCGGTAGACGATGGCGAGCTTGTCGTAGCGGGTGGCCAGTCCGCGCCATTGTTTGAGCAGGGCGAAAGATCGTTCGACGAGATTGCGCTGCTTGTAGCGGATCTCGTCGAACGCCGGCGGTCGCCCGCCTCGTCGTCCACGGCGTAGCCGTGCGGCGATCTCGTCGCTTTTCTGCGGGATGACCGCGGCGATCCCACGATCGCGCAGCATCCGTCGTGCGACCCCGCTGGAGTAGGCGCGGTCGGCGATCACCGCATCCGGGTGCGAACGCGACCGTCCGTGGTGGCGCGGCACGACGATCTCGTCGAGCACACCTGCCAGCATCGCCTGGTCGTTGCGTTGCCCACCGGTGATCACCACAGCCAGTGGTCGACCGTTGCCGTCGACGGCGGTGTGGATCTTGGTGGTCAATCCACCCCGTGACCGCCCGATACCGTGACCTGCGGGTTCGCACTCGGTCAGCGGCAGATTCGTGTAATTCGACCCAGCCCCCTGTGTCCTGATCGGGTCGGGTCGTGTTCGTCGCGTGCTGATGCGCCCGGTTGATCGTGGCGTCTACCGATACCGTCCAGTCCAATCGGCCGTCGGCATCGGCGGTCGCCAACAGTGCCATCAGCACCCGATCCCACGTACCGTCACCGGCGTAGCGACGATGGCGCTTCCACACCGTCTGCCAGGGCCCGAACTCCGAACGAGGCAGGTCACGCCACGGAATCCCGGTCCGGTACCGGTAGATGATGCCCTCGACAACCCGTCGATCGTCACCAAAGGGGTGCCCGCGACGCCCCTCATTGGAGGGCAACAGCCTCGAAATCAACTCCCACTGGGCATCATTGAAAAACCGGAACCGCGAAGCCATCGTCACCTCGACAGCATCGCCTCAAAACCGAGTCCCATAAGGGAGACACGCCCTAGGAGTCTGCTGAATTAGTGGGTTGATGGGGCGGGGCGTCTCAAGCGCTCGTCGGCGCGTGTGTGAAGTCACAGGCAGGCCGACAGATTCGGGATTGCCCCGCCGTTTGGGGCGTGGCAATCCGATGTTCGCGCCGCAAGGCCGCCGGGATGTCTGGGCTTAGGCGATGGCCCAGGTGGTGCCGGTGTGGGTCAGGCCCATGCTGATCAGGCGGCGCAGGTTCAATGCGGCGGCGCGGTGGTGCAGCCAGTGGTTGTTCTTGCTGACGCCGCGGTAGCGGACTTTGCGGTTGCCGCGGGTCAACCAGGCGATCGAGCGTTCCACCATGGGGCGGTGTTGGCGGTACTCGGCCTGCCATTCGGGTGTGCGCGCGATGGCCCGGGCGGCACGTAGGTGCGGTTCGTGTTCGCTGATGGTGAGCTTTCGCCCACGCACTGCGGTGGTGCACAGGTGCCTCAAAGCGCATGACCGGCAATGCTTTTCGAATGCGGCTCCACCGCTAGGCCCGATGGGGATGGTGTGCTCGGCCGGACACGTCACGGTACGGGCCGCGAAATCGATGGTGAAGTCATCGCTGGTGAACCCACCCGGGACCGGGGTTCTCAGCGGGAGCGGTTTGATCACGGCGACATGCTTGAGCTCGGCCAGCGTCGCCCGTGCCTGACCGGTGCCGTAGGCCGAATCGCCGAGCACCCGCACCGCCGTCGTCTCGTGTGCCAGCAGCGCCAGTCCGATGACGGCTTCGTGATTGTCTTGTCCGCTTGCCTTGGTCAGCGCGCAGTCGGTGATGATCCCGGTATCAGGTTCGACCGCGATGTGGGCCTTGTATCCGTCCTGGCGGCGATGCACCGTCTTATGGGCATGGCGGGCTTCGGGATCCACGGTAGAGATCACCCGATCACCGGCCACCTTCTGCGCGATGCGCCACTGCCCGTCGGTGCCATCAGAACCCTCGACCGGTTCGACGTCCTGGCCGGCGACCAGCGCCAACAACGACACCGCCTCAGCGGCGCGCGGGCCCAGTTCCTGGTCGGGCAGATGCCCCAGCAGCCGGTGCGCATCGCCGACCAAGGCGTCGACAAGCTGGTCGCGGGCGGTTCTGTCGTTCCAGGCGATCGCCGGTTTACCCGGATCGCTGTAATCGTGGGCGGTGCAGTAAGTGGTGATCACCTCGCCGGCCCCTGGGACTTCGCGCCCGACCCGGCGGATCGCAGCGATCAGCTGGGTTACGGTGTCCTGGGTGGACACCGCATCATCGAGCACGGTGGAGTCCAACGCTCGCCGCGTCTTTTTGGCCAACACACCGGTCTGCGCCACGACGGCCTTGACCGCCTCAAAGATCCGGTCCGGCGCCTGCGAGGCCGCCAGCCGGCGCCGCCAATAGGTCAGCGTGGTCGAGTGAAACGCCGGCGCGGTCACCGCCAACCCGCACGCGGCTTTCCAGCGCAGATCGAAGGTGACCGCGTCCACGGTCTCGCTATCAGAGAGCCCGTGCAGGGCCTGCAAGGTGATCACCGAGGCCATCACCTCGGCCGGCACGCTCGGACGCCCCCGCCGCGACGGGAAAAGATCAGCGAACATCGCCTCGGGAAACAACTCGTGGCGGTGTTCGGCCAGGAATACAAACATGCTGTCGGACTTCAGCAGATGCCCGGCAACCGACTCCGCATCCAACAGCTCACGCTGATCCTCAGAATGCCCCTGCATCCATTAATCATCTCGAGAACCCAGCCACAAACCCCGCCACCACGCCGGATTAATTCAGCAGACTCCTAGCTGTGCAGCGTGTCCGATACCGCGTACAGGCCGGGGCCACGTGGTACCCGGAGACAAGATTCGCGCGCGTTATCAACGGCTTTGGGATCTGGTCGCCACGGCCGCCCGCCGCGCGGACGAGGCAACGTTCTACGACAACAGCGCGATCCGCGGTCCGCGTATCGTTGCTCAACTCGCTGCCGGCACCGCCGTGGGTCAACCCACGTGGCCCTCTTGGACTCCGTCTCCTCTCGTCGGTCGCTGGCCGCACAGGTGACGTCGACGCCGACCGGGCGCATATGAAAGAACGGCGGCACCTGGCAGTCGCGCCGCGGGCGATCGCCTCAGGCGGTGGGATCGAGTTCTGCTTGGTGGTGGAAGTGCCGCCACATCCGGGCGCCGCCGGACAACGCGACGAGTACGCCGATCCCGCCGATCACGATGCCGATGAACAGCGCCAGGAACAGTGGGTCCACGGCATCGCCGGGCTCGCCGGCTCCGATCATGCCGCCGACGAGGAATCCGAACAGCGGCGCCAACACCGCTACCGAGCCGCCCAGCAGCGCGCGCCACAGACCGGGCGGGGTCGGCTCGAGCACGACGGGCCGTCCCGGAGCTGGCGCATCGTCGGTCGTCTGCGCCTGGTCAGCTACGCTGTCACTCATCGGATTTCACCCTCCTGATGTGGGGGACGGTGTCGCCGCTCGACCTGTCGGACGACGACGTTGTCTGTCCGCCTTCGAGGAACGGGCGGACGATGTCGATCGGGATCGGGAACACAACCGTCGAGTTCTGGTCGGCGCCCAGTTCCAGCAGGGTCTGCAGGTAGCGCAGCTGCAGCGAGGCGGGGCTCTCGCTGAGTGTGATTGCCGCGTCGCGTAATTCGGCCGAGGCTTGGAGTTCTCCATGAGCGCTGATCACCTTGGCGCGTCGTTCCCGCTCGGCTTCGGCCTCCCGGGCCATCGCCCGTTGCATCATCTCCGGGATCTCGACGTCCTTGATCTCGACGACTTCGACGAGGATGCCCCAGGGCTCGGTCTGCTTGGCGATGGAGGCGGCGAGATCCTCGTTGAGGTCGGCCCGGTGGGCCAGCAGGGTGTCGAGGTCGGCGCGTCCGACGACCGAGCGCAGCGTGGTCTGGGCGATCTGTGACGTCGCGACCGCGAAGTTCTCCACGGCCATCACCGATTTGGTGGGCTCGGTGACCCGGAAGAGGACCACAGCGTTGACCCGTGCGGTGACGTTGTCGCGGGTGATCACTTCCTGCGGCGGGATGGTCAGCGTCACGGTCCGCAGATCGACCCGCACGAGTTTGTCGATGCCCGGCACCACGATCACGATGCCGGGTCCGAGAGGTCCCCGTAGCCGGCCGAGACGGAAGGCGACACCGCGCTCGTACTCCTTGACGATCCGGATCGAGGCGACCGCAAGCACCAGCAACACCAGGATCAGGAAGGCGAGAACAACCATCCAGGCCTCCATCAGTGCATCTCCCGACGCTCGGCTCGCCGGTCCGACGCATAGGACGTGCGGCGTCGAACCTCGTTCTCGGCAATGCGTTTTCGTTCCTCGAGGTTCTCGTCGAGGGAGGCAAAGCTCACCCCGACCGGCACCGCCGGGGTGCGGCGCAGGTGCGACCACAGCGGCAGCGTCACCACCACGAACACCACGGCCGAGCCGACCAGCAGCAGGGCCTCGGCGGCGGTGTCGGAGGCCAGCGCGGTCGCCAGCGGCAAAATCACCGCGATGACGCCGATAGCACAGGCGATCCCGCGGTGGAAGCGTGCCGACTCCGATGCCGGCCAGTTGTCGATGGCGCGGCTCATCTCGCGGCCGTCGTGGGAGGTGGTGCAGCTTTCTTTGACTGGGCAGGCGTTGCAGACAGTCGGGGTGCCCCGATACCGCATCACCCGGTTGTCCGGGTCAAAAGACGTGGGCCACAACCACTGATCCTGTGGGCATTGCCAAGCGTCGTGGTCCTCGTGGTAGAGGAAGCCGCCGGATCGGTGTTGTTCCACCTTCGCCGCGGCGCGTCGGGCGAACATGTCGATGCCGTACGCGACAAGGACGAGCAGCACCCCGTAGGCGATGGTCAGCCACGCGGCGATCCCGATGCCGGCGATCACGTGCTGCCTCCGCTGTCGTCGGTGATCGCCCGATTGTCGGAGGCATAGCGGCTGCGCTCCGGCAGCACCACGCCGGTGCGGTCTTCGGCCGCCTCGGCATGTTCCTCCACGAACAGGGTCTCGGCGGGCAGGGTGTGGGTGGTCGCCTTGATCCCGTAGCGGACGCCGAGCCATGCGATCCACACAAACGGCAGGACGCCGCCCAGGATGAACAGGAAGTCGCCGGGCATGCGCAGCCACTCGAGCACGACGTTGCCCGACTGCGTGATGTAGTTCAGCGTGCGGGCTTCGTAATAGCCGTCGTTGACCGAGTGCCACAGCTGCAGGACACCGAGCGGAAGCAGAGTCGCGAAGACCATCCACGCCAGGCCGATGTTCAGCGACCAGAACGACAGTTTCGCCAGCTTGTCCGGCCATCGCTCCGGCGGGATGATGTAGCGCAACGCGAATAGCGCCAGCCCGACGGCGAGCATGCCGTAGACGCCCATCATGGCGCCGTGCGCATGGTTCGCGGTCAGCGCGGTGCCGATCTGGTAGTACGACACGATCGGCAGGTTGATCAGGAAGCCGAACACTCCGGCACCGACGAAGTTCCAGAAGCCCACCGCGACAAGGAACATCACCGCCCACCGATGCGGGAACGGGGCGCTGCTGCGGGACTGCTGCCGGGAGCCCAGCTGCAGGAACGTCCACGCCTCCACGGTCAGGAAGGTCAGCGGGATCACTTCGAGCGCGGAGAAGAAGGCACCCAGCGCCATGTGCTCGACCGGCGTACCGGAGAAGTACAGGTGGTGCATGGTCCCGAGTACGCCGCCCACCGAGTAGAGGATGACGTCGAGGAAGATCAGCTGGATGGCGATCTTGCGTCGCACCACACCCAACATCACGAAGATGTAGGCAACCATCACGGTGGTGAACAGTTCGAGGAAGTCCTCGACCCACAGATGCACCACCCAGAAGCGCCAGAATTCGGCGACCGTCAGGTGCGTCTCGGTGCCGGCGAGCATGCCGACCGCGTAGAACGCGGGGATCGCCAGGCCTGCGTAGAAGAACAGCCACGGCATGTTCAGTTTGCTCTCGGTCTTCAACCGGGAGCGGATCGACCGGAAGATGATCGCCATCCACAGGAACAGCCCGATGACGAGCAGGGCCTGCCAGAACCGGGGCAGGTCGAGGTATTCCCACTGCTGGTCGAAGAAGATAGAGCCCTTGGCCCATTCGACGCCGAAGGTGCTCAGCGCCGTGCCCACCAGCGTGCCGACCACGACGACGAACAGTGCGCCGAGCAGTCCGTAGGTCAGCCACGACTGCCGGCGAGGTTCGCGTCCGGAGATGATCGGGGCCAGGAAGATTCCCGCGGCCAGGAACGAGGCCGCCGTCCACAGCAGCGACAGTTGGACATGCCAGGTCCGCGCCAGGTTGAACGGCAGGATCTGGGCCAGGTCCAGACCGAAGAAGTTGCTCAGTTCGGCCCGGTAATGCTCGATGGCCCCACCGAGGATCGCTTGGGCGAGGAAGAGCACCGCGACGACGAGGAAGAACCACGCGGTCGCCTTCTGCGACGGGGTGATCGCCACCTGGCCGGGCTGGCGGAAGGCCAGCGACGGTGTTTCGGTGGCATGCCAGCCGATCTTGCGGCTCCACCGGCCGTAGAGGGCGAAAAGGGCACCCAGCCCGGCCAGCAGTGCGATCAGCGACATTGCCGACCAAACCAGGATGTCGGCGGTCGGCGTGTTGTTGACCCGCTGTTCGGGCGGCCAGTTGTTCGTGTACGAGTAGGCGTGGCCGTCCCGTTCCGCGGCGCTGGCCCACGCCGTCCACGCGAAAAATGCGGTCAGCTCGTGGATCTCCTGCGGGTCGGTGATGACGCGCGGGATCAAGCCGTGCTCCGTCGAGTCGGTGCCGAAATAATCAGCGTAGTAGGCACGGATTGCTTCGAATGCACTGACCTGCTCGGCGGTGAATTGCAGAGTCCCGCTGGCCTCGTCGTAGCGGTTGGTCCGCATGATCTCGACTACCCCGGCCGTCGGATCCTGCGCACCGGAGTTCCGCAGTTCGTCGCCGACGTGGTCGGCGGACAGACGGAGGTACTCGGCGGTGTAGTCGGGTCCGAGGTAGCCCCCGTGGCCCATCACCGACCCGTATTGCTGGAGTCCACGCCGCAGGAAGGTCTGTTGCCCGGCGGTGATCTGCGCCTCGGTGAACAGCGTCTGCCCGTCCGGCGCGACGACGCGCTGCGGCAGCGGCATGGAGTCGGAGTACGTGCGGGCGGCCAACAGCCCCATGACCGTGAAGCCGAACACCAACACCAGGGCGACGCCCTGCACCCACCCCTTCGAGATGGCGAGTTCCGCTTTCGACGGAGCCGGTTCCAAGAACTGATCGGTCATTGCCACCCCCGGCATGCTCGATGTCAGATTCGTAGCGTCCAGGAAGACAACTTAGCCAACTCGACGCGAAAGTTCTCGATGTTCCGGCGACGCGCGTCCATTGGGCCGGATCCGCGCTCCGCCGGCGGCCGAAATGTCAGAGGTGCCTCATACAGTGCCGTCATCGCTATCCACCTGGGGAGGAGACGGAGATGGCACCCAAACCCACGGCAGCTGTGCGGCCGGTCGACATCGTGCCCGCACGACCACGTCCGATGCTGTCGGTCGTGATCGCGCTCGTGCAGCGTGGCGAGTCTTCGTACCGGTACTCAGCGCGGTCGGCAGAGCTTGGCTGGACCGGAACGGTGCAAGCCGAATGCGCGGACACCGCGGTGCTCGACGTCATCCGCGGATCCGCGACAGTCAGTGCGGGCAGTCGAGCGGTTCCGCGCGGAGGGCAAGACGGTGCTGTTGCACTGCGTCGAGGCCCAGAGCCGGACACCGTCCGTCGCGGCGCTGTACGGGGCGGGCCTTCGGGGAGTAGGCGCGCACGAGGCGCTCGACGCAGTCATGCGGGTGCTCCCGCGCGCTCGCCCGAATCCGGCGTTCCGGGAGGCGTTGGCACGGTTGGCTCCGTCGGGCGCTCGGCTATAAAAAGGGAATCCCAAGCAGATGTTGGTCGCCATCGGAGCACGGTTATCGGGGAGAAGGTGCCGATTGCTGTCCAGCGGAGCCGTCACGCTTGGAGGCAAGACGTGGGCATGAGCGTCGGGGGTTCCACCCATCCTCATCTCCATTCGCCCTGCCCAAAGTGCGGGTACGCGATGCGGTCGAAAGATCGTTCGACGAGATTGCGCTGCTTGTAGCGGATCTCGTCGAACGCCGGCGGTCGCGCCCTGCTCAAACAATGGCGCGGACTGGCCACCCGCTACGACAAGCTCGCCATCGTCTACCGCGCCGCCGTAGTCCTCAGCGCGTGCATCATCTGGACACGCCATATGGGAGACACGCCCTAGCTCCCGACCGTTGCCCGACCTGCCGAATCCGCCCCATTCCGCCGAGGCGGTGTAGTAGCCGAAGTCGTTGAGCCACACCGTGCCGTGCCGCAGTGCCCGCACTACACGTTCGCCCCGCGCCGGGTCCGAGGTCCGGACGCCGGCGGCAAGACCGTACTCCGTGTCGTTGCCGAGAGCGATCGCCTCGTCCTCGGTGGTGAACCGCTCGACCGCGTCAGTATCGGGCCGAACGTCTCCTCGGCCACGATCCGCATCGACCGCTCACAGCCGTCGAAGATGGTGGGCAGGAAGAAATACCCGTCGGCCAGCGCGGGTTCGTCCGGCCGACGCCCGCCGCACACCAGTCGGGCACCTTCGGAAATTCCCAGTTGCACATAGGATTCCACCTTCGTACGGTGCTGCTCGGACACCAATGGTCCGGTCTCGCTGGCCGGGTCCAGCCCGTCCCCCATCCGGATCTTCCCGGCCCGCGCGGCGACTGCGGCGACGAAGTCGTCGGCGATGGACTCTTCGACGATCAACCGTGTGCCCGCCGAGCAGACCTGACCCGAATGCAGGAACACCCCGGTCAGGACGTGGTCGACCGCTGCGTCCCATCCCGAATCCCCGATGTCGGCGAACACGATGTGCGGGTTCTTGCCGCCGAGCTCAAGAGCGACTTTGGTGACGTGCTCGGCGGCGGCCCTGGCGATGGCGCGTCCGGTGGCCAGTCCCCCAGTGAACGAAATGAAGTCGACGGCCGGGTTGTCGGTGAGCGCCGCGCCGAGCCTGGCGCCGCTGCCCTGCACCAGGTTCACCACCCCGGGCGGCACCCCGGCCTCGGCGAGCAGCCGGACGAACGCGATCGTGGTCAGCGGCGTGACCTCGCTCGGTTTGGCGACCATCGTGGCGCCCGCCGCCAGGGCCGGGGCCACCTTCCACGACATCTGCAGCAGCGGATAGTTCCACGGGGCGATGAGCACGCACACCCCGATCGGTTCACGCACCACGCGACTGACCACTGCAGGGTCGCCGACGTCGACGACGCGGTCGGATTCGACGCCGATCAGCTTGGCGTAGTACCGGAAAACCGAGGTCACGTCGTCGATGTCGATGCGGCTCTCGGCCAGCGTCTTGCCGGTGTCGACGGTCTCCAGCGCGGCCAGTTCCTCCTTGTCACGCTGCAGCAGGTCGGCAACACGGTCGAGCAGTGCGGCACGTTCGGTCACCGGGGTGCCCGGCCAGCGGCCGTCGTCGAACGCCGTCCTGGCGGCCTCGACCGCAGCGCAGGCGTCCTCGGGGGTGGCTTCGTCGACGACCGCGGCGACCTTGCCGCGGGCGGGGTTGATGATCTCGCGCGTGCCGCCGTCGGAGGCGTGCCGCCAGGCGCCGCCGATGTACAGGTCGGGTTGGCCGTCCATGACCTACCGGAGCCCTCTCGTCGTGTCTACAACGCAGCCGCCAGCCGGGACACTACCCACGAATGGAACTCCGCGAGGTGGTGTTCGGCGGGAACGAGTACCCCGCCGTCGCGGTAGGCACGCGAGGACATCGCCGGTTGGGTCCGCTCGCAGGCCTCGAAGTCCTGGAGGTTGACCCGGTGGAACAGTTCCACGGAGTTCGACACGTCGCGCGCCGAGCCCACGACGTCACCGGTGTAGAGCCAGTCGCACTCCACCACCGTGCGGTCGGGTGCGACCGGGTACATGCGGTGGAAGATGACGTGGTCTGGCACCAGGTTGAGGAACACCGTGGGTTTGACGGTGATCGCGAAATAGCGCCGGTCCTGCTCGTCGCTGATGCCGGGCAGCCGGTCGAAGCCCGCCCCACCGTCGACGGTGAACCCGGCCACCCCGGAGCCGAACTGCGCGCCGAGGCCGATGTTCGCCTGTGCCGCGACGCCGCGGGCGAACTCCGGCAGCACCCCGACCAGTTCGGGATGGATGGTGCTGCAGTGATAGCACTCCATGAAGTTCTCGACGATGAGCTTCCAGTTGGCGGCCACGTCATAGACGACGCGGTGCCCGACGTCCAGTCCGCCGATGCCGTAGCGGTTGACCGCGTCGGGATCTCCGAGAGTCCTGGCGGCCTCGGCCATCACGTCCTCGAACGGTGGCGGGGTGTCGGCCAGGCACACCCAGGCGTAGCCGAGCCACTCGGTCAGCGCCACCGGCACCAGGCCGTAGCGGTACCGGTCGATCGGTGCGCCCTCGTCGTCGGTCAGGGTGCCGATGTTGGGCGCGGCGACGAGCTTGCCGTCCAGCGCGTAGGTCCACGAGTGGTACGGGCAGCGCAGGGTGCGTTTCACCTCGCCCTCGGCCTCGACGCACAACTGTGCGCCGCGGTGACGGCACACGTTCAGGAACGCCCGCAACAGCCCGTCGCGGCCGCGCACCAGCAACACGCTCTCGCGCCCGACCTGGATCTTCTTGAACCGGCCGGGGTCCGCGAGGTCGGCCGACCGGGCGGCGCAGAACCACATGGCCTCGAAGATGTGCTCCTGCTCGGCGGCGAACACCTCGGCACTGGTGTAGTAGCGGCCGCCGAGGGTGGACAGCAGTGCGGGCGCCAGTTTTGCGGTCATGCGGTCACCAATCTGCGGGGGTCGAACAGCGAGATCGGGTGCGCCGTCGCACCGGAGAGGGCGAGGTCGGCCAGGATCTCCCCCACCACGGGCACGAACTTGAAGCCGTGCCCGGAGAATCCGCACGCCACCGTCACGTTCACGGTGTCGGGGTGGCGGGCGATCACAAAGTGCTGGTCGGGGGTGTTGGAGTACATGCAAGTGGCCGAATGCAGGCACGGGCCGTCCAGCTTGGGGATCAGTTCTGCTGCGCGGGTGCGCATCTCGTGAATCTCGCGTTCACCCACGGTGCGGTCGATGGTCTCCGGTGTGCACTCCACACCCTTGCGGAAGAACGCGACCTTGACCCCGCCGCGCGGTCCGTCGATGGCCGGAAAGCCGTAGCTCTGCATGCCGGAGCTGTCCTCGTCGATGAAGATCGGATGATCTTCGAACGCGGCGGTGCCGCCGATGGGGTCAAGCCAGTAGAGCACTTGGCGTTCCACGGTGATCGGAATGCCGAACTGGGCGAGCAGTTGCGGGGCCCACGCGCCGGGACAGATCACCAGTTGACCCGCGGTGTACACACCGGCGGCGGTGCGCACCGTGACCCCGTCCGGGGTCGCGCTCCAGTCGGCCACCTCCTCGCCGAAACGCAGGGTGGCGCCCGCGTTGCCGGCCAGATCGAGGTGAGCCTGCACGGTCAGCTCAGGGCGGGCGAAACCGGCCTTCGCCTCGTAGAGCGCGATGTCGCCCGCGTCGGGGGTGAAGTTCGGAAACCGCGAACGGATCTCGTGTTCGTCCAGAAGCTCGTGAGGCAGGCCCCACTGTCGGCTCGCCCGTAAGCTGCCTGCGACTGTCAGGCTGTCCGGGGGACCGATGAACAGCCCACCGGTGAGGCGGAACACATCGCGACCGCTGTCGCGGGCCAGCTGCTCCCACAGTTCATAGGCGCGCAGCAGCAGTGGGACATAGGCCGGATCCTCGAAATAGGACTGCCGGATGATGCGCGACCCGCCGTGGCTGGAGCCCCGGTCGTGGGCGGGCCCGAACTTCTCCAGTCCGAGGACCCGCTGTCCACGCGCCGCCAGATGGTAGGCCGCGGCACTGCCCATCCCACCCAGACCGATCACGATGACGTCGAAAGCCATTGCTTTACCTTCTGATCCGAGCCATCGTCGGGTCCACGACGGGTTCGGCGCAGACGGCGGCAGCATGCCTGGTGCCGTGGTAGTCGACGGTGACGGCGGTGCCGACACCGGCGTGGGCGGGCAGCCACGCGTAGGCCAGGGTGCGACCGACGGTCGCGGAGTAGCCTGCGCTGGTCACATAGCCCGCGGGGATGTCGTCGACGAATACCGGTTCCTTGCCTAGCACGGCTGCGTCGGGATCATCGAACACGATGGTGCGCAACACCTTCTGTGGTACGGACGCCTGCTCAAGGGCAACCCTGCCGACGAAGCCGCCGGGCTTGTCCATCCGCACCGCGAAGTCCAGCCCCGCCGCGGCGGGCAGGTGTTCGGCGGTCATGTCGGTGCCCCAGCTGCGGTAGCCCTTCTCGATGCGCAGGCTGTTGAACGCGATCCGCCCGGCCGCGATGATGCCGTGCGGCGCGCCGGCCGTGGCGAGCAGATCCCACAGCGCGGCACCGTATTCGGCGCTGGTGTAGATCTCCCAGCCCAGCTCGCCGACATAGGAGACGCGCAGCATGGTGACCGGGATCGCGTCGAGGTGGGTGTGTAAGGCGCGAAAGTACTTGAACGCTTCGTGGGACACGTCGTCGGGGCACAGCGGGGCGATGACGTTTCGGGCAGCGGGCCCCCACACGCCGACACAGCATGTGCCGCCGGTGATGTCACGCAACACGACGTCGGACGGTCGGTGACGTGAGAGCCAGTCGAAGTCCATCGGGGAGTTCGCGCCGACCTGGAAGGTGTCCCGGGCCAGCCGGGTGACCGTGAGATCGCTCCGGACGCCGCCGTTGTCGTCGAGCATCAGGGTGTAGGTGACCGATCCGACGCTCTTGTCGACGTTGTTGGTGGTCATCCGCTGCAGGAATTCGGCGGCTCCGGGGCCGGACACCTCATAGCGGGTCAGCGGGGTCATGTCGTACATCGCGACGTGTTCACGGGTCCAGTGCGCCTCGGCGATCGAGATCGGTGACCAGAACTTCGCGGCCCACTCGTCGCGGCGCGGCACCGGCAGGCCGTCGTCGAACAGACGCTGTGCCAGTGCGGCATTGGCCTCGAACCAGGCCGGCCGCTCCCAGCCGCCACCCTCGTAGAAGTACGCGCCGAGCCCGCTGTGCCGGGCGTGGAACGGGCTGGTGCGCAGGCCGCGCAGCGCGGTGCGGTACTGGTGCGGGTGGATGACGTCGTAGACCTCGACGAACGCCTGCGAACTGGTCTGCATGACGAACTTCGGGCTGCGGGCGACCTCTTCGAACCGGTACAGGTCGCATTCGTGGGTGTCGATCGACGGAACGCCGTCGATGATCCATTCGGCCGTCGCCTTGGCCACCCCGGCCGAATGGGTCACCCACACCGCTTCGGCCACCCAGAATCCGGGGAGTTCGCGGTGTTCGCCCATCAGGGAGAATCCGTCGGGGGTGAACGAGAAGATCCCGTTGAAGGCCTCTTCGACCTTCGAATCCTGCAGTGCCGGAATCAAATCGGCGGCAGCGCGCCAGGCGGGCGCGAAGTCCTCCTCAGTGAACGGCATCATCGATGGCATCGGCTCGCCCGCGGTGTCGGCGAGCAGGGTGGACATGTCCACCGGCATCGGCTTGTGGCGGTAGGACCCGATCCCGAGCCGGTCGACGTGTTCGCGGAAGTAGAGGTCCTGATCCTGGTGCCGCAGAATCGGAAGGCCGGCCTCGGCGAGTTCGCTGTTGCGGCCGACGAGTTGGGCGATCTGGCCGGTGCGGGCGTACTGGTGGGCCATCGGCACCAGCGGCAGTACCAGCCCGACCTGACGGGCCAGCTGGGCGCCCCAGAAGCCGGCGGCACACACCACGATGTCGGCGGCGAGCACGCCGTCGGCGGTGCGCACTCCGGTCACCCGGCGCCCGTCGTCGACGATGCCGAGCACCTCGGTGTGGGGGCGAAAGGTGGCGCCGCGGGATTCGGCGCGACGGGCCTGGGCCTCGGCCGCTCGCAGGGCCTTGGCCAGCCCGTCTGCGGGGGTGTGGAAGCCGCCGAGGATGCGATCGCGGTCGATGAGCGGGTGCAGTCGCACGCAGTCGGACGGGGTCAGCAGGTGGCCTTCGATGCCCCAAGACCGGGCCCAGCCGGCCTTGCGGTGCAGGTCGGACCAGCGTTGTGCGGTGGTGGCCACCTCCAGCCCGCCGACCGGGTTGAAGGCCCAGCCCTCGGGGTGCTGTAGCGTGCGGAACTTCTCGACGGTGTACCGCGCGAATTCGGTCATGGTCTTGGACGGGTTGGTCTGGAACACCAGGCCGGGCGCGTGCGAGGTGGAACCGCCGGTGGCGAACAACGGTCCGCGGTCGACGACGGTGACAGCGGTCCATCCCCGCCCGGTCAGTTCATCGGCCAATGACGTGCCCACGATGCCGGCCCCGATCACGACGACTTTGGGCATACGCAGACCGCTTCCACTCGAAATTAGTTGCGTATTATGCAACCCGATGCGTTATACGCAACAGATCATCCATCCTGATCGGAGCTGACGCAAGACGGACACACCTTCGGGATTCCTGTGAAGCCGCCTTGTCGGGACCGCGGGACATACTCAGCGCGACACAGGACAGCGCGACCAGGGGGCCGGGATGACGGACGATGCAGACGTGGGCGCCGACAAACTCGGGCGGGCGAACACACCTTCCGAATTTTTCGCGTCATCAAGTGATGACGCGTCAACAGATGATGACGTGCAAAATTCGACAGGCGCTCGCCCCAAGCCGTGGTGGCAGGACCATCCCGAACTCAAGGCCATCGTCGCCCAGACCCTCGCCGAACTGGAAAGCCTGCCCGAACGGACCACCCCACGCACCGCCGCGGAGCGCCGGGTCCTCGATGAGTACTTCGGCGAACCGTCAACAGATGACGACGCGTCAACAGATGATGACGTGCAAAATTCGACAGGCGCTCGCCCCAAGCCGTGGTGGCAGGACCATCCCGAACTCAAGGCCATCGTCGCCCAGACCCTCGCCGAAATCGACAGCCTGCCCGACCGGCCCCCCATCGACTATCCCGACCCCGTCCTGGAGGACGTCTTCACCGGCCAAAGCATTCGCGAACTGCGGGATGCGCGTGACGATCTCGCCCGAGCTAAAGGCCGCTACGACGACGCGGTGCTCACCGCGCGCCGACTCTGCCTGTCGTGGGGGCAGATCGGTGCGGTCCTGGGTGTCTCCCGCCAGCAGCTGCACCGGCGGTACCGCGACGCCGCGGACTAACCCTCGGCGTCGCCCGCTTCTGCCGCGCTCTCGTCGCCGCTGCCCGAATCAGGCTGCGGCAGCAGCGCTTCCAGCGCCGAGCCGGTGATTCGGCGGAAGGCCCGGCGCGGCCGGTTGGTATCCAGGATCGCGACCTCCAGCGTGGCGGGCCCGAGAGTACGCGGTTCGGCACCGTTGCCGCCGGCGCCGAGAGCCTTGACCGCGATCGAGACCGCGTCGGCCAGGCTCATGTTCTCCGAGTAGGACTCGTTGAGCGCGGCCGAGATTGGCTCGGTGGTCCCGCCCATCACCACGAAGTGTGGTTCGTCGGCGATCGAGCCGTCGTAGGTGATGCGGTACAGCTCAGGCGCTTTCGTCTCGCCGTAGTGGGCGACCTCGGCCACACACAACTCCACCTCGTAGGGCTTGGCCTGCTCGGTGAAGATCGTGCCGAGGGTCTGGGCGTACACGTTGGCCAACTGGCGGCCGGTGACGTCGCGGCGCGAGTAGGCGTATCCCTGGGTATCGGCGAAGCGGATCCCGCCGCTGCGCAGGTTGTTGAACTCGTTGAACCGGCCCACGGCGGCGAAACCGACCCGGTCGTAGAGTTCGCTGACCTTCTGCAAGGACCGCGACGGGTTTTCCGCCACGAACAACACCCCGTCGGCGTAGGCGAGCGCGATCACGCTGCGGCCGCGGGCGATGCCCTTGCGTGCGAGCTCGGACCGCTCGCGCATCGCCTGCTCGGGCGAGATGAAATACGGGAAGCTCACAGCTCGTCACCTCGAGTGGGCCGGGCGTCGTGGCCGAAAGTATCTGTCCGCGAACGATTCTCGATGATCTCGCGGCACACCCCGGCAATCCTCTCCTCCGGCACCTCGTGGGCACCGTCGGCACCGATGATCACCGCGGTCGGGTAGATGCCCCGCACCAGGTCCGGCCCGCCGGTCGCCGAATCATCGTCGGCGGCGTCGTAGAGCGCCTCGACGGCGACCCGCAGTGCCGAGTCGGCATCGGAGACCTGCGAGTACAGCTTTTTCATCGAGGACTTCGCGAAGATCGACCCCGAGCCCACCGACTGGTAACCCTCCTCCTCGAAGTTCCATCCACCTGCGGCGTCGAAGGACACGATTCGACCTGCGGCTTCGGAATTCGGGTCGTCGAGGTCGTAGCCGGCCAGTAGCGGCAGTGCCACGAAACCCTGCAGGGCGGCACCGAGGTTGCCGCGCACCATGGTCGCGAGCCGGTTCACCTTGCCCGGGAACGTCAGCGGGACGCCTTCGAGCTTCTCGTAGTGCTCGAGTTCCACCGCGTACAGCCGGGCGAACTCGACCGCGATCGCGGCGGTGCCCGCGATGCCGGTGACGGTGTAGTCGTCGGTGATGTAGACCTTCTGCACGTCCCGGCTGGCGATCATGTTGCCCTGGGTGGCGCGCCGGTCCCCGGCCATCACCACACCGCCGGGGTACTTCAGCGCGACAATCGTGGTGCCGTGCGGCACGGATTCGGTCGGCAGTCCGCTCAGTCCCGGTCCACCACTGCCGGGCAGCAGATGCGGCGCCTGATGGCGCAGAAAGTCCGAGAACGACGACAGGTTCACCCCGCCGTGGGACCGACTGATCGGCATGGCAGAAAAAGCAGGGTATGCGCCGGACAGTGGGGACGACGGGGAGGCCGAGTTATCGCGCTCCGGCCAGGTCACTGTCCACCCTTCTGCACGTACGCTCGCACGAAGTCCTCGGCGTTCTCCTCCAGGACGTCGTCGATCTCGTCCAGCAGGTCGTCGGTCTCGTCGGTCAGCTTCTCGCGGCGCTCCTGCCCGGCGGCCGTGCTGCCGGGGAGGTCGTCGTCTTCGCCGCCTCCGCCGCCACGCTTGGTCTGCTCCTGAGCCATCGCTGCCTCCTGCGTAAGTTGCGGGCACCCAACCACACGCCCGTCGGTTTCTCTACCCTACCGGTCGGATCTCGGTTTGCCCGGGATAGCCCGATCAGGTGGTGAGCTGTTCGACCAGTTCGACGGCGCTGTCGACGGAATCCAGCAGCGCCCCGACGTGGGCCTTGCTGCCCCGCAGCGGCTCCAGGGTGGGAATCCGCACCAGCGAATCACCCCCCAGATCGAAGATCACCGAATCCCAGCTCGCCGCGGCGATGTCGGCACCGAACCGCCGCAGGCACTCGCCGCGGAAGTAGGCGCGGGTGTCGGTGGGCGGGTTGTCGACGGCGTCGAGCACCTGCTGTTCGGTGACCAGACGCTTCATCGAACCGCGCGCCACCAGCCGGTTGTACAGACCCTTGTCCAACCGCACATCCGAGTACTGCAGGTCGACCAGATGCAGCCGCGGCGCGCTCCAGCCGAGGTTCTCCCGGTTACGGAACCCTTCGAGCAGGCGCAGCTTGGCCGGCCAGTCCAGCAGGTCGGCGCACTCCATCGGGTCCCGCTCGAGAAGATCGAGCACGTGCGCCCAGGTCTCCAGCACGTGGTCGGCGCGCGGATCGGGGTCGCGGCTGTCGACGAGCTTGGCGACCCGGTCGAGATAGATGCGTTGCAGCGCCAGACCCGTCAGTTCGCGGCCGTCGGCCAGCGCCACGGTGGCGCGCAGCGACGGATCCCGGGACAGCACGTGCACGGCGTGCACCGGGCGGGCCAACGCCAGGTCGGACAGATCGATCCCGATCTGGTGACCGTCCTCGATCAGGTCGAGCACCAGCGAGGTGGCGCCGAGCTTGAGGTAGGTCGACGTCTCGGCGAGGTTGGCGTCACCGATGATGACGTGCAGCCTGCGGTACTTGTCGGCGTCGGCGTGCGGCTCGTCGCGGGTGTTGATGATGCCGCGTTTGAGCGTGGTCTCCAGACCGACCTCGACCTCGATGTAGTCGGCGCGCTGGGAAAGCTGGAAGCCGGGCTCGTCCCCGGACGGTCCGATGCCGACCCGGCCGGACCCGGTGACCACCTGCCTCGACACCAGGAACGGCGTCAGACCCGCGATCACCGCCGAGAACGGCGTCTGGCGGCTCATCAGGTAGTTCTCGTGGGAACCATAGGACGCGCCCTTGCCGTCGACGTTGTTCTTGTACAGCTGCAATTTGGCCGCGCCGGGCACGCTGGCCACGTGCCGGGCGGCGGCCTCCATCACCCGCTCACCGGCCTTGTCCCAGATCACGGCGTCCATCGGATCGGTGCACTCCGGTGCCGAGTACTCGGGGTGGGCATGGTCGACGTACAGCCGGGCGCCGTTGGTCAGGATCATGTTGGCCGCGCCGACCTCGTCGGCGTCGACGATCGGCGGCGGCCCCGACGCGCGGCTCAGGTCGAATCCGCGGGCGTCGCGCAGCGGAGATTCCACCTCGTAGTCCCAGCGTGTGCGCTTGGCCCGCTGGATACCCGCGGCGGCCGCGTAGGCGAGCACTGCTTGGGTGGACGTCAGGATCGGATTCGCGGTCGGATCCGACGGCGACGAAATGCCGTATTCGACCTCTGTTCCGATGATCCGTTGCATACCGACAAGGGTAGAGGTCGGGTCACCGGCGAGCTCGGGAGCCTGTGGCGATCAGCTCCGTAGACGTGCGGCTCGTGGTGAGATCGATCCCCGATGGCTCCCACGACTGATCGACGTCTCGCGGCGGAACGCTGGTTTCTTCAGCGCGGCCTGCCCGCGGTGCTGCGCCCCGGCGTGCTGGTACAGCGGGTGTGGACCCGCTCGGCGCCCGCGTTGGCGGGATTGGCCGTGGTGATGACGTTCTCGATGTTGATCGTCGCCGCGACGGGCAAGCACACCATCGACATCGACGGCACCCCGACCCGCACAGAGTGGTTCGTGCTCGGGGTCATCCTGCTGGTGCTGCCGGCCGCGGCGCTGGTGGGCTGGCTGGTATCGCGCTCGGAGGACGTGCGCCTGCGCGCCATCGTGTCCGCCGCGTCGCTGGGCATCGCCGCGGTCGGCGGCTTCTACGGCGGCCCCAGTGCCCGCGTCCTGGTGGACCTGGTCAGCGAGATCGTGATCGTGGTGCTGATCTTCGTGTGCACCGCGACCGGAATCGGGGCCATTGTGGGCTGGGCGGTGCGCATGATGCTGGCGAACCTGGCGTCGGTGGGCAACCTGCTGCTCGGCGCGCTGCCGGTGATGCTGCTGACGGTGCTGGTGTTCTTCAATGGCCCGGTGTGGACGATGGCGTCCACGATCAGCCGGCCCCGGCTGTGGCTCGGACTGTCGTTTCTGATGCTGATCGCCGTGGCGTTCCTGCTGTCGAGCACGCTGAGCCGGATCCAGCCCATCCTCAGCCCGGACGCCAAGCGGCCCGAGGACGCCGCGCACCTGGCCGGGACGCCGTTCGAGACCATGCCGGACCGGCCGCGCCGGGTGCCGCTGTCGAAGGCCGAGCGGCTCAACGTCGGGTTCGTGCTGGCGATGTCGCAGATCGTGCAGGTGCTGACGGTGTCGGTGGTGACCGGGCTGCTGTTCTTTGTTCTCGGCCTGATCCTGATCAGCCCGGAACTGCTGGCCGCCCTGACCGACGGCGGCTCTCCCGACGGTCAACTGCTGGGCATGACCCTGCCCGTGCCCCAGGCCCTGATCCAGATCACGATGTTCCTGATCGCGCTGACGTTCATGTACCTCGCCGCCCGGGCGGTGGCCGACAAACAGTACCGCGCGCAGTTCCTCCATCCGCTGCTCGAGGAACTGCGGTTCACCCTGGTCGCAAGGGACCGATACCGCACGGTGACCGCGGACACCTGAACGGTGGGCGGTCTGTCGCTGAAGCCTCATTCCACTGGCGCCGCCGGAGATTCCGGCGCGCTGACCCCGGTTCGGGACGCCGATCACGCACAATGTGCCGGTGTCGGACATGCGGCAGGTCCACGACTGGTTCCTGCACCGCGGCTTGCCGCTGGTGCTGACCCGGCGGGTCCGTGCGCGCAAGCTCGTGCAGCGCTCCGCACCGATGGTCAGCGCGGTCGGTGCGCTGACGGCGGTCACGATGCTGTTGGCCGACGTCACCGGCGCCACCCCCGATTACGGATACGCGTTGCGGCTCAGTGGGATCGCCGTAGTGCTCGTGGCCGCCCCGTTCGCGCTGGAGGTCCTGCACCGGCTCGGCACCCGCGTCGGGGAGGCGCTGCGCCGCTGGGCCGCCGTCCTGGTGATCACGATCTTCATCGTGGTGATGCCGTTGACCGTCAGCGGCTGGTCGGGCGCAGCGGCAGCCGAAGCGCCGGTGTTCGTGCTGATCTCGCTGGGCGCGATCTGGTTGACCTACCTGGGTTTTGGGTCGATCGCGTTGTGGGCCTTCCGGTTCGCCTGGGTTCAGCTAGGGGCGCTGGGCACGCTGATGAGCCGTGCGCTGCCGCTGTTGATGCTGACGGTCGTGGTGTACTTCACCGGCGAGCTGTGGCAGCTCTCGGCGCGGATGACTCGCGAACGACTATGGCAGACAATCGGATTCTTCAGCGTGGTGGCGCTGGTGTTCATGGTGGCGACCATCCGCGACGAGGTGAGGGCACTGCGCCAGGACCGTTCGGCGCAGCAGGATCCCGCAGCGCTGCTGGCCGGTACCCCGCTGGCATCGGTGCGTGCCGACCCCGCCGACCGCAGCCCACTGTCGGCGGCCGAACAAGTCAACGTGGTCGCGGTGATGGTTGTCGCGCAGGCGATCCAGGTGGTGTTGTTCACCGCCGGGTTGTTCGCGTTCTTCCTCGCCCTCGGGGTCATCGCGATACCCTACGACATGACCGTCGTGTGGTCCGGTGAACAGACCTGCACTGTGGGCGAACCACCCTGTGCGGGAACGTGGTTCGGGGTGCACATCCCGATCCCGCAGACGGTGGTGCACACGTCGCTGTTCGTCGCGGTGCTGTCCGGGCTGTACTTCACGGTCAGCACCAGCGTCGACCCGCTCTACCGGCAGCGCTTCTTCGAACCGCTGATCGCCGACGTCGCCGTCAGCCTGGCGGGCCGCGACGCCTACCTCATGATGGAAGCGAGGAGCTAGCAGATGTCGTCATCGCAGTTGCGCGGCAAACGGTACGGCGAGGTGCTCCTGGTGAGCACCGGGCCCGACGGTCCGACGGCGACGGTGTACAACACCTATCCGCTCAACGACTGCCCGGCCGAGCTGTGGTCGCGGCTCGACCCCGCCGCACTGGCCGGCCGGCACGGCGCGACCGCCGCGCTGCTCAACGGGCCGCGCTATTGGCTGATGGATCACATTGAAAAGGACATGGGCGAGCAGCCCGAGATCGCGACGTTCGGCGGCATCGACATGGTCCGCCAAGCCACCGTCAGCCTGACGTCGATGAACCCCGCGCCCTACCTGCCCAACACCGTCGCACGCCACGCCGTCTTCGTATTCGACCGGGACAAACCGATTTTCGAGCTCGTCGACCCCGATGGGCGGCGCTGGGTGATGCAGACCTGGAGCCAGGTGGTCGATCCGACGCTGTCCTACGACGACCTGCCCGGCCTGACCACCCGCCTTCGGCTGCCCGACGGATGGTCCTATCGTGCGCGCACCCTCGACGAACACTGCGCATCGACACCAGTTCCCGGCCCGCCCAGGTGCTCCAGGACGATCTGACCAACAGCTACTCGCTGGTGTCCTGAGCCGCCCCGACCCGGCTGGCCTTCCCAGCCGGATCCGCTACAGGTACTGGCCGAGGTTGCTCTCGGTGTCGATCGCCCGGCTGGCGCTCGACGACTTACCGGTGACCAGCGTGCGGATGTAGACGATCCGCTCGCCCTTCTTACCCGAGATCCGGGCCCAGTCGTCCGGATTCGTGGTGTTGGGCAGATCCTCGTTCTCGGCGAACTCGTCGACGATCGAGTCGAGCAGGTGCTGGATGCGCAGACCCCTCTGCCCCGTCTCGAGCACCGACTTGATGGCGTACTTCTTGGCCCTGTCGACGACGTTCTGGATCATCGCGCCCGAGTTGAAGTCCTTGAAGTACATGACCTCTTTGTCGCCGTTGGCGTAGGTCACCTCCAGGAAGCGGTTGTCGTCGATCTCGGCGTACATCCGCTCCACGACCTTCTCGATCATGCCCTTGATGCACGCCGCGCGGTCGCCGCCGAACTCCGCGAGATCGTCGGCGTGGACCGGCAACTCCTCGGTGAGGTACTTGCTGAAGATGTCCTGCGCCGACTCGGCGTCCGGCCGCTCGATCTTGATCTTGACGTCCAGACGGCCAGGCCGCAGGATCGCCGGGTCGATCATGTCCTCGCGGTTGGAGGCGCCGATCACGATCACGTTCTCCAGCCCCTCGACGCCGTCGATCTCGCTGAGCAGCTGGGGCACCACCGTCGTCTCCACATCCGATGAGACACCGGTGCCGCGGGTGCGGAAGATCGAGTCCATCTCGTCGAAGAACACGATCACCGGCGTGCCCTCGGAGGCCTTCTCGCGGGCCCGCTGGAAAATCAGCCGGATGTGACGTTCGGTCTCACCGACGAACTTGTTCAGCAGCTCGGGGCCCTTGATGTTGAGGAAGTAGCTCTTGGCCTCGCGGGCGTCGTCGCCGCGGACTTCGGCCATCTTCTTGGCCAGCGAGTTCGCGACCGCCTTGGCGATCAGCGTCTTGCCACAGCCGGGCGGACCATAGAGCAGCACCCCCTTGGGTGGTCGCAACGAGTACTCCCGGTACAGCTCCTTGTGCAGGAACGGCAGCTCGACGGCGTCGCGGATCTGCTCGATCTGGCGGCCCAGTCCGCCGATGTCGTTGTAGCTGACGTCCGGGACCTCCTCCAGGACGAGATCTTCGACCTCGGCCTTGGGGATCCGCTCGAAGGCATACCCGGCCTTGGTGTCGACGAGCAGCGAGTCACCCGGGCGCAGCTTGCGCGGCCGGTCGTCGCCCAGGTCGTCGTCGTACCCGTCGGGCAGGTCCTCCGCGGCGACCAGCGGCTCGGCCAGCCACACGATGCGCTCTTCGTCGGCGTGGCCGACGACGAGGGCGCGATGACCGTCGGCGAGGATCTCGCGCAGGGTGCTGATCTCCCCCACGGCCTCGAAGTGCCCGGCCTCGACGACCGTCAGAGCCTCGTTCAGCCGGACGGTCTGGCCCTGCTTGAGCTCCTTGGTGTCGATGTTCGGCGAGCACGTCAGCCGCATCTTGCGGCCGGAGGTGAACACGTCGACGGTGTCGTCGTCCTGAACGGAGAGCAGCACACCGTAGCCGCTGGGCGGCTGTCCGAGGCGGTCCACCTCTTCGCGCAGGGCCAACAGCTGCTGGCGCGCTTCCTTGAGCGTGTCCATCAATTTCGCGTTGCGGGCGGCGAGCGAGTCGAGGCGGGCCTCCAGCTGATGCACGTCACGCGCGCTGCGCGCGCTCCCGGACACGCCCGCCGCGCTCTCGAGCTGTTCACGCAGGATCGCCGCCTCGCGGCGCAGTTGTTCGAGTTCTGCCGCATCTTCGCGAGACAAACGGCTGTCGGGGGATGTCCCAAAGACTTCAGAGGCCTCAGAACGCTCGGACTCACTCATGTTGCGCTCCCTTCCCACACCGGAAGTTGGTGCAGTAACAACTTCAAAGCTACCGGCGATTCAGACATTGTGTGCGGTGTAGGAATTCGACACACCAGCACCACTGTTAGCCTTTCTTGATCAGTCGGCCGAACGGAAGGACAGCCGTGACCCTGAAAACCCTCGTCACCAGCGTGACCGCTGGAGCAGCAGCCGCCGCGACCCTCGGTGCTGCCGCTGTGGGTGTGACCTCGATTGCTGCCGGAGCGGGAATGGCCGCGGCGTCACCCGGCGTGCTGAACGCCCCGATGCCCGCCGCACCGGCACCCGAGCTGCAGGGCGCCCTGGTGTCGACGCTGAGTGCACTGTCCGGGCCGGGTTCCTTCACCGGCGCCAAGGCCAGCTACGTCCAGGGTGGCCTGGGCCGCATCGAGGCTCGGGTGGCCGACAGCGGATACAGCAACGCCGCGGCCAAGGGCTACTTCCCGCTGAGTTTCACCATCGCCGACATCGACCGGAACGGCCCGGTGGTGACCGCCAACGTCACCGCGGCCGCACCGACGGGCGCCGTGGCGACCCAGCCGTTGACCTTCATCGCCGGGCCCAGCCCCACCGGCTGGCAGCTGTCCAAGCAGTCGGCGCTGGCCCTGATGTCCGCGGTGGGTTGATCTCTCGCACGTTCCTGGTTCGCAGCGCCGCCACATTCGTGGCGGCGCTCGGGCTTTGTGGGTGCACCCACACCGAGCACCCGGCGACCACCGCACCCCCGCCGGCCCCTTCCGCGGTCGAGTCGTCGTCGGTGCCGGCCACGCCGATCCCGGACGCCCCCGGCGGTCCACCGCTTCCCCCGCCGTCCGCGCTGACCGATGTGATGGCCCGGCTGTCGGACCCCGCGGTGCCCGGAGATCAGAAGATCACGCTGATCGAGAACGCCACCCCCGGCGAAGCCGCGGGGCTGGACCGGTTCACCGCCGCGCTGCGCGACAACGGATCCCTGCCGCTGGCGTTCGAGGCCCGTGACCTCGCCTGGTCGTCAGCGGAGCCCGGCAACGTCGTTGCCACCGTGGTGATCACCCCGGCCAATCCGCCGGGCGGGCAGTTCACCTTTCCCATGGAGTTCGCCCCGTCGGACGGCTCCTGGCAACTCACCCGGCAGACCGCCGATCTGCTGCTGGCGCTCGACAATCCGCCGGGCTGAGCGATGTGGATCGGCTGGATCGAGTTCGACGTCCTGCTCGGTGATGTGCGCTCCCTCAAACAGAAGCGGTCGGTCATCCGGCCGGTGATCGCCGAACTGTCACGCAGATTCCCCGTCTCGGCCGCCGAGACCGGTGCGCAGGATCTGCACCGGCGCGCAGGTATCGGGATCGGCATGGTCGCGGCCGACCGGGCTCGTGTCGTGGAGGTGCTCGACGCCGCCGAGCGGCTGGTGGCCGCCCGGCCCGAGCTGGAGCTGCTGTCGGCCCGGCGCGGACTGCGCACCGGCGACGACGAGTAGGCCGAGTCGGTTCGCCGGTCGGCTCAGGTCAGCCGCTTCTTGCGCAGCGGGGTCGGCGCGATCGTCCCGGGCGCGAGCTTGCGGGCGCTGATCAGGAACGCGGTGTGCCCACGCATCGAGTGCTCCGGCCGCACCGCCAGCCCCACCACGTGCCAGCCGCGCTGCATGCTCTCCCACGCCCTCGGCTCGGTCCAGCACTGCTGCTCCCGCAGCGCCTCAACGGTCTTCGACAGCTGGGTGACCGTCGCGACATAGATCATCAGTACCCCGCCGGGGACGAGCGCGCTGCCGACCGCACCGAGCACCTCCCAGGGTGCGAGCATGTCCAGCACGACCCGGTCCACCTCGGGACCGTCGTAATCGGCGACGTCGGCGATCACCAGGTCCCAGTTGGGCGGTGTGGCACCGAAAAACGTCTCGACATTGCGTGCGGCGTGTTCGGCGTGGTCCTCGCGCATCTCGTAGGACGTCACGCGCCCCTCCGGCCCGACCGCCCGCAGCAACGAGCACGTCAGTGCGCCGGAGCCGGCGCCGGCTTCGAGCACCCGCGCGCCCGGGAAGATGTCGCCCTCGTGCACGATCTGCGCGGCGTCCTTGGGGTAGACCACCTGCGCCCCGCGCGGCATCGACATCACGTAGTCGACCAGAAGCGGCCGCAGCACCAGGAACTGGTCGCCGTTGGTGGACTTCACCACGCTGCCCTCGGGCAGCCCGATCACCTCGTCGAGCGAGATGATCCCGCGGTGGGTGTGGAACTCGCCGCCCGGCTTGAGCAGCATCGTGTAGCGCCTGCCTTTGGCGTCGGTGAGTTGGACACGATCACCTACGTCGAATGGGCCGGTTCTGCGCACAGCTGACCAGCCTGCCAGTAGACGCGCCGCGGTCGACGCCCGGGTTGCCGGGAAATGTCCGACCGCCGTCCTAGGCTCGATCCCATGAGTGAGCCGTCGAGACCGGTGCGCCGACCCGCCCTCTCGCCGTCGCGCGCCAGTGACTTCAAGCAGTGCCCGCTGCTGTACCGGTTCCGCGCCATCGACCGGCTGGCCGAGCCGTCGTCCGCCGCCCAGGTGCGCGGTTCGGTCGTCCACGCGGCGCTGGAAGACCTCTACCGTCTGCCGGCGGCCGACCGGGTGCCGGAGACGGCGGCGTCCCTGGTCGGTCCGGCGTGGGAGCGGGTACTCGCCGAGCACCCGGCGCTGGCCGCCGACATCGAACCCGGCCTGCGGGCCGAGCTGCTGGAGCAGGCGCGGGCGCTGTTGTCGGGCTACTACCGGCTGGAGGATCCCACCCGGTTCGACCCGCAGAGCTGCGAGCAGCGCGTCGAGGTCGAACTGGCCGACGGCACCTTGTTGCGCGGCTTCGTCGACCGCATCGACGTGGCGGCCACCGGTGAGGTGCGGGTCGTCGACTACAAGACCGGCAAGGCGCCGCCGGAGGCCCGCGCACTGGCCGAGTTCAAGGCGCTGTTCCAGATGAAGTTCTACGCCGTGGCGCTGTTGCGGTCCCGCGGTGTGCTGCCGACCCGGCTGCGGCTGCTGTACCTGGCCGACAGCCAGGTGCTGGACTACACGCCGGCGCTCGACGAGCTGGAGAGGTTCGAGAAGACCCTGATGGCAATCTGGCGGGCCATCCAGAACGCCGGCGCCACAGGCGATTTCCGGCCCAATCCGTCCAGGCTGTGCGACTGGTGTGCGCACCGCGCGCTCTGTCCCGCGTTCGGCGGCACTCCCCCACCGTATCCGGGATGGCCCGAGGTGCTCGACGAGACACTCGAGGACGGCGACCCGGACGCGGTGCTGCGCGCGGAGCCCGCCGCATGATCGACTGCCTGTTCCGCCGGCTGCCCGGCTCGGCACACGAGGATGGCGAGTACGCGGTCTTCGAGTCCACCGACGGCACCCGCAGCAACTGGGATCCGCAGATCCAGCACGGCTCGCCGCCGCTGGCGCTGCTGACCCGCGCCATCGAGGACCTCGCGGAGGGCACAGGGCTGCGGGTCGGCCGGCTCACGCTCGACATCCTCGGCGCCATCCCGGTCACCACCGTGCGCGTGCGGGCCTGGGTGGAACGCCCCGGCACCCGGATCTCGCTGATGGCCGCCGAGATGCTCGCCGACCGGCCCGACGGCACCCGACGGGCCGTGGCCCGGGTCACCGCCTGGCTTCTGGCCACCGGTGACACCGCCGAAGCCGCCACCGACCGCTACCCGCCGCTGGTCGAAGGCCGGGCCAGCGACGTCGCCCACGCCTGGGAGGGCGCACCGGGCTATCTGCAGACCGTGTCCTGGCGCAGGCAGCACACCCCGGAGGGCGCCGCGGCCGAGGCGTGGCTGTCTCCGCTTGTGCCGCTGATCGATTCGGAGCCGACCACGCCGCTGCAGCGGCTGGCGATGGTGGTCGATTCGGCCAATGGCATCGGCGCCGCACTCGACCCGCGTCGGTACCTGTTCATGAACACCGACACGGTGGTGCACCTGCACCGGCTGCCCGCCGGTGACGACTTCGCGCTGCGGGCGCGGGGTTCCATTGGCCCGGA
Organism: Mycobacterium sp. SMC-8; assembly: GCF_025263565.1. Taxonomy (NCBI): domain Bacteria; kingdom Bacillati; phylum Actinomycetota; class Actinomycetes; order Mycobacteriales; family Mycobacteriaceae; genus Mycobacterium; species Mycobacterium sp. SMC-8. The sequence goes on from NZ_CP079865.1 coordinate 5,308,106, forward strand.
CGGCTTGGGCGTCACCACGGCCGAGATCTTCGACCGTGAAGGCTTCATCGGGACGTGCGCGCAGACGCTGCTGGTGCAGCGCCGCGACTGACCAGCCCGCCTGTCACGCCGAGCGCGCCAGGGCCGCCCGATCCTCGTCGGCGAAGGTGTCCTCCAGATGCAGCGGCGAGTAGTCCACGTCGATTTCGCCGAGCGGACGCCCCCGGGCACTGCTTATGGTGCCGAACCGGCGCATTCCCTTGTCGGTGGCGTACTGCTGCATGTCCTCCTTGTCGAGGTTGAACGGGACCTCGTCGTAGAGGTCGTAGGCGTCGTCGGTGTTGCGCAGCGCCAACGGGATCAGCTCGTTCATCCGTGACTCGAACACCGCCCAGTTGGCGTCGTCGGCGGCCACGTGCCGCCGGCAGGTGAAGGTACCCCACGCCATGTGGCGCCGTTCGTCGTCACCGATACGCCGCACCAATTCCTGCATGCCGGGAAGAATGTTGTTGTCCACGCAAATACGGTGCCACGCATAGTATCCCGTCAACGCCATCATGCCTTCGATGACGTGGTTGTAGGTCGCCGAGGCGCGTACCTGAGCAGCCGGGGACGGATCGGACATCAACGCGTCGAGCGATCGGGGCAGCTCCTCGTAGAAGATCGTGCGGTACGTGGGCAGGTCGTCGAGAAGCCCCTGCAGGTCGTCGGTCACGCCGACAGCATCGAGCCACAGGCGGAACACCTGGGTGTGTTTGGCCTCTTCGAACGCGAATTGGGTCAAGTACATCTCGTCGCCGAGCCGACCCTCGGCGCGCATCGCCGCCATGAACGGCTGGATATCCTGGGTGACCGCCTCCTCGCCGGCGATGAACTGCGCGCACAGTCGCGTGGCCCACTCGCGTTCCAGATCTGTCAGCGATTCCCAGTCGGCCCGGTCCCGGGAGAAGTCGATGTCGGCGGGATTCCAGAATTTGGCGTTGCCACCGGCGAACAGCTTGAGCGGCAGGCTGTTCCAGTTGAGGCCGCCCGCGGCCAGTGAATCCGACCGGGTCCGTGTCAGGTGAGTCATGGAACTGCTTCTCCTTCGGTGGTTGCGAACGGGAGGGGCACAGGGACGGCGGCGAAGGCCGCCGTCAACACGGTGACGTAGCGGCGCACGACCAGGGCCGGCTGCTCGGGCGAGAGTTCGTCGAGCCCGAGGACCGGGTCCATGCCGCGCACGTACGGCGCCAGGGCGAGGTGCGGCAGCAGCATCAGCAACAGCGACAGCAGGGTCTCGGTGTCCGCCTCGGCGCGTAGGTCACCGCGGCACTGCGCGTCGTGCACCAGTGGCCGCAACACCTCCAGATAGTGCCGGTGCACGACGGAACGCACACTGACACGTGCATCGGTGTCGACCTCGAAGCTCGCGGCGGCGTGCAATGCCCGATCGCGCGGATGTTCGGCGAAGTACGCGACCCAGACGTCGAGCAGGTCGGTGAGGAACTCGAAGAACGGGCGGGCGGGGTCCAGAAGGCGGATCTGCTCTTCCATGTGGCGGCGTACCCGCTGGCTGCCCACGTCGGTGATATGCGCGTAGAGGTCGCGCTTGTCCGCGAAGTATTGGAAGAGACTGCCTTTGGCGACCCCGGCTCGGCGCGCGATCACATTCAGGCTGCCGCCGGAGAATCCGTGCGCGGCGAACTCCGCCTCCGCGGCGGCGACCACCGCTGCGCGGCGATCCGCATTCAGACGAGACCACGTCACCGTCGGCATCGCGCCCTCCAAGGCTAGATGTGACCAGTGGTCATATTACTGTGACCCATGCCACAGTCAAGGGGGGCTAGCTCAGTGGCTTCAGCTCCTGCAGGAGGGTCGGGATCAGCTCGCTGACCGTCGGGTGGATGTGCATGGTGCGTGAGATCGCGGTGTACGGCAGTTTCGCGCTCATCACGTCGAGGATCGAATGCACCACCTCGTCACCGCCGACGCCGAGGATCGACGCGCCCAGGATCTCCTCGGTGTCGGCGTCGACCACCACTCTCATGAACCCCTGCGTCTCGCCTTTCTCCACGGCCCGCCCGACCCGGGTCATGGGTCGCTCGCCGACCAACGCGCTTCGGCCCGATCTGCGAACCTCGTCGACGGTCATCCCGGCCCGGCCCAGCGGCGGGTCGATGTAGAGCGCGTACGTGGTGACGCGGTCGCTGACGCGGCGCGGATCACCGTCGAGCAGGTTGGCCGCGACGATCTCGAAGTCGTTGTAGGAGGTGTGGGTGAAGGCGCCACGGCCGTTGCAGTCGCCCAGCGCCCAGATGTTGTCGGCGGTGGTGCGCAGCTGGTCGTCGACCACGATGTAGCCGCGGTGGTCGGTCTGCACGCCCGCCGCCTCCAGGCCGAGGTCGTCGGTATTGGGCCGACGGCCCACCGCCAACAACAGATGGCTGCCCGGGATCGGTGCCGCTCCTGCTCTGGGCGTGACGGTGAACCCGTCCGCCTGCTTGGCGAAGCTGATCGCGTCGGCCCCGACGACGACGTCGATGCCCTCGGCCTCGAGGATCTCCCTGATCGCCGCGGACACGTCTTCGTCCTCACGCGCGCTCAGGCGCGGACCCCGCTCGACGACGGTGACCGCCGCGCCGAACCGACGGTACATCTGGGCGAACTCCAGCGCGATGTAGCTGCCGCCGATGATCACCAGGTGCTCGGGAACGACGTCGAGGTCGAGGATCCCGACGTTGGTGAGGTAGTCGATGTCGGCCAGGCCCGGCATGTCCGGGACGACGGCGCGGCAACCGACGTTGAGGAAAATCCGGTCCGCCTCCAGAAGTTCGTCGCCGACCCGCAGCGTGCGCGGCCCCTCGAAGCGGGCGTGCCCGCGTATCAGCGTGCAACCCGGCATGCCTTCGAGCCAGGATTCGACGCTCTCACGGTCCCCGACGCTGATGCGGTCCTTGCGGGCCTTGACCGCGGCCATGTCTACGGTCACGGATGCGGTGCGGATCCCGAAGTCGTTGCCGCGCCGGGCCAGATGCGCCACGTGGGCGCTCGCCACGAGGGTCTTGGTCGGGATGCAGCCGTAGTTCACACAGGTGCCGCCGACGAGCTTGCGTTCGATCACCGCGACGGTTTGCCCGGCGGCGGTGAGCCGGCCGGCCAGCGGCGGGCCGGCCTGCCCGGCGCCGACGATGATCGCGTCGAAATGGCGCTGCTGGCTCACCATTGCCCCTAGACCAGGCTCACCAGGAACGCGACCAGGAGCCCACCGCCGACCGCGAGGACGTCCTCGGTGAACGCGCCGGGCCGGTCGTTGCCGCCCTTGGCCCCGGCCAGCCTGCTGCGCAGCGCCGCGCCGGCGAGAGTGCCGAGGACGGCGCCGACGATCCCCGCGCCGGTGGCGCTGAACGTGTGGAAGAACGCGCTGCCGATGACCGCACCGGAGAACCCGCCGGTGAGCAGGCGGGCGATGAACTGCACGGGCACCTTGCGGCTCGGGGTGCTCGGCAGTTGGTCGGTGACGAGCTCACCGAGCGCGAAGATGGTCAGCACGGTGACGGTCACGGGGTGCGCCATCCATTCCGACCACTTGTCCGCGACGTCGATCCAGCCGAACATCGCGCCCCACGCGACGACGGCGGGGGCCGTCAGCGCACGGGATCCGGCGACGACGCCGATCAACAGGGCCAGCACGAGAACGAGAACCTGCGTCATCGGACCTCCGCACGCCGGGTGGACACCCGGACGCTAACACGGCAGACGGCGCGATGAGCGGTGACGATCAGAAGCGGCAGAAGCGGATGTCCGAAGCCAGAATGGCTTTGGCACCGATCGCGGCCAATTCGTCCATGATCGCGTTGACGTCACGGCGGGGCACCAGGGCGCGCACCGCGACCCAGTCCGGGTCGGCCAGCGGCGCGATGGTCGGCGATTCGAGTCCGGGGGTGACCTCCGTGGCCCGCTCCAGCACCGAACGCGGGCAATCGTAGTCCAGCATCAGATACTGCTGGCCGAACACCACGCCCTGCACGCGGCCCGCCAATTGGTCACGTGCGGAAGCGTTCTCCTCGGCGCCGTCGCGCTCGATCAGCACCGCTTCGGAATCACACAGCGGCTCCCCGAACGCCGCCAGGTTGTGCAGGCCCAGCGTGCGGCCGGACCCGACCACATCGGCGATCGCGTCGGCGACACCGAGCTGCACCGAGATCTCCACAGCCCCGTCAAGCCGGATCACGGTTGCTTCGATCCCCTTGCCCGCCAGATCTTTTCGCACCAGGTTCGGGAACGCCGTGGCGATCCGCTTGCCCTGCAGATCCTCCACCCGCCAGCGCCGGTCGGCGGGCGCGGCGTAGCGGAAGGTCGACGCGCCGAAGCCCAGCGCCAGCCGCTCGCGCACCGGGGCATCGGATTCGCGCGCCAGGTCGCGGCCGGTGATGCCGAAGTCGAGCTGGCCCGAGCCGACATAGATCGCGATGTCTTTGGGGCGCAGGAAGAAGAACTCCACCTGGTTCACCGGGTCGACGACGGTCAAGTCCTTGGTGTCGGTGCGGCGGCGGTATCCGGCCTCGGCGAGGATCTCGGCCGCGGGCTCGCTGAGGGTGCCCTTGTTGGGGACGGCGACGCGCAGCATGTCACAACTTCCCGTACACGTCGTCGAGAGTGAGCCCGCGGGAGAGCATCAGCACCTGCGTCCAATAGAGCAACTGGCTGATCTCCTCGGCAAGCGCATCGTCGCTCTCGTGTTCGGCGGCCAGCCACACCTCGCCGGCCTCTTCGAGAATCTTTTTTCCGATGCCGTGCACGCCGCCGTCGAGTGCGGCGACGGTTCCGCTGCCTGCCGGACGGGTGCGTGCTCGTTCGCTCAGTTCGGCGAACAGCGCATCGAAGGTCTTCACGTTTGGCGATTGTGTCACGTCGGGGCCGCGTAGCCGCGATCGGCCGGGCTCAGCCGGCCCGGCTCGATCGCCGGCTCAGCCGGCCCGGCTCGATCGCCGGCTCAGCCGGCCGCGGTCTTGTTCTCGCGAAGGATCTCGCCGTGCATGTCCTCCAGTGAGACGCCCTTGGTCTCCATCACCCACCGCCACACGAACACACCGGACAGCACCGCGCACAGCCCGTAGAAGCCGTACGCCAGACCGAGGTGGTCGCGCAGGGCGGGGAAGGTGACGGTGATCAGCCAGTTCGCCGCCCACTGGCCCGCGGCGGCCAGGCCGAGCGCCGCGGCGCGGATCCGGTTGGGGAACATCTCCCCGAGCAGCACCCAGACCACCGGGCCCCACGACATGCCGAACGCGACGACGAACAGATTCGCCGCGATCAGCGCGATGACCCCGGAGGCGCCGGGCAGGCTCGGGGTGCCGTCCGGGTTGACCGTTGCGTTGCCGAAGATCACTGCCATCGTGATCAGCGTGACGGCCATGCCCGACGAGCCTATGAGCAGCAGCGGCTTACGCCCGATCTTGTCGATCAAGGCGATCGCGATCAACGTGGTGAGCACGTTGATCACCGAGGTGATCACGGTGTAGATCGCCGACTCGTCGGCGCTGAACCCCACCGCCTGCCACAGCACGTTGCTGTAGTAGAAGATCACGTTGATGCCGACGAACTGCTGGAAGATCGACAGGCCGAGGCCGACCCACACGACGCCGTACAAGCCTCCCGTCGGCTTGCGCAGGTCGCGCCAGGACGGCTTGTCCTCACGTTCCAGCGTCTCGCGGATCCGGACGATGGTGATCTCCAGGTTCTTCTGCCCCAGCAACCTTGTCAGAACCCGGCGTGCTTCCGGAATTCTGTGCGAGGCAACGAGATAGCGCGGCGATTCCGGGATCGTGAAGGCCAGCGCGCCGTACACCACGGCCGGGACCGCCATGGCCAGGAACATCCAGCGCCAGGCGTCCAACCCGAACCACAGCGGCTCGTTCGGGCCGCCGGCCAGCCATTGCAGGATCCAGTTGACCGCGAACGACGCGAAGATGCCTGTCACTATGGCCAGCTGTTGCAGCGATCCGAGCCGACCGCGAATCCCGGGTGGGGAGGTCTCGGCGATGTAGGCCGGCGCGATCACCGATGCCACCCCGACGCCGATACCGCCGACGATGCGGAACAGCACCACGGTCCACACCTCGTGGGCGAAGCCGGTGCCGAAGGCGCTGACCAGGAACAGCACGGCGGCGATCTTCATCACCGCGATGCGGCCGATGCGGTCGGCGATACGTCCGGCGGTCATCGCGCCGGCGGCGGCACCCAGCAACGCCGAGGCGACCGCGAAGCCCAGTTCGGCGTTGCCGATGCCGAAGTCCTCCTGGATGGAGTCCACCGCACCGTTGATGACCGCGCTGTCGTAGCCGAACAGCAGGCCGCCGAGCGCGGCCACCGACGCGATCCGGATCGCGGTCTTGCCGGACGAGAAGTCCTGGCCTTTCTCATAGATCTCCGGGCTCTCCCCGACTGGACCACCGTGACCGGCCATGCGACGACCTTTCCCGCAACGACGCGTGATGAGAATCACATTTAATCACTCGAGACTTCCAGCGGTGGGTGTTCCCGGAAGTACGCGGGACTACGCCTGCGGGGTCGCGCTCAGGCGGTTCGGTCAGGCAGTTCTGCGTCGATCTCGTGATAGATCCGGCGCAGTCCGGCCACGTCGAGGGCGGCCAGTGAGTCGACGTGCCGGCGGCGCAACCCGCCGGGGACCGGCACCTCGTTGGGCACGATGAGCACCGCGCACCCCGCGCGTTCGGCGGCGGCGGCACCGGTCACCGAGTCCTCCACGGCCAGGCACTCCGACGGCGGCAAACCCAGCAGATCGGCGGCGCGCAGATACGGGTCGGGCGCCGGCTTGCCGCTCGGCACTTCGTCGCCGCACACCGTGACCGAGAAGTAGTGCCTGCCGATGCTGTCGAGCGCGCGCTCGGCGAGCTGGCGCGCGGTATTGGTCACCAGCGCCGTCGGCATGCGTTCGGCGGCCAGCGCTTCCAGCATCTCCCGGGCGCCGGGACACCACGGCAGGCCGTCGTCGAACAGGTCGGCGGTGTGGTCGTGCAACCAGCGGATCGACTCGGTCATCGCCACCGGGTCGGGATCCAGGCCCAGTTCGGCGTAGGCGGTCTGCATCGTCTCCTCCGCCGACGCGCCCACCAGCGCGGTCCTGGTCTCACGGCTCAGCACCCCGCCGTAGCTCTCATAGAGCGCCGAAAGTGAGACATCCCACAGCTTTTCGGAATCCACGAGGGTTCCGTCCATGTCCCACAACACCGCTCGCACGCCGACCATTCTGGCATGTGCAGGGGAGGTGACGCCAACCGCCGGATACGCGGACCCGCCGGGGAGCTCCAGCACTGCGCACGCGGCCGGCCTCCGGAAAAGACGCGTAGCGTTCCTGAAACGCTTTGCGCTCCTGCACTTTTGGCGGCTCAGTCCTCCGGATTGTAGCCGAGATTAGGCGCGAGCCAGCGTTCGGCTTCCTGCAGGGTCCAGCCCTTGCGCCTCGCGTAGTCGGCGACCTGATCCTGGGCCAGCCGGCCAACCACGAAGTACTGCGACTGGGGATGCGAGAAGTACCAGCCGCTGACCGCGGCACCGGGCCACATCGCCATCGACTCGGTCAGCTCGATGCCGGTGCGCTCCTTGACGTCCATCAACCTGAAGAGCGTCACCTTCTCGGTGTGCTCCGGGCACGACGGGTAGCCCGGCGCGGGGCGGATCCCCACGTACTTCTCCGCGATGAGCGCGTCGTTGTCCAGCCGCTCGTCGGGCTGATAGCCCCAGAACTCCGTGCGGACCCTCTGGTGCATCCGTTCGGCGAACGCCTCGGCCAGCCGGTCGGCGAGCGATTCCAGCAGGATCGCGCTGTAATCGTCGTTGGCCGCCTTGAATTCGGCGATCTTCTCACCGCTGCCGAGCCCCGCGGTGACGGCGAACGCGCCGATGTAGTCGGCCAGACCGGTGTCTTTCGGCGCGATGAAGTCGCTCTGCGACCGGTTGGGGATACCTTCGCGGTGCTCACCCTGCTGACGCAGATTGTGCAACGTGGTCAGCACCTCGGCGCGGGTGTCGTCGGTGTACACCTCGATATCGTCACCGACGGCGTTGGCCGGGAAGAACCCGATCACCGCGTTGGCTGTCAGCCACTTCTCCTTGATCAGGGTGTCGAGCATCTCTTGGGCGTCGTCGTACAACTTGCGGGCGGCCTCCCCCGACGCCGGATTGTTCAGGATGTCGGGGAAGCGGCCCTTCATCTCCCAGGCGTTGAAGAACGGCTGCCAGTCGATGTACTCGCGCAGTTCGGCGAGGTCGTAGTCGCCGAACTCGCGCACCCCGATTCCCTGGGCGGGCACCGGCGGTGTGTAGCCGTCCCACTCGATCGGCGTCCGGTTCGCGCGCGCCTTCTCCAACGTCACCATCGGCCGCTCGTTCTTCTGGGCGTGCCGTTCGCGCAGGGACGCGTAATCCTTCTCGGTGGCCTCCAGCAGGGCCGGTCGCTGCTTGTCGTCCAGAAGCGCGGCCGCGACGGGCACCGACCGGGAGGCGTCCTTGACCCAGACCACCGGACCGCTGCGGCGCGGCGCCACCTTCACGGCAGTGTGGGCGCGCGAGGTGGTCGCGCCACCGATCAGCAGCGGGATCTCCAGCCCCGCGCGTTCCATCTCGACGGCGAAGTTGACCATCTCGTCCAGCGACGGCGTGATCAGCCCGGACAGCCCGATGATGTCGGCGTCATGTTCCCTGGCCGCGTCCAGAATCTTGCTCGCGGGCACCATCACACCGAGGTCGATCACTTCGAAGTTGTTGCACTGCAGGACTACCCCGACGATGTTCTTGCCGATGTCGTGGACGTCACCCTTGACGGTCGCCATCACGATCGTGCCGTTGGTGTCCTTCGCGGCTCGACCATTGCGTGTCGCTTCGCTCGCCCCGCCGTTGGCTTCCTTCTCGGCCTCGATGAACGGCAGCAGGTACGCGACGGCCTTCTTCATCACGCGCGCGGACTTCACCACCTGGGGCAGGAACATCTTGCCGGAGCCGAACAGGTCACCGACGACGTTCATGCCATCCATCAGCGGGCCCTCGATCACCTCGATCGGCCGTCCTCCGGCGGCGGCGATCTCGGCCCGCAGCTCCTCGGTGTCGTCGTCGACGTGCGCGTCGATGCCCTTGACCAGGGCGTGCGTGATCCGCTCCCGGACCGGCAAGGATCGCCACTCGGCAGCCTGCGGGTCCTCCCCCTTGTCGGACTGGTTGAACCGCTCGGCGATGTCCAGCAGGCGCTCGGCCGCGTCCTCGCGACGGTTGAGCACGACGTCTTCGATGCGCTCGCGCAGTTCCGGGTCGATCGAGTCATACGGCACCAGCGCACCGGCGTTGACGATGCCCATGTCCAGGCCGGCCTTGATGGCGTGGAACAGGAACACCGCGTGGATCGCCTCGCGGACCGGGTTGTTGCCCCGGAACGAGAACGACACGTTCGAGATACCGCCGGAGATGTGCACCCCTGGCAGGTTCTCCTTGATCCAGGCGCAGGCCTCGATGAAGTCGATCCCGTACGTGGCGTGCTCCTCGATACCGGTGGCCAGCGCGAAGCAGTTCGGGTCGAAGATGATGTCCTCGGGCGGGAAACCGACCTCCTCGGTCAGGATCCGGTAGGCACGCCCGCAGATTTCCTTGCGCCGCTCCAGGTTGTCGGCCTGACCCTGCTCGTCGAAAGCCATCACCACCACGGCGGCGCCGTACTTGCGGCACAGCCGGGCCTCCCGGATGAACTTCTCCTCGCCCTCCTTCATGGAGATCGAGTTCACGATCGGCTTGCCCTGCACGTTCTTCAGGCCGGCCTCGATGACCTCCCATTTGGAGGAGTCGATCATCACCGGGACGCGGCTGATGTCCGGCTCGGCCGCGATCAACTTGGTGAACCGGTCCATCGCGGCGACGCCGTCGATCATGCCCTCATCCATGTTGATGTCGATGACCTGCGCACCGGCCTCCACCTGCTGCAGGGCCACCGAGAGCGCGGTGTCATAGTCCTGCGCCTTGATCAGGTTGCGGAATCGGGCCGAACCGGTGATGTTGGTGCGCTCACCGATGTTGACGAACAGGGAGTCGTCGGTGATGTTGAGCGGTTCCAGACCCGCGAGCCGGGTGGCCACCGGGATCTGCGCCACCTCACGCGGTGGTGTGCCCTCGACGGCCTTGGCGATCGCGGCGATGTGCGCCGGCGTCGTCCCGCAGCAGCCGCCGACCAGGTTGATGAAGCCGGCCTCGGCGAAGTCGGCGACGTAGCCGGCCTGGCGCTCGGGGGTCTCGTCGTACTCGGCGAACGCGTTGGGCAGGCCGGCGTTCGGGTAGCAGGAGACGAAGGTGTCCGCGATCCGCGACATCTCGGCGATGTACGGCCTCATCTCCGGCGCGCCCAGCGCGCAGTTGAGCCCGACCGCGAGCGGATGCGCGTGCCTGATCGAGTTCCAGAACGCTTCGGTGACCTGACCGGACAGCGTCCGCCCGGAGGCGTCGGTGATGGTGCCCGAGATGATCACCGGCCAGCGGCGTCCGCGCTTCTCGAACAGCGTCTCGATGGCGAACACCGCGGCCTTGGCGTTGAGCGTGTCGAAGATCGTCTCGACGATGATCAGGTCTGCGCCGCCGTCGACCAGGCCATTCGCTGCCTCCAGGTAGGCGGCGACCAGCTGGTCGTAGGACACGTTGCGGGCACCGGGGTCGTTGACGTCCGGCGAGATCGACGCGGTCCGTGTCGTCGGTCCCAGCGCCCCGGCGACGTAGCGCGGCTTGTCCGGGGTGCTGAACTCGTCACAGGCCGCCCGGGCCAGCGCGGCGCCGGCGAAATTCAGTTCGTAGCTCAGTTCCTCCATGCCGTAGTCGCCGAGCGAGACCGCGTTCGCATTGAAGGTGTTGGTCTCCAGGATGTCGGCACCGGCTTCGAGGTACTCGCGGTGGATCGCCTCGATGATCTGCGGCTGCGTCAGGTTGAGCAGGTCGTTGTTGCCCTGCAGGTCGCTCGGCCAGTCCTTGAAGCGCTCGCCGCGATAGCCGGCCTCGTCCGGTCGGTCCCGCTGGATGGCCGTGCCCATCGCCCCGTCGATGACCATGATCCGCCGGCGCAGCGCGGCCGTGAGTTCGTCGGTGCAGTCAGGCCGGACGTTCGGCGTGAGCGCAGTCGGCACGGAGGCGTTCGACCCGGAGATGCTCTGCTCAGAGGCGTTCACGTGCGTTCCTTCCTTAGCGGAAGGCGTCCTTGACTCTGCCGAGCGTGGCGGATACCGAAGGGACCTGGTCCCCCAGATAACCGTTGCAACGCCTCTCGACCTCAGAAAGTCTACGACGTCACCCGATCGACGTCTGGACGCCCATCTCGTCGTTGTGGTCGACCCCGACCCGCGTGGCGGTCGCGATGCGCTTGACCGGCAGCGCGTAACCAAGGTTAACCGGGGTGGCGCCGACGGAATTTCGTCTCGACTCCGAACCCCGTCGACGACACGTCGCGCAGGTCCGTGCGGTACCCGCGGTTGTTTGCGCCAGTCACACCGCCAGGGTAGTCGGGCACACAACTCCCAGCGCGGGTCGATGCCCGTCATCGAGGGCACGCAAGGCTTACGCTGGCCTGGTGACACCCTCGGATTTCGGCGGTCCGAAGCGATCCGACCTGCCCGACCTGCGCGACACGATCGTCGTCGCGGCGTTCGAGGGCTGGAATGACGCCGGCGACGCGGCCAGCGATGCGCTGGAGCACCTGGACGCGATCTGGGAAGCCGAGACCATCGTCGAGATCGACGACGAGTCGTACTACGACTACCAGGTCAACCGGCCGGTGATCCGCCAGATCGACGGCGTCACCCGCGAGCTGGTGTGGCCGTCGATGCGGATCTCACACTGCCGCCCTCCCGGCAGCGACCGCGACATCGTGCTGATGCACGGCGTCGAACCGAACATGCGCTGGCGCACCTTCTGCGCGGAGTTGCTGACGATCGCCGAGAAGCTCAACGTGCATACCGTTGTCATCCTGGGCGCACTGCTGGCCGACACGCCCCACACCCGCCCGGTTCCGGTGTCCGGCGCGGCGTATTCGGCGGACTCGGCCAAGACGTTCGGTCTGGAGGAGACCCGCTACGAAGGGCCGACGGGGATCGCCGGGGTGTTTCAGGACGCGTGTGTGCAGGCCGGTATCCCCGCGGTGACGTTCTGGGCCGCGGTTCCGCACTACGTCTCGCAGCCGCCGAATCCGAAGGCCACGGTGGCGCTGCTGCGCCGGGTCGAGGATGTCCTCGACATCGAGGTGCCGCTGGACGACCTGCCCGCTCAGGCCGAGGAATGGGAGCAGGCGGTCACCGAGATGACCTCGGAGGACGACGAGGTCGCCGAGTACGTGCAATCGCTGGAGGAACGCGGCGACGCCGAGGTCGACATGAACGAGGCGCTGGGCAAGATCGACGGCGACGCGCTGGCCGCGGAGTTCGAGCGCTACCTGCGCCGCCGCGGTCCCGGCTTCCGCGGCTGACGCGCCCGGTTCTCAGCGAGCCGTTTTCAGTGCGAGCGTGCGCAAACTCCGTCGTCAGCGCGGTGTGTCGACCGCAGACACGCACGCTCGGCAGGAAGAGGAGCCTGCGTTAGATGCGCTCGGGCTGAGGCGACTTCCAGGTGCCGTTGAGCGCGTCGGGCTTGGGCCAGTACAGGCGCAGCACCAGCGCGAACGGCCCTTTCGGGGCGGGCAGCCAGTTGGCTTCCTTCTCGATGCCCGGTGATTCGTTCTGGATGTAGAACGTGTATCCACCGTCGCTGTCGGGCACCAGGCTGGGCAGCATCTCCGAATTGATCAGGTAGCGGTTCATCGCGTTGGGCACGAGCCGGCTGGCCGGCAGTTCGTACATGGTCAGCGACCAGAACGAGTTCACCGGGGGCAGTTGGCCGGACGGGAACCGGAACACGTAGTCGTTCGCGCCCGACAGGGGCTGACCGGTGGAGTCGTTGAACGCGCCCGGATAGATGGCCTCGGCGGCGGTGTTGCCGTAGATGCCGAGGACGGCGCCGGCCATCCGGTACAGATAGTTGCCCTTGAGGTCCTCCTGCGTACCGAAGAACTGCGCCGAACCGACCTCGCCGGTGTCGACCTTGGTCTTCTTGAACGTGTCGAACTCGGTCCAGGCGTCGGCCATGCCGCCCTCGATCGCGGCGCGCATCTCGGGGCTCAAGGTGTCGGCGTCGAAATCGCCGTCCGGGCCCACCCCGATCCGCGCGAAGCGGTCCCGCAGCCCTTCCTCGCCGGGCAGCACCGGCGCATACCGCATTGCGAAGTTCAAGATCTCGAAGAACTGCGGCGACGTGCGCTGCTGTTCCGGCGGGAGCGGCGGGACGAAGTCGATCGCCGGCGCCGGCTCCGGCGAGGGCTGGTTGAGGTACACCGACAGCGGGGCGACCTGGTAGCCCGCCTGGATCTTGCGGACCTCCTCGATGTCCGACGGTCCGAACAGCTGGGTGCGGTAGAGCACGAAGGCCAACTCGGTGTCCGAGCGGATGACCTCGTCGATGCCCTCGGGTTTCTCGCCCTGCCACCCGGGTCCGGCCAGCAGATACCGTCCGCCGCCGTTTCCGGTGGTGCGGCTGCCCGTGTAGGCGAAGTTGTAGGTGTAGCCGTCGACGAACTGAAGGGAGTAGTAGCGGTCCTGCTGGATCGGCGGCACGGTCAGTACCAGCGGCTCGGTCCGCAGGTCCGCCCCGACGAACGAGTACGGGGTGTCAGAGTTCGGCGTCTGGATCGCCGTGTCGTCGGGCGTATAGACCCGCGCGGTGCTGTGCACCTCATTCCAGCCGCCCTTGTACTCCGGGTCCTGTCGGTCGACGAAGTACGAATACTGCACCCGATAGTTGTCGACCATCGGGAAGCCGTAGACATAGGCCTGTTTGGCGATCGCCCGCGCCTCGGCGGGGCTGACCTGCGCGGCGGGCTCCGGCGCCGGCGACGTCGAGGTGTCCTCGGGTGTGGACGTGTCGGTGCCGCATGCCGCGAGCAGCAGCAAGGCCACCGCGGCGGCGGTCGGGCGGCGCAGTGACAGCATCAACGGTCCTCCAGTTCCTGGGTGCGGGCGCCCAACGACCGGCCCAGCGCGGCGACCTCGGCGTCCATCCGGGGCAGCAGGTCGGGGATGAACTTGAGCACCTGCTGTTCGCCGAGGCGCGTGGAGAGCAGGGGTTTGAGCCAGCGCAGCAGCCCGACCCAGCCCGGACAGTTGATCTAGCGCCTGCGCTGTTCGATGCCGGCCACGAAGGCCTCCCCGCACGCCTCGACGGAGGTGGTTCTGTTCAGCGGGAACGGCAGCCGGCTGAGCATCTCGGTGAACGTCGACAGGTCGGCCTTGGTGTCGTTGACGAGCGGGGTGTCGATCCAGGACATGTGCGCCGACCCGACGGCGACGCCGCGGAACCCGACCTCCAGGCGCAGCGCGTTGGCGAACTGCTCGACGGCGGCCTTGGACGCGTTGTAGGGCGCCAGGCCCGGTGCGGCCGCGTACGCGGCCAGCGACGACACGATCAGCACGTAGCCGCGCCGCTCCGGCACCGACGGCAGAGTGGCGCGCACCGTGTGGAACACGCCGGTGACGTTGACCTCCATCAGCGTGCGGAAGGCTTTGGGGTCGACCTGTAGCACCGAGCCGTAGGAGGCGATGCCGGCGTTGGCCATCACGATGTCGATACCGCCGAACCGCTCCACGGCACTCGCGGCGGCGCTCTCCATGGCCGAGAGGTCACGGACGTCGGCGACCACGGTGTGCACCCGGTCGGTGCCCAGAGCCTCGCGCAGTGCGGTCAGCGGCGCCTCGTCCAGGTCGGTGAGCACGAGGCGGGCACCTCTGGCGTGCAGGCGCCGCGCGACCTCGGCGCCGACGCCGCGGGCCCCTCCGGTGATGAACGCAGTTGTTCCGGCCACCGATGTCATGGCCGAAACCTACTCCCTGACCGCGGGTTTACAGCTGAACGCCGAGGAGCGCGTCGACCGCGGTGGCCACCGTCTGGCCCGCGGTCTCGTCGTGGCCGCCGTAAGACAACGCATCGGTGGCCCAACCATCCAGCGCCGCAAGAGCTTTCGGGGTGTCGAGGTCGTCGGCCAGGTAGCGGCGCACGCGGGCCACCACATCGGCGGCGTCGGGCGCGCCGTCCAGGGCCGTCGCACTGCGCCACCGGTGCAGCCGCGCCAGGGCCTCGTCGAGCACGTCGGCGCTCCAGAAGCGGTCCTCGCGGTAGTGGCCGGCGAACAGCCCGAGCCGGACGGCGGCGGGGTCGACTCCGTCGCGGCGCAGCTGGGACACCAGCACCAGATTGCCGCGGCTCTTCGACATCTTGTGGCCCTCCCAGCCGATCATGCCGGAGTGGACGTAGTGCCGGGCGAAACGCCGCTCCCCCGAGACGCATTCAGCGTGCGCGGCGGAGAACTCGTGGTGCGGGAAGATCAGGTCGCTGCCTCCGCCCTGGATGTCCAGGCCGGTCCCGATGCGGCTGAGCGCGATCGCCGCGCACTCGACGTGCCAGCCCGGCCGCCCGGGACCGAACGGCGAGGGCCAACTGGGTTCGCCGGGACGCTCGGCACGCCACAGCAGCGCATCCAGCGGATCGCTTTTGCCGGGCCGGTCCGGGTCGCCGCCGCGTTCGCCGAACAGGGCCAGCATGGTGGCGCGGTCGTAGCCGGATTCATAACCGAACTGCACGGTGGCGTCGGCGCAGAAGTACACGTCCGGGTATCGCGCGTCGTCGACCACGTATGCCGCGCCGCAGGCCAGCATCTTCTCCACCAGTTCGATGACCTCGGCGATGGCCTCGGTGGCGGCGACGTAGTCGCGCGGCGGCAGCACCCGCAGGGCCGCCATGTCCTGGCGGAACAGCTCGGTCTCGCGGTCCCCGAGCTCGCGCCAGCCGATGCCGTCGCGCTGTGCCCGTTCGAACAGCGGGTCGTCGACGTCGGTGATGTTCTGCACGTAGTGCACGTCGTGGCCGCCGTCGAGCCACAGCCGGTGCACCAGGTCGAACGTCAGGTAGGTGGCGGCGTGCCCGAGATGGGTGGCGTCATACGGGGTGATCCCGCACACGTACATCGTCGCGGTGGCGCCGGACGCCACCGGCCGCACCTGACGATCCGCGCTGTCGTAGAGCCGCAACTGCGGCCCTCGCCCAGGCAGCGCCGGCACGTTCGGCGCGGACCACGATTGCATAGCCTCGACTCTAGACATCGTCGAAACCGACAATTCCGACGGCTGTTTCATTCCCGGTTGGCCGACCAGATCCCCTCCAGCAGGACCCGGGCCAACTCAGGTCGGCACATCAACAGATCCGGGAGGTAGGGATCGCGTCGGTTGTAGATCAGCGGTGAACCGTCGATGCGGGAGGCGTGCATCCCGGCGGCCCACAGCACACCGGCGGGCGCGGCCGAATCCCACTCCCACTGACCACCGGCGTGCAGGTAGGCGTCGACGTCGCCGCGCACCACCGCCATCGCCTTGGCACCGGCCGAGCCGATCCGGACCAACTCGATGTCGAGGTGTTCGCGCAGCCGCCACAGCACCGCGGGCGGGCGGTTGGAGCTGGCGGTGACACGGATGGGGCCCTCGCGGCGCCGCGGCGGCGGGCTGACCGTGTCGGTGCGGTAGACCTCGCCGCGGGCGGGCAACGCGACGGCGGCGTCGGTGATGGTGGGCGTGCCGTGCGCCGACGAGCGTTGCCACAACGCGATGTGCACCGCCCAGTCGGTGCGGCCGGGCATCGAGTACTCATAGGTGCCGTCGACGGGATCGACGATCCACACCCGGTCGGCGTCGACGCGCGACACGTCGTCGACAGCCTCCTCGGACAGCACCGCATCGTGCGGACGGGTCTCGTGCAGCCGGTCCAGGATGAGCGTGTTGGCGCGCATGTCCCCGGCGTCGCCGAGGTCGTACGGGTCGTAGAACGCTCCGGACCCGAACTGCTCGCGCATCGCCAGCAGCAGCTCACCGGCCTCTTCGGCCACCGCGGCGGCCAGTGCTGCGTCGGTGAGAGTCACCCGGCAAGTAGATCACGTCAGAATGCCGGCCATGGGATCGGCCGTCGCCGGTCGGGTGTCGGCATCACCGGATTGCGCAGCAGGCCAACGACTCTGGACCGCAAGGCGGCAACCTCACGGGGGGTGATCAGCCCGCACAGCTCGGCCCCGAGGTCGCCGTCGAGTTTCCCGCCCAGAACCGCGATGTCGGCGAGCATGTCGTCGTCGACCGGTTTGCCCGCCCACCCCCACAACACGGTGCGCAATTTGTCCTCGACGTGCAGCGTGACGCCGTGGTCGACGCCGTAGACGCATCCGTCGACACCGTGCAGCACATGGCCGCCCTTGCGGTCGGCGTTGTTGACCAGCACGTCGAACACCGCGATGCGGCGCAGTCGCACGTCGTCGGCGTGCACCAGGGTGACCTCGTCGCCGGCGTAGTCGTAAGCCTGCAGCACGGGCAGGAACCCCGGCGGGATCTCCCCCGCGGGCAGCAGGTCGATCAGGTCGGGACCGGCATCGGCCTCGGCGTCCGGGTCTTCGTCACCGGGCTGGTCGACCCAGCGCTGCAGCATGCCGGACCCGGCCGGACCGTCCCGAATGATGGTGTAGGGCACCACGTTCCAGCCCAGTGCCGCCGACACCAGGTACGAGGCGACCTCGCGTCCGGCCAGGGTCCCGTCGGGGAAGTCCCACAGCGGGGCCTCACCGCGGACCGGCTTGTAGACGCAGTGCGTGACGATCTCGCCGAGGGTGGCCTCGCACAGGAACGTGGCGTTGCTCGCCGATCGGATCCGGCCGAGCACGGTCAGCTCGCCGCGCTGCAGGACCTCAGAGCTCGTCATCGTCGGGACCGGAGAGTGCACCGCGCCGGTAACCGTTGGTTCGGACGCAGATGTGGCCCTCGGGGTCCAGCGGTTCCTCGCACAGCGGGCACGGCGGGCGCCCGGCCGAGATCACC
The DNA here is from genome assembly GCF_025263565.1 of Mycobacterium sp. SMC-8. Taxonomy (NCBI): domain Bacteria; kingdom Bacillati; phylum Actinomycetota; class Actinomycetes; order Mycobacteriales; family Mycobacteriaceae; genus Mycobacterium; species Mycobacterium sp. SMC-8. The sequence continues at coordinate 5,326,036 of NZ_CP079865.1, forward strand.
CGGTTGGACCGGGCGGCGAACTGGCGGGCCGACTCGGGGGTCAGGAACACCCGCACCGCGTCGGGTCCCTCCTCGGCGTCGTCGAGGACGACGGAGGCGTCGAATTCCGTCTCCGAGACGGCGAGCAGCTCGACGACGACGGTCTGGGCCTCCGAATCCCAGCCCAGCCCCATGGTGCCCACCCGGAACTCCGCGTCCACGGGGGTGATCAGCGGGCTGAGGTCGTCGACCTCGCCGGTCTCGGGCGGGATCGGGGTGCCGAAGCGGCGGTTGATCTCCAACAACAGCGCGGCGATGCGCTCGGCGAGCACGGCCACCTGCTGCTTTTCCAGCACCACCGACACGACCCGCTTGTCGTGGACGGCCTGTAGGTAGAACGTCCGGTTTCCCGGTTCGCCGACCGTCCCAGCCACGAAGCGGTCGGGTGTGCGGAAGACGTGGATTTCGCGGGCCATGGCAGTTTCCAAAATACCGTCAGCCGGTGGATCCGCCGACCACGGCGTCTCCGCTGGGGACCTCGCCGGCGTCGGGCTTGTCGGCAGCAGGTGGGGCCGACAGCGTGGCGTTCAGCGCCACACCGGTGTGATTGACGTGGATGACGAACGGGCGCAGCGGGGTGTAGCGCACGACGCTGACCGACGCCGGGTCGGCGTTGATGCGCTGGAAGCTGTCCAGGTGGCTGCCCAGCGCGTCGGCCAGGACGGACTTGATCACATCGCCGTGGGTACAGGCGATCCACAGCGCGTCACCGCCGTGTTCGTCGGCGAGCCTGCGGTCGTGTTCCCGCACCGCGGCGACCGCGCGTGCCTGCACCCCGGCCAGCCCCTCGCCGTCGGGGAACACCGCGGCGCTGGGCTGCTGCTGCACCACCGCCCACAGCGGCTCCTTGACCAGGTCGCCGATCTTGCGGCCGGTCCAGGATCCGTAGTCGACCTCGGTGATGCGGTCGTCGACGACAGGCTCCAGGCCGAGCGCGGCGGCCAGGGGTTCGACGGTGCGTTCGCACCGCAGCAGCGGCGAGCGCACGATGGCCCGGATCGGCAGCTCACCGAGCCGCTCGACCAAAGCCGAGGCCTGTTCGCGGCCGCGGTCGTCGAGGTCGACGCCCGCGGAGCGCCCCGCAAGCGTGTGTGCGGTGTTCGAGGTCGAGCGGCCGTGCCGCAGTAGCAGGACAGTCATGTCGCGGCCACCACCCCCGTGGAGAGCAGGATCAGCACCACGCTGCCGAGCAGCACGCGGTAGCCGACGAACCAGTACATGCTGTGCCGCACCAGGAACCGCAGGAACCACGCCACCGCGGCGTATCCGACCACGAACGCGATCACGGTCGACACGAGAAGCTGAGCTCCGCTGGCGCTCATGCCCTCTCCAGCAGGGTTGAACGCGTCGGGCAGCGAGAACAGCCCCGAGGCGAACACCGCCGGGATGGCGAGCAGGAACCCGAAACGGGCGGCGAGCTCGCGTTCCATACCGAGGAACAGGCCCGCGCTGATCGTGGCGCCCGACCGCGACACCCCGGGTACCAGGGCCAGGCACTGCGCGAGACCGACGATCACGCTGTCCTTCCATGTGAGTTGCTCGACGCGCCGGGTCTGCCTGCCGGCGTACTCGGCGGCAGCGATCACGAACGAGAACACGATCAGTGCCGTGGCCACCAGCCACAGGTTGCGCGCGCCGGTACGGATCTCGTCCTTGAACAGCAGCCCGACCACGCTGATCGGGATCGTGCCGATGATCACCCACCAGCCCAGCCAGTAGTCGGCGTTGCGCTCGCCGGCGCGGAACAGCCCCGCGAACCAGGCCTTGACGATCCGCACGATGTCGCGCGCGAAGTAGACGAGCACCGCGGCTTCGGTGCCGAGCTGGCTCACCGCGGTGAAAGACGCTCCCGCGTCACCGTCGAAGAACACCTTCGACGCGATCGCGAGGTGTCCCGACGAGGACACCGGCAGGAATTCGGTGAGTCCCTGCAGCACTGAGAGGACGACGACCTGCAGCCACGACATCTCCGCCAGCCCCGTCACGACGACGACCGTACCGTGGCGCGGGCCGGGCCGCGCTCAGCGGCCGTTGCGGTTGACCGGCTGCGCGTCGGCGACCGCGTCGCGCACGGCGGCGATCACGCTGCGCTCGTCGGTCATGTCGATATCGGTGAGCTTGCGGGTCGCGACGGCCACCACGTCTTCGGCTTGCGGGACCGGATTGCGCAGCCGGGGTCGGTACACCTCGACGACCAATGTCACCTGACGGTCCGAGTGGGACGCGCAGAAAGCGAAGCTGCGCCCGTCGCCGAGTTCGCCGAAACCGCTGGCGTGCACGCCGGTGGTGATGACTTCGACCGTGAAGCCCCGGCCAGTGACGTCGCTGTCAGCTGTGAGGGTCATGGTATGGACCATACCGCCGTTGGACGCACCGAGGAGCCCCGACGCCACCGGACCACCGTTACGACGTTGCATACACTGACTCTCCGAATCGATCCCCGCCGAACCCGAACCGAGAGCTACCCGTTGTCGCGCCACATAAACTCACCATGTCACCTGGTTCGTCTGGGGATCGCTGCGTTGGCGTTGACGCTGGTGACCGGCTGTTCGTCGAATCCGGTGGACGCGCCTCCCCCGACGATCGAGCCCGCGCGCGCCGCGGACTCGCCGCCGGTCACCACGGCCCCCGAAGGACAGGTGTTTCCGCTGGCCGCCGACGCGCTGACCGCGGCCTTCGACGCGGCGACCGGGTCGCTGCTGGTGCTCTCCCCCGGCTCGGACGGTGCGACGCTGACCGTCCTCGGGCGCTCCGGCACGCAGACCCCGGTCACGCTGGCCGGCCCGGCGACGGCGGTGACCACCGACGGCGAGGGCCGGGCGTTCCTGTCGACCCGGGGCGGCTACTACCGGTTCGACATCGCAGCCGGCGCGGCCACCAAGGTGGACGTCGAAGGTCACGACGGGGTGGACTTCACCGCGATCGCCCGGCGCTCCGACGGCCGGTTGGTGCTGGGCAGCGACGACGGGACGGTGTATACGCTGGCCTCCGAGCGTTCGGTCGGCGCGCAGCTGAAGATCTTCGCCCGGGTCGATGCCCTTGTCACCCAGGGCGATACCGCGGTGGTGCTCGACCGCGGCCAGACCTCGGTGACGAGCCTGAACGTCGAGGGCACCAAGTCCGAACACGCGCTGCGCGCCGGTGAGGGCGCCACCACGATGGCCGCCGACGGCGCCGGACGCGTGCTGGTCACCGACACCCGCGGCGGTGAACTGCTGGTGTACGGCCTGAACCCGCTGATCCTGCGGCAGCGCTACCCGGTGCCCGGTTCCCCGTACGGGGTGGCCGGCTCAGCGGGCCGCAACGGTCTGGCCTGGGTGGCGCAGACCGCGACGAACACCGTCGTTGGATACGATCTGGCAACCGGCATCCCCGTCGAGAAGGTGCGATATCGAACCGTGCGGCAACCGAACTCCCTGGCATTCGACGACACGTCGAACACCCTCTACGTGGTGTCCGGCGCGGGAGCCGGTGTGCAGGTGATCCCGGAGGCCGCGCCGTGAGCGCCGCACGCGGACGGATGCCGGCGGCGTGGAGCAAGGCGGTGGCCGAGGATCCGGGCGATTACGAGTGGATCCCGCTGAAGTTGCCACCGGAGGTCACGCGGGTCACGGCTTCCACGCGGCTGGCGATCGAGGCGGAGTATCGCGGCTGGGAGCTGACCCGGGTCCGGCTCTACACCGACGGGTCGAGGCGCGTGCTGCTGCGCCGCAAGAAGCGCCCCGATGCCGCCCCCGGGCCCGACCAGCCGGGGCTGTAGATGTACACCGCACTGCGCAAGGCGCTGTTTCTGGCGCCGGCCGAACGCATCCACACGATCGTGTTTCGCGGTCTGCGGGCCGCCACCCGGCCCGCACCGCTGCGCCGGCAGCTGACCCGCCGACTGGCCCCGCACGATCCCGTTCTGGCCAGCACCGTGTTCGGGGTGCACTTCCCCGGACCCGTGGGCCTGGCGGCCGGATTCGACAAGGACGGACTCGGGCTGCACACCTGGGGCGCACTGGGTTTCGGCTTCGCCGAGATCGGCACCGTGACGGCGCAGGCGCAGCCCGGGAATCCGTCTCCGCGGCTGTTCCGGCTGCCCGCCGACCGGGCGCTGCTCAACCGCATGGGATTCAACAATCACGGGGCCGGTGAGCTGGCGACCCGGCTGGCACGCCATGCGCCCGACGTGCCGGTCGGCGTCAACATCGGCAAGACGAAGGTGACCCCGCCCGAGCGCGCCGCCGAGGACTACGCCGAGAGCGCGCGACTGCTCGGCCCGCTGGCGTCCTACCTCGTGGTCAACGTCAGCTCGCCCAACACCCCCGGTCTGCGCGATCTGCAGTCCGTGGAGTCGCTGCGGCCCATCCTGTCCGCGGTGCTCGCCGAGACGTCGACCCCGGTGCTGGTCAAGATCGCACCTGATCTGGCCGATCAGGACATCGACGAAATCGCAGATCTCGCAGTCGATCTCGCGCTGGCCGGTATCGTCGCGACCAACACCACCGTGTCGCGTGACGGCCTCGCCACACCCGGAGCGGCCGAACTCGGCGCCGGCGGGGTCTCCGGCCCTCCGGTGGCGCGCCGCGCGCTGGAGGTGCTGCGCCGCCTGTACGCGCGCGTCGGCGACCGTCTGGCACTGGTCAGCGTGGGCGGCATCGAGACGGCCGACGACGCCTGGGAGCGCATCACCTCCGGCGCCTCACTGCTGCAGGGCTACACCGGGTTCGTCTACGGCGGTGGGCTGTGGGCCAAGACCCTCAACGACGGCATCGCCGCCCGCCTCCGCGAGAACGGATTCTCCTGCCTCACAGAGGCGGTCGGCTCGACGATGGGCAAGTGAACCGGCACGAGGGCACGTCAGGTCCCACAGGCCCCACCTATCCACGCTTTGCAGGCGTTCTCTCGCACTTTCCCTGCAAAAGGTGGATAGGTGAAACGACTGTGGTCCGGAGCGCTCTGCGTCAGTTCTGTTCGTAGGTGCCGGTGATCAGCGCGCGGGCGATCGCATGCCCGAACAGGTTGAACCCGAGGTAGGCCGGGGTGGCGTCGGCGGGCACACCGAGCTTCTCGACCCCGACCGCGTGGACGGCGACGATGTAGCGGTGCGGGCCGTGCCCGGCCGGCGGGGCGGCGCCGATGAAGCGCTTCAGCCCAGCGTCGTTGGCCAGAGTGACCGCGTCACCGGGGAATCCGCTCGCGCTGCCGTCGCCGACACCTGCGGGCAGGTCAGTGACCGTCGCGGGCAGGTTGAACACCGCCCAGTGCCAGAACCCGGAGACCGTCGGGGCGTCCGGGTCGAAGACCGTGACGGCGAAACTGCGGGTCTCCTCGGGGAACCCGGACCAGCTCAGCTGCGGCGAGATGTCGGACCCGCCGGCACCCATGATGCCGCTGACCTGATCCTTGCCCCAGGGCTGACCGTCGTCGAACGACTGCGAGGTGACGGTGAAGGTGGGCAATGGGGGAAGGAACGAGTACGGGTCGTAGTCGAACGCCATGGCGGAGGATCCCTTTCAGTCGGATTACTACGAGTGCAGCAGGAAGTGCTCGAGCACCTGCGCGCCGAACTTCAGCGCATCCACGGGTACCCGTTCGTCGACGCCGTGGAACAGGGCGGCGAAGTCCAGTTCGGGCGGCAACCGCAGCGGGGCGAAGCCGAAGCAGCGAATCCCCAAGCGGGCGAAGTGTTTTGCGTCGGTGCCCCCGGACAGCATGTAGGGCACGGTCCGCGCATCCGGGTCGGTGGCCAGGATCGCGTCGTTCATCGCATCCAGCAGTTCACCGTCGAACGGCGTCTCATACGACGGCAGGTTGGTGATCCACTCGCGTTGGACGTCGGGGCCGATCAGCTCGTCGACCTCCCGCTCGAACTCGGCAAGTCGGCCCGGCAACACCCGGCAGTCGATGACGGCTTCGGCGGTGCCCGGGATGACGTTGGCCTTGTAACCGGCCTTGAGCATCGTCGGGTTGGCGGTGTCGCGCAGCGTGGCGCCGACGATGCGGGCGATCCCGCCGAGTTTGGCGACCGTGCCCTCGATGTCGGGTGACGCGGGGTCGAAGGTGTAGCCGGTCTCCTCACCGACCGCGGTGAGGAACTGCTCGACCGATTCGGTCAGCACGATCGGGAACCGGTGCCTGCCCAGCTTGGCGACCGCCTCGGCGACGGCGGTGACGGCGTTGTCGTCGTGCACCATCGAGCCGTGCCCGGCGCGGCCGCGCGCGGTCAGGCGCATCCACAGCATCGCCTTCTCGGCAGTCTCGATCAGGTACAGCCGCCGCTCGCCGCCGTCGCGGCGCGGCACGGTCAGCGAGAACCCGCCGACCTCGCCGACCGCCTCGGTGACGCCGTCGAACAGGTCCGGCCGGTGGTCCACGAGCCATTTGCAGCCGTAGTTGCCGCCGGCCTCCTCATCGGAGACGAACGCGAACACCAGGTCTCGCGGAGGCACGATGCCGTGGCGTTTGAAGTGCCGGGCGACCGCGATGATCATCCCGACCATGTCCTTCATGTCGACCGCGCCGCGGCCCCAGACGTAGCCGTCCTCGACGGCGCCGGAGAACGGGTGCACGCTCCAGTCCGACGCCTCGGCGGGCACCACGTCCAGGTGGCCGTGCAGCATCAGCGCGCCTCGGGAGCGGTCGGCGCCTTCGAGCCGGGCGAAGACGTTGGCCCGGCCCGGCGCGCCCGCCTCGACGTACTCGCAGGTGTATCCGACCTCAGCGAGCTGATCGGCCACCCAGCGGGCGCATTCGGCCTCGCCCCTGGTGGTGGCCGGCTCCCCGGTGTTGGAGGTGTCGAACCGGATCAGCGTGCTGACAAGGTCGACGACCTCGTCGGCCGGCGTGACGCCACCATCGGAAAGTCCGCTCACATGTCCCTTTCTAACACTGCCGTGCTCGGCTGGTTTGGGCCCGGGGCGGCTCATCCGTTAGCCTTAAGCGCCGCACAGCAGGTCCGAGTGGCGGAATGGCAGACGCGCTAGCTTGAGGTGCTAGTGCCCTATTAACGGGCGTGGGGGTTCAAGTCCCCCCTCGGACACTCTTCTCCAGCTCCCCCACTTGTGGGGGCCGCACCCGCAGAATGGGCTGCGATGGACACCACCCGAGCCCAGGCACCGGCGCGCGAGCTCGCGCTCGACCTCTACCGATCCGCAGCGGTCATGATCGTCGTCATCGGGCACTGGCTGCTGTCGGTGATGACCTACCGCGACGGCGAGTTCGGCCGGGACAACCCGCTGGTCCTGATGCCGTGGACACAGTGGCTCACGTGGGGCTTCCAGGTGGTGCCGGTGTTCTTCGCGGTCGCCGGCTACGCGAGCGCGGTGTCATGGGCGCGCCGGGACACCGGGATGACGTCACGCCAGGAATGGGTGCGCCGCCGAGTCGCGCGCACGCTCGGGCCCACCGCGATCTACGCCGGCTTCGTCGTCGTGGTGATGGCGGCGCTGCTGGCCGCGGGCATCGACGGGTCGGTGCTCGCGCTCGGCGGCTGGGCGGTGGCCATGCATCTGTGGTTCCTGGCGGTGTACCTGATGGTGGTGGCCTTGACCCCGGTCGCGGTCGCCGCGCACCGCCGCTTCGGCCTCGCGGCCCCGGCCGTCCTGGCCGCGGGCGTGGTGATCGTCGACGTGATCGGGATCAGCACCGACCACCCACAGATCCGGACGCTGAACTACTTCTTCTGCTGGGCGGCGATCTACCAGCTCGGAATCGCTTGGCACGGCGCACTTCTGCGGCGCAGGGTACTGGTCGCGATGGCGGCTGCGGCCGCGGCCGCGCTGCCACTGCTGGTCACCTGGGGTCCGTATCAGATCGCGATGATCGGCGTGCCGGGCGTACGGGTGGAGAATTCCGCGCCGCCGTCGGTGGCGCTGCTGGCGCTGGCGACCGTGCAGATCGGGCTGCTGCTGGCCCTGGTGCCGGTGATGAACCGGGTGCTGACCCGCGGTGCGTGGCCACGCCTCATCGGGATCGCCAACGACAACGTGATGGCGCTGTACCTGTGGCACATGCTGCCGGTGATCGTGGTGACGCTGGTCGGCTACCCGACGGGACTGCTGCCGCAGCCGCCGATGGGCTCCGGTGCCTGGTGGCTGGCCCGGCTGGAGTGGGAGCTGGTGCTGGCGGTGGTGACCGCGGCGCTGCTGTGCCTGCTGTTCTGGCAGCGGCGGATCTTCGCGGCGCCGGTGCCCACCATCGCGCTCCCGCTGCCCCCGCGGGTCGGCGAAGCGCTGCTCTACGCCGGCACCGCGTCGTGCGCGCTGGCGCTGGCGCTGCTGTCGGCCGACGGGTTCGCGCCCGGCGGTGGGCTGCCGGTGGTCGCGATGGCGTTGTTCGTCGGCGGCACCCTGTGCGTCGCGGCGCGTCCCCGCGTCTCTCAGTACACGTCCCTTACGTAACGCTTCTCGGCGACCATCTCGCGTTTGTACTCGCGGGCAGCCTCACCTTTCATGCGGCCGTGGGTGCGGATGATCTCGGTCAGCGCGTCGTCGACGTCCCTCGCCATCCTCGTGGCGTCGCCGCAGACGTAGAAGTGTGCGCCGTCGTCGAGCCAGCGCCACAGCTCGGCGCCCTGGTCGAGCATCTTGTGCTGTACGTAGACCCGCTTGGCCTGGTCCCGCGAGAAAGCCAGCTCCAGCCTGGTGAGGAAGCCGTCGTCAGCCATGTCCTCCAGGTCTTCGCGGTAGTAGAAGTTCTGCGCGCGATGCTGGTCGCCGAAGAACAGCCAGTTGGGTCCGCGGTGGCCGAGGGCACGCCGCTCCTGCAGGAAGCCCCGGAACGGCGCGATGCCGGTGCCGGGGCCGACCATGATCATCGGAGTGTGTGGGTCCTGCGGCGGACGGAAGTGCGGGGAACGTTGCAGGAACACCGGCACGGGCGTGCCGTCCGGCAGGTCGGCCAGATAGGTCGAAGCGACGCCCCCACGCGGACCTCCGTCGGTCCCTCGGTACCGCACCACCGACACGGTCAGCTGCACCTCGTGCGGACTTACCAACGGGCTCGACGAGATCGAGTACTGACGCGGGGTCAGGCGCACCAGCACCTCCTGCCACAGCTGCGGGTCGGCGCGGACGGTGAATTCGCCGACCAGGTCGAGGCCGTTGCGGTTCACCAGCCACTTGTCGAGTTCCCCGCGGTCGTTTCGCAGCCGCTTGGCGGTCGCGGCGTCCGGACAGTGTTCGGCGACGAACCGCACCAAATCCGACGTCACCTTGCAGACGTCGTAGTGTGATGTGACCGCGTCACGCAGCGCCAGCTCGGCACCGTCGATGACGACCGCTTCCTCACCGGTGAAACCGGTTGCAGTAAGCCATGTTTCGACCACGAAGTCGGTATTCACCACGTGTACGCCCAACGAATCGCCGACCGAGTAGGTGACATCGTGCTCACTGATGTCGAAGCCGAACTGGCGCACCTCTTTGGCCGAGCCGACGGAGGTCAGCAGCGAGTTGCGGCACAGCGGAGCCCGGATCGGCTTCGCCCTGGTGAACAACGTTGAGGTTGCAGGCTTTTCAGAAGCCAGGCCGGGGGCCCCGACGAGCCCGGCGACCGCGTCGGTCCACTCGGTCAGTGGCTCATCGTCGTAGGCCTCGCATTCGGCGCGCTCGAGCATCCGGGTGGCGCCCAGGTCGGCCAATCGCGTGTCGAGGGATTTGGCGTGCCCGCAGAAGTTGCCGTAGGAGCGGTCGCCGATGCCCAGCACCGTATACCGCACGCCCTCCAGTGACGGAGCCTCAGGGGACGCGAGACGTTCCCAGAAGGCGGCGCCGTTGTCGGGCGGTCCCCCGTCGCCGAACGTGCTCGTGATGATGACGACCTCGCCGGCCCCGGGCAGTTCGGCCGGGTCCACGTCGTCCATGGCGCGTAGCGTGGCGCCCGGCAGTCGCTCACCCACCCGCCCGGCGAACTCCTCGGCGTTGCCGGTCTGCGACGCCCACAGCACCAGGGGCGCGTCCGCCGGCGCGCTCTCGGTGGTGATGTCCATCCGGGAGTACCGACCGGCCAGCACGCCGTCGACCCACAGCCGGACCCGCGGTCCCAGCGGAGCTTTCGCGGGCAGCACCGGCACGCCGGGCAGACCCTCCTCGATGCCGGCGAAAAAGCCGGAGAGGTAGAGCTTTTCGTCATCGGTGAGTTCGGGTGCACCGAAGGGAACCGCGACCAGCCGCACTGCGCACACCTTGAACTCGGGCTGCAGGGAGTCCGGATCGACGGCGTCGTTGGTCAGCGCGTTGATCGTCAGGTTCTCGCCGTGTTCGTCGTTCCAGTGGAACGGCACCCAGGTGCAGCCCGGCCGGACGCGTTCGGTGACGACGGCGGGCAGCACCGCCCGCCCACGCCTGCTCACCAGCTCGACGTCCCCGCCGTCGGAGATCGACAGCGCGGCGGCGTCGTCCGGGTGGACCTCGACGAACGGCCCGGGGTTGAGTTTGTTCAGTTTGGCCACTTTGCCGGTCTTGGTCATGGTGTGCCACTGATGCTGCAACCGGCCGGTGTTGAGGACCATCGGATAGTCGTCGTCGGGAAGTTCGGCGGGGTCCATGTGGGGCCGTGGATGGAACACCGCACGCCGCGACGGCGTCGGGAACGCCAGCCGGGGACGGTGACCGTCGGCTGCGACGAACAGCTCTTGCGAGATGCCGTCGTTGAGGTAGCGGATCGGGTTGCGGTCGGACACCTCGACCGAGGCGCACGGCCATTGCACCGGGGTGTCCCGCAGCCGCTCATAGGTGATGCCGCGCAGGTCGTATCCCGTCCGGGGATTGTGGAATCGGCGGATCTCGTCGAAGATCTGCTCGCTGGATTTGTAGTCGAACGCGTCACCGAACCCCAGTTGTTGGGCCACCCCGCAGATCAGTTCCCAGTCCGGGCGGGCGTCACCGGCCGGCGGGATCGACTGCGCCAGCAGCGTGAGGTTTCGGTCGGAGTTCACCATCACCGCGTCGGCCTCGGCCCACAGCGCGGCGGGCAGCACGATGTCGGCGTAGCGGTTGGTCGCGGTATCGGCGTAGACGTCCGAGACGATGACCAGTTCAGCGGACTTCAGACCCGCGATCACGTTATCCCGATTGGACACGCTCGCAACGGGATTGGTACAGATGACCCACACCGCCTTGATGTCCCCGGCGCCGATGCGGCGGAACATCTCGACAGTCCCCGGCCCGACGTCGGCCCGGATGGTGCCCGGCGCCAGATTCCACTGCTCTTCGACGAAGGCACGGTCCTCGGCCGACAGCACCGCCCGCTGACCCGGCAATCCAGGTCCCATGTAGCCCATTTCGCGACCGCCCATCGCGTTGGGCTGTCCGGTCAGCGACATCGGGCCGCTGCCGGGGCGGCAGATGGCGCCGGTGGCCAGGTGCAGATTGCAGATCGTGTTGGTGTTCCAGGTGCCGTGGGTGCTCTGGTTCAGGCCCATCGTCCAGCAGGACACCCAGTTTCCCGCCGCGGCGATCATATCCGCGGCGGCGTGGATGTCAGCCTCGGCCAGGCCGGTGATGGCGGCGACCCGGGCCGGCGGGTAGTCGGCCAGGAAGGCCGGCATCGCCTCCCAGCCCTGCGTGTGCTCGGCGATGAAGTCGTCGTCGATGGCTCCCTTTTCCACAAGCAGGTGCAAGATGCCGTTGAGCAGCGCCAGGTCGGTACCGGGCCGGATCTGCAGGAACAGGTCGGCGTTGTCGGCGGTGGAGGTCCGGCGCGGGTCGACGACGATCAGTTTGGCGCCCGCCTTGAGCCGGTCGGCCATCCGCAGGTACAGGATCGGATGGCAGTCGGCCATGTTGGATCCGATGACGAAAAACAAGTCGGTGCAGTCGAAGTCGGTGTACGAGCCGGGCGGGCCGTCCGCCCCGAGCGACTGTTTGAAGCCGGTGCCCGCGCTGGCCATGCACAGCCGGGAGTTGGACTCCAGGTGCACGGTGCGCAGAAAACCCTTGGCCAGTTTGGTCGCCAAATACTGCGCTTCCATCGACATCTGCCCCGACACGTACAGTGCGACGGCGTCGGGGCCGTGCTTGTCGACGATGGCGCGCAGCCGCGCCCCGGCCTCGGCCAGCGCGTCCTCGACGTCGACGGCGACGGGGTCGGCATCGCGCGACGGCCGCAGCAGGGCCGTCGTCAACCGCCCGTCGGTGGCGGCCATCAGCTCGGCGTGCGTGGCGCCCTTGGTGCACAGCCGGCCGAAGTTGGTGGGATGCAGCTTGTCGCCGGACAACCGGGCGATCACCGGGACGCCCGTAGCGGGGTCGGCGCGGGTCTGCACCGAGATGCCGCACCCCACCCCGCAGTAGGAACAGGCGGTTCGGATCATGCCTAGCCGACGGGTACCGGAGCGGAGTCGCGGCCGATGTGCTCACCGCTGTGGGTACGGTGCTCCTGCAGCCTCAGGAACACGAACCACGTCACGAACGCGCACACCACGTAGAAGGCGAGGAACACCCAGAACGCGTTGGTGGCCGACTTCGCGTCGCTGACGTAGGACGCGCGCAGCACGACGTTGATGAACACGCCTCCCAGCGCGCCCACCGCACCGGCGAACCCGATCAGCGCGCCCGACATCGCGCGCGACCAGGCGGCTTTCTCATCACGGCTCAGGTCGTCGCGGCCCTGGGCCTTGGCCTCGAAGATCGACGGGATCATCTTGTAGGTGGAGCCGTTGCCGAGACCCGACAACACGAACAGCAGGATGAATCCGGCGACGTAGCCGATCATCTGCGCGCCCGTCGGGGCGCCGGGCGCGGCGTCGTCCATCATCCCGGTGGTCACGAGGATGCCCGCGGAGAAGATCATTGCGACGAACACGTACAGCGTGATCTTCCCGCCGCCCACCCGGTCTGCGAGCCTGCCGCCGAACGGGCGTGAGATGGAGCCGAGCAGCGGACCGAGGAACGCGATCTGCGCGGCGTGCAGAGAAGCCTGCGCGGCGGTGTCACCGGAGGCCAGGTAATTGATCTGCAACACCTGCCCGAACGCGAACGAGAACCCGATGAACGAACCGAAGGTGCCGATGTAGAGGAAGCTCATGACCCACGAATGCTTGAACCGCATGGCCTCGACGAGCGCGCCGAGGTTGGATTTCTGGTTGCGCAAGTTGTCCATGTACACCGCCGCACCCACCGCGGCGATGCTGATCGCGACAAGGTAAATCGCACAGACGATTTCGGGCCGGGTGTTGCCGATGGTGGCGATGACGAGCAGGCCGATCAGCTGGATGACGGGAACACCGATGTTCCCTCCGCCCGCGTTGAGTCCCAGCGCCCAGCCCTTGAGCCGCTGCGGATAGAACGCGTTGATGTTGGTCATCGAGGACGCGAAGTTACCGCCGCCGAGTCCGGCGAACGCGGCGATCACCATGTAGGTGGTGTAGGACGCCGGGTTCTTCATGTAGTACAGCGTCAGCAGGGTCGGGATCAGCAGCAGCAGCGCACTGGCGATGGTCCAGTTCCTGCCGCCGAACTTCGCGGGCGCGATGGTGTACGGAATCCGCATGAATGCCCCGACCAGGGTGGGCACGGCGACGAGGTAGAACTTGCCCGCCGCGTCGATCCCGTACACGTCCTGCGGCATGAACAGCACCATCACCGACCAGATCGACCACACCGAGAAGCCGACGTGCTCGGCCACGATCGACCAGATCAGGTTCCGTTTCGCGATCGCCTTGCCACCGGACTCCCAGGCCTCGATGTCCTCAGGATCCCAGTGCTGGATGTCGCGCCTCCGGCGCGGGCGCTCGATGTCGCGCGTTCGTTTCGCCATGGACCCAGTGAAAGGCCAGGTCATTCCGCATCCGTTGCACCTCGATGACCGGGGTGAAAACTCGCCCTCACACCGCGGCAGCACTCACGGTGAGGGGTTCGGGTTGTGATCGCAGGGATTCACAGGTGACCCGTGGGAGAAACGATCCCGAAACACGGCGCTCTTAACTTTCAAGACATGACCGACGAGCGCTCGTGCGAGGAGCAGAGATGACCGACGGAAGCGCGCCACGATTCCTGCAAGGCGCATTCGGCTTCGACGGCAACGGCTACGACAAGCCGGTACCGCTCGACGACGCGCTGCGCTACGTGGTCCCGGCCGGGTCCACGACGCAGCCGGTCTACTTCCGCGGCGGAAACTCGACCAAGCAGATGGTCACCGTCGTGTTGTTTCGCGACGGAGTCCCGATGCGCTACTTCCCTATCGCGGCCAAGGGCGCCACTCATGTCGCGCTGCGCGTCGTGGAGGACCTGCTCGCCGACACCGTGCTGGAGCTGTACGTCGCCGCGCCAGAGGGGCTGAAAGGCACGGTCATCGTGGACCTGGGCCTGGTGGAGGTGTAGCGGTGGCGCAGCGTCTGGTGGTCGTCGGCAACGGCATGGCCGGCGTCCGCGCCCTGGAGGAAGTGCTGACACGCGGCGGCGGCGACACGTTCGCAATCACCGTGTTCGGTGACGAACCCTACGGCAACTACAACCGCATCCTGTTGTCGAATGTGCTTGCCGGAATGGACGATCCCGCGGAGATCTATCTCAACGCGCTGGACTGGTACACCGACCACGGCATCGACCTGCGTGCCGGTGTGCGCGTGGTGCGCCTGGACACGTTCGCCCATCTGGTGCACGCCGACGACGGCACCACCCTGCACTACGACAAGCTGATCCTGGCCACAGGCAGCCGTTCCTTCTTCCCGCCGATGGCCGGGCTGTGGGCCGACAACAAGACGCTGGCCGACGGGGTGTTCGGCTTCCGCACTCTCGACGACACCGCGGCCATGATCTCCGAGGCCGCCAACCGCACCAAAGCCGTGGTGATCGGCGGCGGGCTGCTGGGCCTGGAAGCCGCGCGCGGGTTGCAGAAGCGCGGGCTGACCGTCGACGTGGTGCACGCCGGACCCACCTTGATGAACGCCCAGCTCGACGACCCGGCCGGCGCGATCCTGCGAAAGTCGGTGGAGGATCTCGGAATCGGGGTGCACACCGACAAGCGCACCACCGAGGTGAGCATCGGTGAGGACGGCAGGCTGCGGGGTGTCCTGTTCTCTGACGGCACGCGACTGGACTGCGACATGTTGGTGATCGCGGCCGGCATCCGCCCCAATGTCGGGCTGGCACAGCGGGCCGGGCTGACCGTCGAGCGCGCCATCGTCACCGACGACCACATGCGCTCGATCGACGACGACGACGTCTACGTCGTCGGCGAGTGCGCCCAGCACCGCGGCCAGGTATACGGGCTCGTCGCGCCGCTGTGGGAGCAGGCCAAGGTGCTGGCCGACCATCTCACCGGGGCCAACCCCGCCTCGGCCTATCACGGGTCACGGGTGGCGACGAAACTCAAGGTAGCCGGTGTCGACGTCGCGTCGATGGGCGTGAAGGCGCCGGAACGCCCGGACGACGAGTTCGTGCAGTACGCCGAACCCCGGCACGGCGTCTACAAGACCGTCGTGATCCGTGACGGCAAGCTGGTGGGCGCCACCCTCGTCGGCGACGTGTCGAAGGTGTCGTTCCTGACGCAGGCGTTCGACAGCGGGCTGCCGCTGCCTGACGAGCGGGTGTCGTTGATGTTCGACATCGGCACGCCGGAGGTGGGTGTCGGGTTGGCCGAACTGGCCGACGACGCGCAGGTGTGCAACTGCAACGGCGTGTCCAAGGGCGCGTTGGTGTCCTGCGTTCGCGGCGGCGAGACGTCGGTGAGTGGCGTGATGGCCAAGACCAAGGCGGGCAAGGGTTGCGGCTCGTGCAAGGAGCTGGTCGGCCAGGTCGTGGAGTGGGCCGCCGGCGGTGCGGTCACCGAGGATCCGTCGGCGTCGTGGTACGTGCCCGGCATCCCGTACGACAAGCCGACACTGATGCGACACATCCGGGAGCTCGGATTGCATTCGGTGTCTTCGGTGTTCGCCGCCCTCGCGCCGGACGGCAAGGAGGACGCGGGATCGAAGATGGCGCTGGCGTCGCTGCTGGAAACGATGTGGGCCGACGAGTTCGTCGACGAACGCGACGCCCGCTACATCAACGACCGTGTGCACGCCAACATCCAGCGCGACGGCACGTTTTCGGTGGTGCCGCAGATGAAGGGTGGGGTGACCAGCGCCGCGCAACTGCGAAGGATCGCCGATGTCGCCGAGAAATACGAAATCCCGATGATCAAGTGCACCGGCGGCCAGCGCATCGACCTGCTGGGCGTACGCAAGGAGGACCTGCCGGCGGTCTGGGCGGACCTCGACATGCCGTCGGGGTATGCGTACGGCAAGAGCTTCCGGACCGTGAAAACCTGTGTGGGCAGCGACTTCTGTCGATACGGGGTCGGTGACTCGACGGCATTGGGCATCGCGATCGAGGAACGGTACAAAGGGCTGGCGAGTCCGGCGAAGATGAAGCTCGCTGTTACGGGGTGTCCGCGCAACTGCGCCGAGGCGTTGTGCAAGGACCTCGGTGTCGTGGCTGTCGACGGTGGGCGCTGGGAGATCTACGTCGGCGGCGCGGCAGGGGCGCACATCCGCAAGGGCGACCTGCTCGCGACCGTCGACGACCCGCAGACGGTGATCACGCTGACCGGCCGGTTCCTTCAGTACTACCGCGAAAGCGCGAACTGGCTTGAGCGCACCTACAAGTGGGTGCCCCGGGTGGGTATCGATCACATCCGCGCGGTGGTCGTCGACGATGCCGAGGGTCTGGCCGAGGGGCTCGACGCGCGGATGCAGAAGTCGGTGGACGCCTACCGTGATCCGTGGCAGGACGGCCGGGAGCCGGTGTCGGCCGGTCAGTTCCGGTCATCGCTGCCGTTACTGCCGCTCCCCCAGGTTCCGGTGCGATGAGCGTCGGGGCCGGCAGCGCCATCGGTCGCGTCGACGAGATCCCGGTCGGCGAAGGCCGCACGTACTCCATCGACGGGACCCAGATCGCAGTCTTCCACCTGCGGGACGGATCCTTGCGTGCCGTCGACGCGGTGTGCCCGCACCGGGGCGGGCCACTGGCCGACGGCTTGACCGATGACTGCGTGGTGGTGTGCCCTCTGCACGGCCACACCTTCGACATGGCTTCGGGTGCCGAGGTTTCCGGCACCGACTTGTCCGTGCGCAGCTATCCGGTCGAGGCCGTGGACGGCATGATCCAGCTGACCCTTCGCTGACGAGTTACGCAGGTCGGCCACCCGACGGCGGCTGAGCCAGGATCGCGCCCCCGAGCCAGCGTTTGAGGAAGCGGCGTAGCTCGTCGGTCGGACGCTGCGCGTGGTTGGGCGCGACGAAGAACGACAACATGATCCGCAGGGTGAACTCGACCAGGTCACTCAACGCCGCGTCGTCGTAACCGTAACGCGCCCAGTCGACGTCGAACCGGGTGATCATGCGCATGCCGAAATCCCGCGCAAGATCCGAGGCGACCTCGCTGGGCCGCGCGGCCGAGCTCGGCGCCGACAGCAGGATCGCCAGGTGCGGGATTGTGACCACGGCGTCGAGGGTGAACATGACGCCTTCGGTCATCGCGTCCGCGGGATCGTGTATTCCGCGCACGTGTGCGGTGAGCTGATCGAGGAACCCGTCGACGGAGGCGATCGCAGCCGCGCGCATGAGCTCGTCGGCGGTCGGGAAGTACCGGTACACCGTCTGCCGGATCACCCCGAGCGACTCGGCGACCTCGGCGATGGTGATGGCGGCGCCGGTCTCGGCGATCAGGTCGACGGCTGCGGCGACGATGCGCTGCGCGGCTTCGGAGTCGCTGGCGGGCGGATCACCGCCCCAACCTCGGCGTTTGCGTGCCATCGTGGCACCGACGCTAGCACAGGCGTTGACGCCGGACCGGCAATGCAGTAATCATACAAACAGCCTGACAAATGTATGATTACTCCAGAATTGCCGAGGACCGGGATGACCGACCTGATCGTGCGCAAGCTGCGCTTCGCCTTCGCCAACCATCACGTCCCGTTTCTGTGGAATGAGGCCAACCCGGCGTTCTCGTCGATGGCCAACGCCGTGTCGTTCCTGGCGGTCGGATTCGAGAAGATGATCGGCGCCATGATCCCGGAGGCGATGCCGCTCATCGGCGATCCGGCCGTCGCCGAGGAAGCCGACGCGTTCGTGCGCCAGGAGGGCCAGCACTCGATGGCCCACCGCCAACACGTCAAGGGATTGATCAAGGCCTATCCGGGGTTGAAAGGCACCCTCGACAAGGTGATCGACGCCTACGACGACCTGACGGCGAACACGCCGCTAAAGTACCGGCTGGCCTACACCGCCGACCTGGAGGCGACCTTCACCCCGGTCTTCAAGCTCATGCTCGACCACGACGACACGCTGTTCGCACCCGGCGACGACCGGGTCGCGTCGCTGTTCCTGTGGCACTTCGTCGAGGAGGTGGAACACCGCAGCTCGGCGCTGATCATCTACGACGCGGTCGTCGACGATCCGTGGTACCGGATGCGGGTGGCGCCGTCGATCTTCAAGCACGTGATGGGGATCATCCGGCTGGTCTCCGAAGAGTTCAACCAGCACGTGCCGCTGGCGGAGCGCACGGTCGACGCAATGTCGACGTTCCGTCTCCACCGGCGCAAGAAAGCGCTGCTGCAACGTCTTCCGTTCATCGACGCACCCTATGACGGCCCGTTCGCGAACGCGTTCAGCCATCTGCCGCTGCGTGAGCAACTCGTCGCGCTCAACGGTGTCATCCGCAGTCAGATCCCCGGCCACGATCCGGCCCACGAGAAGTTGCCCGAGCTCGCCCAGGAGTGGTTCGACCGCTACGACGCCGGCTACGACGTGACCCAGTGGTACACGGCCACCGAGCGCGAGACCGTCAAGGAGGCCGCCGATGTCTGACCTGTGCACCCCCACCTTCGCCGATCTGGCGGCCCGGCTGGGGTTCTCGTGCGACACCGCGGGCGGGCTCGTCGAACTCCGCAATCCGTTCGCGCTGGAAAACTGGACACTGCCGGTGCTCGAGGTGACGATCGTCGTCGGCGCGGTGCTGGCGCTGCTGTACGCGATTGCGCGACTGCGCAGGCACAACGACCCGACCAACCTGGTGCTGTGGTTCGGCGCGATCGCCTATCTGCTCATCATCGAGCCACCGCTGTACTTTCCCGGCGCGTTCGGCATCGCCGAGCACGTCGACACCATGTTCGCGCACAACGTGTTCACCGTTGAGTTCCTCTGGGGGCGGCTACCGCTCTACATCATCGCGATCTATCCGATGATGGCGACGGTGGCGTTCGAGATCGTGCGGACGCTCGGAGTGTTTCGCCGCTACGGGACGCTCGTCGGCGCTGTCTGCGTCGGCTTCGTCCACCACGCGTTCTACGAGATCTTCGACCACCTCGGTCCCCAGTTGCGCTGGTGGGAATGGACATTGGAGCATCCGTTGAACCAGCCGTTCTTCGAAGCGGTGCCGCTGCCGAGTGTGGTGGTGTTCGCGACGCTGTGGCCGATGTCGCTGGCGCTGTGCGTGCAGTTCTTCGTCGGCCGACATGTGGACCAGGGGCGGCGGTTGCGGCCCTCACAGATCGTCCTGCGCACGATCGTGGTCGGCATCCTCGCCTCCGTCGGCACCGTCATCCTGCCCCTGCCCGCCACGCTGGCGGCCGCGATCTCGGGCAGCACCACCGTGGGCGGGGTGGTCTACGCCCTGGAACTGGTCGTCATCAGCGTCGTCGCGATCCCGGTGCTGTTGGTTCAGTGGTGCCGGCGCGGCGACACTGCAGCGGTGCGCGCGGATGCTCCTCACCTGATGTTCGGTTACGCCGCAGCATATCTGGTGGTGATGGCCGCGCTGTGGGCTGCAGCGCTGCCTGCCTACCTGTCGGCCGGTGCCGGGGTTACCGCAGCCGGCGACCCGACCGGGAGCCTCTGGTACACGGTGCTGTGCTTCGTGATCGCCGGGCTGAGCCTTGCGGCGGCGTGGAGTGCGACTCGGCGCGGCACGTCGGTGAACCAGTCGACGACTGTGCCGGCGAACAGCGCCGGGTCCTGACCGTGATCACACCTCGTCGGGCTTGACCGCCAGCACCGGCTTCGGGCACTCGAGGATCACCTTCTGCGCGACGCTGCCGAGCAGCAGCTTCCCGACCGGGTTGCGGTTACGGATGCCTACTACCAGCAGCTGTGCGTCGTCACGTTCCACCGCGGTCAGCAACTCCTCGGCCGCGTCCACCCCGACCGGCTGGCGCAGCTCGTAACGCACTCCGCACTCGGCGAGCCGGGTTTGGACGTCCTGCACCTCGGATCGGTCGGCGAATCGCGCGTCGACGTAGGACTCCCCCGAGGTGGCGTTGATGACGACCACGCTGGTGTCACGAAGCCTGGCCTCGGCGATGCCGTGTTCCAGTGCCGCGTGACCGAACGGGTCGGCTGTGTATCCCACGATGACCGTCATTGCTGGGCCGCCTTCTCCCTCTGATCCCTGTCGTCTTCGACCACCAGCAGCGTCTCCTCGCTGCGATGCATGAGCCGCAGCACCAGGGGAGCGGCGAGTAGCAGGATCATCAGCACGTAGGTGATGATCGCGACGGGCTCGGTGAACAGGCTGCCCCAATCGCCGCCGCCGAGCTGCAGACTCTGGCGCAGCTGACGCTCGATGCGCGGACCGAGGATGACACCGATGATCAACGGCAACACCGGCAGTCCGAAGCGGCGCATCATCAGGCCCATCAATCCGAAGATCAGTAACAGGGCCAGATCCAGTGGTTGCAGATTCACTGCGAACGCGCCCAGTGTGGCGAAGAACAGGATGCCTGCATACAGGTATGGCCGCGGCGTGCGGAGCAGCTTGGCCCACAGGGGCGCCAGCGGCAGGTTGAGCACGAGCAGCAGGAAGTTGCCGATGAACAGGCTCGCGATCAACGTCCAGATCAGCAGTGGTTCCTTGTCGAACAGCGTGGGACCCGGCTGGATGCCGTACGAGACGAACGCGGTCAGGATCACCGCGGCGGTGGCGTTGGTCGGCAGACCCAGAGACAGCATCGGCACCAGAGTCCCTGCGGCCGAGGCATTGTTCGCCGCCTCCGGTCCCGCCACCCCCTCGATGGAACCCTTGCCGAACTCCTCGGGGTGCTTGGACAAACTCTTCTCGGTGATGTAGCTGAGGAACGTCGGCAGTTCGGCGCCGCCGGCGGGCAGCGCACCGAACGGGAACCCGAACGCGGTGCCGCGCAACCACGGCTTCCACGACCGGCCCCAGTCCTGCTTGCTCATCCACGGGCGGCCGACCGGAATGACGTCGGCGGGCCGGCGCCGTAGATGTGCTGCAACCCAGAGCGCTTCGCCGACGGCGAAGACGGCGACGGCGATGACGACGATGTCGATGCCGTCGCTCAGAAGCGGGATTCCGAAGGTGGCACGGGGCTGGCCCCAGCGAGTCGATGCCGACGATGCCGATGCCCAGACCGAGCAGCAGCGAGATCAGGGCGCGCATCTTCGACGAGCCGAGGACCGCGGTGACCGCGACGAGGGCGAACAGCATGATGGCCAGGTAGGACGGCGCGCCGAGGGTGACCGCGAACCGCGAGATCACCGGCGCGAATGCCGCGAGCAGCGCGGTGCCGATGGCGCCGGCCACGAAGGATCCGATCGCCGCCGTGGCGAGCGCCTGCGCGGCCCGGCCGGCTTTGGCCATCTTGTTGCCCTCGATCGCGGTGATGACCGACGACGATTCGCCCGGGGTGTTCAACAGGATCGACGTCGTCGACCCGCCGTACATCCCGCCGTAGAAGATGCCGGCGAACATGATGAACGCCGAGCTGGGGCTGACGTTGTACGTGATCGGCAACAGGAGCGCGACCGTCATCGCCGGCCCGATGCCGGGCAGCACGCCCACAGCGGTGCCCAGCAGGACGCCGATCACGGCGTACAGCAGGTTCATCGGGGTGGCGGCTTCGGCGAACCCCTGCATGAGCCAGTCGAAATTCTCCATTACAGAATCCCATCCAGAATGCCTGCGGGCAGCGGGATGCCGAGCCCGGAGTAGAACGCGTAGAAGCTGCCGACGGCCAACACGGCGCCGATGACGACGTTGCGTAGGTAGTGCCTGCTCCCGAGCACGGTCGCGCAGCCGGCGAAGAAGAGTGCACCGGCGATCGCCCAACCCAGCGGCACGACGAGCACGATCAGCATGACGAACAGGCCGACGAGCAGGCCGACGGTGCGCCAGTCGCTGGGCATGTCGGGGTCGATGTCCTCCCCCGCTTCGGCCTCGCCTGTCAACCCGCGCGGGATGGCGATCGCGAGCACGACCGCCATCACCAGCAGACCGACGCCGATGACGATCGGAAACAGGCGTGGGCCAACAGGATCGACCTCGGCGTAACCGCCGGGGATGGACAGCGCGTCGTAGATCAGGAACGCGCCGACCGCGACCATCACCGCGCAGACGACATATTGGGCGTAGTCGGGGCGGCGCGACGTCGCGGTCTCGGTTTCGATTTCGGTGCTCATACCAGCCCCAGGTCTGTCAGGGTCGTCTCGACACGTTGGTCCTGTTCGCTCAGAAATGCCTCGAACGGCTCCCCGGTCATGAACGCATCACTCCACCCGTTCGTCACCAGCGCCTCCTTCGACGCATCCGTGGCGTGCAACTCCTCGAGGATTCTGACCATCGCAGCCCGGTCCTCGTCTGAAATCCCCGGCGGGGCAATCACTCCGCGCCAGTTCGTGAACATGAGGTCGATGCCGGCCTCGGTCGGCGTGGGCGCGTCGACACCCTCGACACGCTCGTCGCCGGAAACGGCGAGCACCCGCACCTGGCCGGACTCGATCTGGTCGACGTACTCCCCGAGCCCCGAGGTGCCCGCAGCGATCTTGTTGCCCAGCAATGCGGTGAGCAGATCACCGCCGCCGTCGTAGGACACGAAGTTGACCTTCGTCGGGTCCACCCCGACCGCCCTGGCGGTCTCCATGGGGAACAGGTGGTCGGGACCGCCCGGGCTGGACCCACCGCCGACGGTCACCTTCGCGGGGTCGGCCTTCCACGCGGAGACGAAGTCCTGCACCGTCCGGAACGGCGAATCGGCCGGGACCAGGATCCCCTCCTGTTCCTCGACCATCTTGGCCAGCGCCGTCGCGTCCGACGCCCGCGCCGCCGAACCATTGGTGAACGTGGCCCCGACGACGCCCAGGCCCATCATCATCATCAGGTCGCCGTTGCCGCGTTCGTTCATCAATCGGGCCATGGCCACCGTGCCGCCGGCGCCGATGACGTTGAACACCTCGACGCGGCCCGTGATCTCCTCGTCCTCCATGATCTTGACCGCGGTGCGGGCGGTGAGGTCATAGCCGCCGCCCGGACTGTTGGGCACCATCATTCGCAGACGGTGCAGACTGGTCTGCTCGCCGCGGGTGACCCCGCAGCCGGACAGCAGCAGCGCGGTGATCACGGCGACGACCACGCCGACGATCGCGCCGCGCCGGCTGGATGCGAACATGTCGTCCCCCATCGCTTGGTTGTGGTGCTCGGCAATACTGGACCCCGGACGTGACCCACGTCACCGATATGAACGCAAAGGAAGTAGTGGTCATTAAGAACATGCCGTCAGCGGTCGCCGGCCTGGTGCGGGACGTAGCCTCGCCGGGCAGTTCCTGGTGTTCCAGCTGATGGTGGTGGCCGTGGTGCTCGTCGCCGTCGCCGCGGTGTCGGTCGCGCAATCCGAGCGCGAATTCCGTGATGTGCGCGGGCAACGGATGATCGCCGTCGCCGAGAACATGGCGTCGACGCCGATCGTGCGAGAGCGCAGCGAACAACACCCGGACGACCCGTTCGCCGCCCGCACCCTGGCCCCGGAGGTGGACCGGGCGGTCGCGCTGTCCGGCGCCACGCTCGCCGAGATCCTCGGACCCGACGGCACCGTGCGGGCATCCTCGGATCCGTCGCGGATCGGCGCGCGGGTCGATCTGGGCCCCAGCCGCGCCGACGAGGGGCGAGCCTGGTTCGGCGATGCCGACGTCGACGGCACGCACAGCCTGGTCGGCCAGGTGCCTGTGCTGTCCACCGACGGCGACGTGCTGGCCATCGCGTCGGTGAGCCAACGGTATCCGTCGACATGGGCACTGCTCAGCGGCGCCGGGGAGCGCCTGCTGGTCTATCTCGGGCTGGGGGCGGCGCTGGGGTTGGTGGCGTCCTGGCTGCTGTCGCGGCGGATCAAGCGGCACACGCGCGGGCTGGAGGTGGCCGAGATCGCAAACCTGGCTGACCACCGGGAAGCGCTGCTGCACAGCATCCGGGAGGGCGTCATCGCGGTGAACAACGACGGCGAGATCACGCTGCTCAACGACGGCGCTCGGGATCTGCTCGACGTACCCCAACACGCGGTCGAGCAACGGGTGGACACCGTCGGGATCGACCCGGCGGTGGTGGCCTTCCTGGTCTCCGCGGACACCGAGCAGGACACGGTCATCGCGACCAGAACGCGGGTGCTGGCGTTGAGCCGTCGGCCGGCGACCAGTCAGGGCCGGCGGATCGGCACGGTGATCACCATGCGGGACAGCACCGAACTCGCCGCACTGCAGGGACAGCTGTCGTCGCACAAAAGCGTCACCGACACCCTGCGCGCCCAGACCCACGAATTCGCCAACCAGTTGCACACGATCTCCGGACTGGTGCAACTCGGCGAGTACGACGCGGTCCGTGACCTGGTGGGCACGTTGACGCGACGGCGCGCCGAGATCAGTGACGCCGTCACGCAACGGATCTCCGATCCGGCGGTGGCGGCGCTGCTGATCGCCAAGACATCGCTGGCCGCCGAGAGCGGGGTGTCGTTGCGGCTGGACCCGGACTCGCACCTGCAGGCGCTCGACCCGGCGCTGGCGACCGACGTGATCACGTTGCTGGGCAACCTGATCGACAACGCCGTCGATGTGTCGGTGGGCGCACCGGAGGCCACCGTGACCGTGTGCATCGACGATCGCGACGGGCTCGTGGTCTCGGTGCTCGACTCCGGACCCGGTGTGCCCGAGCATCTTCGCGAAGCCATCTTCGCCCGCGGGGTCACCTCCAAACCCGAGGTCCCCGGCGGCCGGGGCATCGGCCTGGCACTGGTGCGGCTGGTGGCCGCGCAGCACGGCGGCACGATCGAGGTCGGCGACGCCCCGGCCGGCGGGGCCCGCTTCCTGGTACGGCTGAAGGCGGTGGCGCCCCATGCGTGATGTGCTGGTCGTCGATGACGATTTCATGGTGGCCGAGATTCACCGCCGCTTCGTGGACCGGGTGGACGGGTTCCGCGCCGTGGGTGTCGCCCGCACCGGAGCAGAGGCGTTGACCGCGACGCGGGAGCTGCGTCCGCAGCTGATCCTGCTCGACGTGTACCTGCCGGACATGACGGGACTGAAAGTGCTGCAGCGCTTGCGTTCCGAGGGAGATCGCGTCGACGTCATCATGATCACCGCGGCGCGGGAGCTCGACACCGTGCGCGGTGCGCTCGACGGCGGCGCGACCGATTACCTGATCAAACCGTTCGAGTTCCCGCAACTGGAGACCAAGCTGCGGGCCTATGCCGCACGCGCCGACGCACTGCAGTCGGCGAGCGGGGCCGACCAGACGCTCATCGATGCGCTGTTCGGCGGCCCGGCTGTCGCGGCGGCCAAGGCTCTCCCGAAGGGTCTGGGCGCAGAGACCGGCGAGATGGTGCTGACCGCCGTACGCGACGCCGGTGAGGTGTCGGCGGCCGAATGCGCCGACCTGGTGGGGATCTCGCGGGTCAGCGCGCGCCGTTACCTGGAGCATTACCTCGGCACCGGAGTGCTGGAACTGCGACTGCAGTACGGGGTGGGTCGGCCGGAGCGCCGGTACCGCATCGCCGGCTAGACGATCACCCGGTCGACGCTGGTGCCGGTCCCGGTTGAAGTAGGCCCGTTGACGACGAAGTTGGTGGCCGTCGCCGAGGCACCACCCGGGGACGCCTGGAAGCCGAAGCTGACCGTCTGGTTCGCCGCCACCGTGGGGTTCCAGGAGGCGTTGCGCACCACGTAGTGGTTGCCGACCCTGCTGACGATCTCGGCGTTCCAGATGTTGCTGATCTGCGCCGGGGTGTCGAATTCGACTGTCCAGCCGTCCAGTCCGGCCGACCCGGCCGTCACGGTGACGGTCGCGGTGAAGCCCGAACCCCAGTTTTCGTTGACCATCAGAGCCGCCGACGAGTTGCCCGGTGTCGGGGTGGTGGCCACATCGTCGTTGGTGACGGTGCCGACCGCGGAACCGTCGGCGATGGTCACCCCGTCCGGGTTCGACAGGGTCAGCGTGAACGTCTCGTTCTGCTCGACGACCGTGTCGCCCAGGATCGGGACCGTGATCTGCGCGGTGGTCGCACCGGCGGCGAACGTCAGTACACCTGAGATCGCAGTGAAGTCGCTTCCGGCGGTCGCGGAACCGTTCGACGTCGCATAGGCGATGCTCACCGGCGACGCCGACGCCTTGTCCAGGGTCACCACAAACACCATGTTCTTTGTGCCGCTGTTGGATTCGGTGATACTGGCATCGGCGATCGAAACCCTCGGCAACACCACCGGGGCCGGGCCCTGACCGTCGGCGGGCATCCCGTTGACCACGAAGTTGGTGGCCGTCGCCGTGGCACCGCCCGGGGATGCCTGGAAGCCGAACTCGACGGTCTGTCCGGCGGCGACCTTGGGGTTCCAGGAGGCGTTGCGCACCACGTAGTGATTGCCCACCTGGCTGACGATCTCGGCGTTCCAGATGTTGCTGATCTGCGCCGGTGAATCGAATTCCACCGTCCAACCGTTGAACCCGGATGTTCCGGCGGTCACGCTGACGGACGCGACGAAGCCCGAGCCCCAGTTGTCGTTGACGACGTACGTCACCGAAGAATTGCCCGGGGTCGGGGTGGTACCGCCGTCGTCGTCGGTGATGGTGCCGGTGGCGGTGCCGTCGGCGATGGTCGCCCCGGTCGGGCTCGACAGTGTCACGGTGAACGTCTCGCTCGGTTCGGCTACGGTGTCACCCACGATGTCGACGTGCACGGTGCGCGACGTGACGCCCGGGGCGAACTCGATGACGCCCGAGGCCGCGGTGTAGTCCACGCCGGCGGTCGCGGTGCCGTTGGCGGTGGTGTAGCGCACCGTGACCGCGTTGGTGGACGCCCTGTCCAAGGTCACGACGAACATGAAATGGGCGTGATCTCCGTTGCCTTCTGCCACCGCGAGATCGGCGATGGAGATCGCCGGCGGGGGTCCGGACACCGGATTCACCGTGCCGTAGTCGTTGAACACGTTGCTGAAGCTGCCCTCGGGGGCGTTGGTCCCGGAGGTGTTGGTGGTGGCCTGGCCGAGGTTGCCCGGTTTGTCGCGGTTCACCGACCACATCGACAGCATTCCGAGATTCTTTGCGCGGGCGAAGTCTTCGAGTGCCTGCGCATCGGCGACGGTGAACACCTCGGTCGTGACGTCGTTGACGCCGATCATCGGCGTCACGCCGAGCTGGTTCCAGCCGAAGCTCTGCCCGTGCTGGGTGTAGAGCGCCGAGAGCTGGGCGTGGGTCGACTCTGCCGCCTGGATCGCGTAGGCGCCCATGGTCTTTGCGTTCGGCCCGCTGGTAGGCGCGGCCGACTCACCGTAGTCCATCGCCATGACGTTGACGCCGTCGAGCTTGACACCGGCGGTCAGCGCGGCGCGCACCACGTTGAGGCCGTCGGCGGTCAACCCGGTGGGCAACACCGGCAGGGTGTACCAGATCTCGAGGTCGGGCTTTCGCTGTTGCAGCAGTTTGAGCGCCTGGGCGTTCAGCGCGATCGACGCCTGGTCGGCCACCGCGGCGCCTTCGATGTCGAAGTCGATGCGGTTGAGGTGGTAGGTGTCGACGATGCCGCCGTACGCGGTCGCCAGTGCCTGAGCGCTGAGCCCACGGGTGGCGTACCACTGCGCCAGGCTGGTTCCCGACGCCCCACCCAGGGAGATCATCACATCGCCGCCGGCGGCCTGCAGCGCCGCGATCGACTGGTTGATCGCCTTCGCTTGCTCGAAGTCGGAATCCGGGGTGAGAGCCGACAACCCGGCCCACGCCAGCTTGCCGTCCGGCGTCGCCTGCAGGAAACCGAGGGTGATCAGCGACGTTCCGTAGTTCCGGGCGATGGCCAGCAGATCCGGCACCGGCCACGCACCCATGTCGACGTAGGGTGCGAAATACGCCTCACCCCAGAGGGCGTCGCCGGGGTTACCGGAGTTGACGCCGCCGGCGCCGGGTGTCACGGTGTCGTCGTCGAGGATCGTCCCGGTCGCCGAACCGTCGCCGATGGTGGCGGCCGTCGGGTTCGACAGCGTGACGAAGAAGGTCTCGTTGCCCTCGACGGCGCTGTCCCCCACCACGTCGACGTGCACCAGTTGCGACGTCACCCCGGGCGCGAAGGTGATGGTGCCCGAGGTCGCGCTGTAGTCGAGGCCGGCGATCGCGGTGCCGTTGGAGGTGGCATAGCGGACGGTCACTGTCTCCGTCGACGCCTTGTTCAGGGTCGCGACGAACATGAAATGGCTGTGCTCGCCGTTGCCTTCGGTGACGGACAGGTCGGCGATGGACACGGTCGGCGGTGTGGCCGGCGCCTGATCGACGTCGTCGTTGCCGATGGTGCCGACACCGCTGCCGTCGGCGATGGTCGCGTTGCGCGGGGAGGACAACGTCAGCATGAACTGTTCGTCGAGTTCGACGAGGGCGTCGCCGTTGACCGTGACGGTGACGGCCTTGATCGTCTCTCCGGGAGCGAACGTCAGCGTGCCGACCGCCGGGGCGTAGTCGCCACCCGCCGCGGTGGCGGTGCCGTTGCTCGTGCTGTAACTGACCGTGACCGTCTCGGTGGACGCCTTCGACAGCGTGACGGTGAAGTTCATCGTCGACGTCCCGGAGTTGCCCTCGGAGACGCTGCCGTCGCTGACCGACAGGCTCGGCCACGAAACAGGCTGCCCCGCACTGTAGATGAGGTTGCTCCACCTGGTCCTCGCACCGTCGTCGAGTGCGACGATGTTGCTCGTCTGCAGCTCGCCGATGGCCACACCGGTGAGGGTGTAGGACTGGTTGTTTCCGGTGATCGCAATGCGGGTGGAGCCGGCGACCTCGGTGACGTCGAACTCGTGGGCCTTGAACCAGCCGAAGTCGAGCTTGTCCTCGGACGGGTCGAAGTCGAGCGTGGTGTGACTTCCGTACTGCCAGGAAATCGTTGTGGTGGTCCCGGTTTCGCCGGCGGGCGGCCGGCCGTTGCCCGTGGTGGTCGGCCAGTTGTCGGTACCCGCCATCGGAACACCCTGCGGCCGAATCTGCGACTCGGGCACCGTTCCGATACCCAGCTGCTGGTTGAGCCGGTCCTCGCGCACCTGAGCGTTGTGGAAGATGAAATTGCTCGCGGTGAGCCGGCTCTTCTTGACACCTTGCAGAATCAGCGCCTGGCCGGTGCCGGCATTGGAGATCACGACGCCTTCGGGGGTGTCGGACATGTACAGCTGTTCACGAGTGCCGAAGTAGCGGAAATCGACGACGTCGGTGGCCGCGTTGAAAGCCACCCTGTCGATCTGTCCGACCTCATGCGATCGCGCATAGACGGTGTTGGGCTGCGGAGTGACACCGTTCTCCCAGGCGAGTGCGCCGGAAAGGTCCTGTCGGAGATGGTCGTTGATGACCGGTGTGAAGCTGTCGACGGTGAGCTGGCCCAGCGACACCCCCTTGACGACGGCGGTCTCGCCGGACCAGGGGTTGCGAAAGCCGACCCCCTCGGGGGTGTCGACGACGATGAAGTTGTGCACCGACACCTTCCCGAGATCCAATTTGTCTCTGGCAGGATCGAATCCGACGATGTCGGGCCCGGACGTGGTGACGTGGTGGATCGTGCCGGACGTGGCGCCACCCGCGGCCGCCACGGCGCTGGTGCCGCGCTCGGAGGTCGTCCGGGTGAGCACGCCGGTCCCGTCGACGGTGATCGCCACCGGGACCCGAGCCCTGGTGGGGTTCACCGAGATCAGGTGAAAGCCGGTGTCACGCACCTGGATGACGAAGTTGTCGGTACCCTCGGCGACCGCGAGCACGGGATCGACGGTGTAGGTGAAATTGCCCGAGCTGTCGACGGTGACGGTGCCCCTGGTGGGTGCCTGCACCACGGTGTAGACCAGCCGGTCTCCCTCCGGGTCTGACGCGGTCACGGAACCGGTGACCACACCAGGCTGCGATTGCGTGGACCAGGCCAACGCGGCCGTCGGACCGTTGTTGGCGAACAGTCGGTCCATCTCGCGGCGGATGGCACCGAGGACCACGGTGACGAACTCGAAGGTCGGCAGCGGGGTGCCGCTGTTGGTCGCCGACGCGCCGATGCCCAGCAGCCCGAGAAACTTGGACAGCATCGTGGTCAATCCGGAGGACGTGGTCGCGGTCCGCGACGACGTGTTCTCTACAGCAGAGGGTCGGACGAGCGCCGTGACGGCGGTGGGAGCCTCGGCGGTAGCGGCCGGCGGGACCGTCTCGGCCTGCTCGTCGACCTCGGCCTTCGGGTCGACGTCATCACGCTGGTCGGTCTCGGTGACATCGTCGACGAGGTTGTCGCGGGCGGCCGGCGCTTCGGTGGTGCCGCGTGCGTCCGTCTCCTCCTGGTGGGCGGAGTCGACCGGTTCTCTGTCGCTGTCGGTCACATCGCCGCGTGAGGATGCAGCGTTCTCGTCCCCGGCTTCCGGCGTGGGCGCACCGTCGGACTCCTCACCGAGGTCCCTGTCCGAGACGAGATCGTCGGATTCTGCATCCGGTGAATCCGAAGCGTCGAGCGGGTCGTCGATGTTCGACCCGCCCGGCTGTGTGGAGGAATCGGCGACGTCGGCCTGGCCCGGCTTCGAGGAGCTGGCCGCACTGCCTGTGCCGCCGACGTTGGTGCTCGATTCTCCGGCGGTGCCGTCCTCACCGGAATCGGCGGCGGCGACCGCCGGTCCCGCCAGCCCGATTCCGAGGGCCACAGCTAATGCACCTACACGGCCGACAAATCTCCCGTAGCCCATCAGCAACCCTCTCAGTCGAATGCGGGACCTCCCACAGACACAGCTGTGGCAAAACTCATCGCCATCCCCGAACGAGATATTGACGACTTCGAAAGGCATAGAACACCACTGTTCATGAATCGTCAAGCAATGCTGCCGGCCTCTGAAGAGATAGCTGATCATTGGACAGTTTTCTAGACAAGCAAACTTATTATCCAGCGCGCATGCGGAATATCGGCGTGTAAAGCAGCTTTACAAGGAGCCTTCTCTCGGGCAGCGAACTTCATTGCCGGCAATCACCGGTATCAAGGGCTTCGCTTCGGCGCGTGGACAGTGCCGGCTCGCCCGCCGTCCTCCCATCGACGCGGGCGCGTCGATTTCAGCGAATGTCATCGCCATGGAAGGTCACTCTGATTCGCATGGCGACCTCGCCGACGGAGCTCCAAGCAAATCCCGGGATCCCGCAGGTCAGGACTCAGGGCCAGAATCAGCAAATCTGGTTGACACAGGTTGGGCCGTTGGGTGCCCTCAGGCGGTTTCAGGGTCGCCGTGCCGGTTCCGGCGCGCCACGTAGTGAGCCGGGCCGAAACAGGTAGTCCACCACTGGCCACGCATCCGCCGTCTCGCCGCAGACTCGCTCCATCGCTACCGGACGGCCGGAGGGGAAACGATCTTGACCATCCACGACATCGCACCGGAGAACATCCTCGAACCCGATCTGCCCACCATCGCCTACGAGCATGCCGCCGGCCCGACCGAGGCGCATCGGCTCATCGCCACCGCCCGGGCCCGGGGGCCGCTCGCGATGGGGCCGCACGGCCCCGAAGCGCTGACGTACGAGGCGGTACGCATCGTGTTGCGCGACGACCGCTTCCGGATACCCGAAGGAGTCGCGCTCGCCGCGCAGGGTGTCACCTCCGGCGAACTGTGGGACATCGTCGTCAAGGGACTGCTGAGCCTCAACGGTGAGGAGCACCACCGCCAACGGCGGCTGGTGGCCAAGGCTTTCACGCCGCGTGCGGCGGGGCGCCTGCGGAACACCTGCTCGGAGATCATCGCCGGCCTGGTCTCGGGCGTCGAGCGGCGCGGACGGTGCGACGCGGTGGCCGATATCGCCAGGCACTACCCGATCCCGGTCATCTGTGAGCTGCTGGGCACCCGGCGTCAGGACTGGAATCTGTTGTCCGCCTGGGCTGATGACATCTTCAAGGTCTTCGACTGGAACGTGGTGGAAGACGGACCCGTGATCGTGCGGGCCTGGCGGGCGCTGGAGGCCCACCTGGAGGACATGGTCGACGGCCGCCGCGAGTCTCTGACCGACGACCTGCTCTCGGACATGATGCGTGCCGAGGTCGACGGCGACCGCCTGTCCCATGACGAACTGCTCACCCTCGCGGCGACGCTGCTGATGGCGGGCACCGACACCACTCGCAACCAGCTCGCCGCCGCGCTGGAGGTGTTCTGCGACCATCCCGAGCAGTGGGCGATGCTCGCTGCACATCCCGAGCTGGCACCGGCGGCCGTCGAGGAGGTGATGCGGTACTCCCCCGTCATCTTCACCACGGTGCGGGTCGCCGTCGAGGATGTCGAGCTCGCCGGATACACCGTGCCTGCAGGCACTCTGGTGATCGCCAACACCGCCTCGGCGAACCGTGACGCCGCCGTCTACCCCGACCCCGACCGGTTCGACATCACCCGCCGTGACGCTTGCCCAATGTTGACCTTCGGCGGCGGCGTGCACTACTGCCTCGGCGCGCATCTGGCCCGCATCGAACTCGCCGAGGCGCTGACCACCATGGCACGGCGGATGCCGGGCATCCGCAGGGACGGACCGTGCGCGTGGAAGACCCTCACCGGGATCAGCGGGCCCGCGTCGTTACCGATCGCCTTCGGTGACCGCTAACCTGGACAGCGTCTGCCAATTGCGCGGTGAGGGAGGGTCAACCGCGAGATGCGCCGGTCCGGCCGAGATAATGGCCGGCGTGGCATCGAGAGTTCTGTTTCTGGTCAACGAGCACATGGCTACCGAGGCCCTGCTGGGAGGCGCGTTCGCCGAGGAGGGCTTCGACGTCGACACGTTCGAGGTGGTGCCCGCCGACCGTGTCGACGATCCCGCCGGCGAGGTGAACTTCCCGGACCCGACCGGCTACGACGTGATCGTTCCGCTGGGTGCGTCCTGGCCCGTCTACGACGAGGCACTGCGCCGCACCTGGGTAGGCACCGAGATGCAACTGCTCCGTGACGCGGCAGAGGCCGGGATCGCGCTGCTGGGCGTGTGCTTCGGTGGCCAACTGCTGGCTCAGGCGTTCGGCGGATCGGTGACACGCGCGCCGCGCCCGGAGATCGGCTGGTACGACGTGCTCAGCGAACGGCCCGACGTGGTGCCCGGTGGACCCTGGTTCCAGTGGCATTTCGACCGCTGGACCCTGCCTCCCGGTGCGACCGAGATCGCGCGGACCCCCAACTCGTCGCAGGCGTTCGTGAGGGGACGCACCCTTGCGCTGCAGTTCCATCCGGAGGTCGATGCCGACCTGATCAAGACCTGGCTGGCCGCCGACCGCGACGGCGACGTGATCGCCG
This sequence comes from Mycobacterium sp. SMC-8, assembly GCF_025263565.1. Lineage (NCBI taxonomy): Bacteria > Bacillati > Actinomycetota > Actinomycetes > Mycobacteriales > Mycobacteriaceae > Mycobacterium > Mycobacterium sp. SMC-8. The sequence continues at coordinate 5,359,541 of NZ_CP079865.1, forward strand.
CCGGCTTGGATCACGACGAATTACTCAACCGCACAAGCTATCTCGCCGAAGACACCCGGACGCGGATCCAAACGCTGGTGCGCGGCTTCCTCACCCACGTGGCGGGTCAGCCCCTGCCGAGTTGATGAGCCAGGGCGTCCGCGACGTCGGGGTGCCGGAACCGGTGCCCGGCAGCCAGCAGCTTCGACGGCACCACCCGCTGGCTGGCCTCGGCCAGCTCACGCGCGCCCTGCTCGCCGAGCAGGACCCGCGGTCCCAGCGCCGGGACCGGAAGCAGCGCGGGCCGGTGCAGCACCCGGGCCAGCTCCCTGGTGTAGTCGGCGTTACGGACTGGCTCCGGGCCCACGGCGTTCACCGGCCCGCTGAGCCCGTCGTCGTAGAGCACCCGGTGGTACACGTCGACGAGGTCGTCGAGACCGATCCAGGACAACCACTGCCTGCCGCTGCCCAGCCGCCCGCCCAGACCGGCCGCGAACAGCGGCCGGAGCAGTCGCAGCGTCCCTCCCGCGGCCGCCTGCACGATGCCGGTACGCACCGTCGCCACCCGTAACCCCGCGTCGGAGGCGGGCGCCGTCGCCGCCTCCCAGTCGGTGACCACGTCGGCCAGGAAACCGTCGCCGCGGCTGCTGTCCTCGGTCAGCAGGGTGTCGCCCCGGTCGAAACCGTAGATCCCGATCGCCGAGGCGCTGATGAACGTGCGGGGCCCGTTGGGCGCCGACGCCGCGGACGCGGCGAGCAACCTCGTCGGCTCGATCCGGCTGTCGCGGATCGCGGCGCGGTGCGCATCGGTGAATCGACCCGCGATGGACGCCCCGGCGAGGTGCACGACCGCGTCGACGCCGGTGAGCAGATCGGCCGCAGGGTTCCGCGGATCCCAGTGCCGCTCGTCCCCGCCGCGCGCCGGCGTCCGCACCAACCGGATCACCCGGTGACCGCCGGTGCTCAGGAACGCCGACAGCGCCGAGCCGACCAGCCCCGACGCTCCAGAGATCGCCACCACCAGCGGCGCGGCGCCGGCGATCGCCGCCCTGCGGTGCGCGGCCAGGTCGTCGGTGAGCTGGCGCTGCCGGTATACGAACGTCGACCGCAACGCCGCGGCGGGTATCGGGGCCTCGACGCGATCGCGCACCCGGGTTCCGCTGCCGGCGTCGCTGAAGGTGTGGGTGTGCCGCCATCCGCCGAGCACCCGGGGCGGCCACGACGCCGGTCCCTGTGACGAGAGCTCATCGGCGAACTGAGCACCCGCCACGAACGCCGACGGATCGTGGCGCGCCACCCAGCGCAGCCCGCCCGGCAGACCGAGCACCGCCACCCCATCGGCGAGCGACGACGCCTCCGAGATCACCGTCATCGGCTGCCACGGCGGCACCAGCCGGCGCATCGCGCCCGGGCGGGTGTGCCACTGCCAGACCTCGTCGCGGGGGTGGTCGACGATGCAGTCGTACTCGATGCCCATGGCGCTCCCGGGGGTAGGGGTTGTCGGTAGGCATTCGGTGCCGGCGCCGGTCCGGATTGCCCGGTACCGGACGAGGGTATTCCCGCGGCGGGACGGTGCCATGGCCGACAGGAAACGGACTTTCCGAGACCGCCGAGAAGCGGGTCGGCTACTGGCGCGCGACCTGTGCCGGTACCGGGGCCGGCCCGATGTGCTCGTACTCGGCCTGGCCCGAGGCGGGGTCCCGGTCGGCCGCGAGGTCGCCGACGCCCTGTCCGCGCCGCTGGACGTGTGCCTGGTCCGCAAACTCAGCGTGCCGCAGTGGCCCGAGCTCGCGATGGGCGCGCTGACCAGCGGCGACGGGATCGTGCTGAACGAGAATCTCGTCCGCGACCTGGGCGTGGCAGAGAGCGCGCTCAAGGCGGCCATCGAGCGTGAGACCGCCGAACTGCACCGGCGCGAAGAGGTCTATCGCGGTGATCGTGGACCCCTGGTGCTGTCGGGCAGCGCGGTGATCCTCGTCGACGACGGCATCGCCACCGGCGCCAGCATGATCGCGGCCGTGCGAGCCGTGCGGCGGGCCGGGGCCAAAGAAGTGATCGTCGGGGTCCCGGTCGGGCCGGCGTCGGTGTGCCGCCGGTTACGCGAGGAGGCCGACGAGGTGGTGTGCTCGACGATGCCCGCCGATTTCCACGCCGTCGGACAGGTTTACGCGGACTTTCATCAGGTCAGCGATGACGAGGTTCGGGAACTGCTGACCGCGTGAAGTCGCCGCTCACTGCCTCGGGGACTCGTCGTCGGAGTCCACCGCAGCCGGCTCGACAGGTTCGTGATCCACCGGTTCGCGCTCCACGTCGACCGCGAGCGTGTCGTCGGTCGGCGCCTCGTCGTAGTCCTGCGCCAGCGGCGCCTCGTCGGGATAGTCCTCGACGTACTCGGTCTCCGGTTCATCGGAATCCATTGCCGCAGGGGCGGTTTCATCGGACTTGCGGTTAGAGCGATCGCGCAGCGCGTCGACGATCAACAGGATGACGCCGACGGCGCTCGCCGCGATGCAGACCCAGGCGATGAGCTCGTTGCTGGTGACGACCGCCATCACCAACGCCGCCAGACCGACGACGGCGAGCACGAGCGCGACGATCAACATGAGCCATACCTGAGTGAGAGGGGCACGTGACTAGTTGGCGCCCCGGTTGAACTGGTTGAAGCCACCGTCGTTGCCGGCACCGGAGTCGACCGGAGCGGCCGAGCCGCGCTGGCCGAGTTCCTCGAGCTGGGACTCCAGGTAGGTCTTGAGGCGGGTGCGGTATTCGCGCTCGAAGGTGCGCAGCTGTTCCAGTCGGCCTTCGAGCACCGTGCGCTGCTGGTTGATCGTGCCCATGATCTCGGAGTGCTTGCGCTCGGCGTCGGCCTGCAGGGCGTCGGCCTTCTCCTGGGCCTGGCGCAGCTGAGCCTCGGACCGGCTCTGCGCGTCGGCGAGCATCGCGTCGGCGCGCTGGCGCGCCTCGGTCACCGTGGTCTCGGCGGTCTGCCGCGCCTCGGTGACCATCGCATCGGCCTGAGCGCGGGCATCGGAGAGCATCTTCTCCGACTCGGCCTTGGCGCTGTTGGTCAGGCGGTCCGCGGTGTCCTGAGCCAGGCTGAGAACCTTGGCGGCGCGCAGATGCTGATCCTCGGGAACCGGCGCGGCGGCCTGTGCGGGCGCCGCCTCGTAGGTGGTCTCGGGAGCCGGTGCGGTTTCGGGCTCGGCCTCGTAGACTGGCAGCGTCTGCGTCGGCTGGGCAGCTCCTTCGCCGGCGCGCGCCGAAGCGAGCTCCTGCTCCAGCTCGGCGACCCGCTGACGACAGTCGCTGTTCTCTTCGATGAGGCGGGACAGCTCGTTTTCGACGAGGTCGAGGAACGCATCAACCTCATCCTCGTTGTAGCCGCGCTTGCCAATGGGTGGCTTGCTGAACGCCACGTTGTGCACGTCGGCAGGAGTGAGCGGCATTGTCTGCCCCCTTGAAGTCTGGACCGTCAATTGATCTCGAAGTGTAAAGCCTTGCTGCAACGTAACTGGCGTCCATCCTGTCACACCAGACCCGGCGGTTGCAGGCGAGGTCGATAATTAAACCGATATTCCACCCCCTGCGGGCACGCCGAAGACCCGGCGCGGCCGGTCCGCCGGCTGCAAACCTGAGTTCAGGCCGCCGCCCCGAAGGCGAGCTGCATGCCGATGAACGCAACGAGCAGCAGCACCATGATCGACAGATCGAACCGCACCGCACCGATCGTGAGCTGCGGTATCAGCCGTCGCAGCAGCTTCACGGGCGGATCGGTGAGCGTCATGATGATCTCCAGAATGACCACCGTCGCCCCACGCGGATGCCAATCACGGCTGAAGGAGCGGATGAACTCGACCACGACCCGGGCAATCAGCAGGAGCCAGAACACGAACAGCGCGAAACCCAGGATTTCGAAGAAGAGCGCCAACGAAGCCGACCTCACTCAGGCAGATGTGTGACCTTGACTACAGACTGCGACGCAGCCTGAGTCGCCTCGAGCCGACAACGCCCGCGCGACGCCGCCAGCCTACCCGGGTTGACGGGTAGGGCTACTGGTAGGCGTAGAAGCCGGCCTCGGCGATGCGCCGCCGCTGTTCGGCGGTGACGTCGACGTCGGCGGGCGAGAGCAGGAACACCTTGGTGGCGACCTTGTCGAACGAGCCGCGCAGCGCGAAGGCCAGGCCCGCCGCGAAGTCCACCAGCCGCTTGGCGTCGGCGTTGTCCATCGAGACCAGGTCCATGATCACCGGGGTGCCGTCGCGGAAGCGCTCACCGATGGTGCGTGCCTCGCTGTAGTCCTTCGGCCGAAGCGTGGTGATCTTGGCCAGCGGGCTGCCGGCTTCGAACAGCTCGGCCATTCCGCGCGGGTCCATCGCCAGCGCACCGCGGGTCGAACCCCGCATGCCGCCGAAACGCGGTGGGGTGCGGTCGAATTCGCGCGGACCGCGCATCCGGGCGTCGAACCGGGCGTCGTCGAAACCGCCGCGGTAGGCGGCCGGCTCATCGTATTCGCGGCGGCGGTCGTCGGCCGGGCTGTCATATCCGCGGGCGTAGCCCTCGTCCTCGAAGCGATCCTCGCGGGGACGGCGGTAACCGCGCACGGGGGCGCGGTCGTCGTCCTCGTAATAGTCGTCCTCATAGTCGTCCATCGGCGCCATACCGAAGTAGGCCTTGACTTTGTGCAGTGTGCTCATTGTGAGGACCCTTCGTGCGGAGAAGACTCAGGAAAGTGCGGCAAGTTTGGTGTCTGTGATGACTGTGTGACTCGTGTGACTACTGCCGGTGACGTTAGCGGGCGCGATCCCAGTAGCGCGGTACCGACACGCACACAAGTGGATCCGTGTCGGATTGCCGCCTCCAGGTCACCGGACATTCCGGCCGAGAGCCCGAGGCGCTGCCGATAACCGGCCTGAATCCGGTCGCGTTCCCGTTCCAACCGCGCGAACGCCTCGCCGGCGTCGGCGTTCAGCGGCGGGATGGCCATCAGCCCGACGAACTCCAACCCGCCCGCCCCGTCGATGGCGGCGCAGAGCTCGTCGATGCGGTCCGAGGCTGCGACGTCGACTCCGCCCCTGGATTCGTCCCCGTCGAGGCTGATCTGCAGATAGACCCGCAACGGCGCGGTCCGACCGCCCTCGTCAAGCGCTTCTGCGGCTGCCCGGTCCAGGGCCGCGATCACCTTGGCGCTGTCGACCGAGTGCGCCGCATACGCCCACCGCGCGACCGAGCGCGCCTTGTTTCGCTGGATCCGTCCGATCATGTGCCACTGGACCGGCGCGCCGCCGACCAGCGTGTCGACCTCGGAGACCTTCGCGGCCGCTTCCTGGTCGCGGGATTCACCGAACGCCGGGCAACCCAGCCGGTACAGCGCCGCGACGTCGGCAGCAGGGAAGAACTTCGTGACCGGGAGCAGTTCGATGTCGTCGGCGTCGCGACCGGCGGCCTCGGCGGCGCGCGCGACGCGCTCCCGCAACCCGTCCAGTGCCCGGCCCAGCTCGGCTTCGCGTGTCACGACGTCGGCTCCAGCCAGATCACCGATGCCATGCGCCCCGTCGGGGCATCGCGGCGGTGACTGAACAGATTCGGATCGTCGACCGTGCAGCGCGGATCGACATCGACCGACCGCACCCCGAGCGAGTGCAGCTGAGTCACGAGGCCCGCGCGCAGATCGAGCCCGGGCGTGCCGCGGGACGTGTTCGTTCGGCTGCCCGGCAACGCCCGCTCGACCTCGGCGGCCATCGCTTCGGGCACCTCGTAGTTACGGCCACTGACCGCGGGTCCGAGCAGCACCGACACGTCCTCGACGTGCGCTCCGGCGTCGGTCATCACCTTCAGCGTCCGCGCGACGATGCCCGCGGCGGCGCCGACCCGGCCGGCATGCACCGCCGCGACGACGCCGGAGCGTGCGTCGGCCATCAGCACCGGCACACAGTCGGCGGTCACCACGGCCAGCGCCAGTCCCGGGGTGGTGGTCACCAGACCGTCGGTGGCGTCAAGCGTCTCCTCGCCGCGGTCGACGACCGCGACGTTGGCGCTGTGCACCTGGTTCATCCAGACGATGCCGCCCTCCAACCCGAGCGTCGCGGCGAGCCGGCGCCGGTTGGCGGCAACCGCCTCCGGGTCGTCACCGACATGATCGCCGAGGTTGAAGGACGCGAACGGCGGTTTGGACACACCACCCGCCCGGGTGGTGGTCACGCGCCTGACCGTGAAGACCACGGACTGCGGGCCGGTCAGTGGCGCATGAACGGCGGCACGTCGACGTCGTCGTCCGAGATGCCGTCATCGCCGCCGCCGATCCGCACCGTCGCACCGTTGGTGTGCCCGGCCGGCACGCTCGCCGGGTCGGACGGCTCGAAGATCGACGAGTTCACCCGTCCCGCCTTGCCCGGGGCGATCGGCTGGGCCGGCGCGGCCGCCGGGACCGCCTCGCCGGTGACCGGCACACGGCCCGGACCCGCCGCGTCGAAGCCGGCCGCGATGACCGTGACCCGGACCTCGTCGCCGAGCGAGTCGTCGATGACGGTGCCGAAGATGATGTTGGCGTCGGGGTGCGCGGCGTCTTGAACCAGCGAGGCGGCCTCATTGATCTCGAACAGGCCGAGGTCGCTGCCGCCCGCGACCGACAGCAGCACGCCCTGAGCGCCCTCCATCGAGGCCTCCAGCAGCGGCGAGTTGATCGCGATCTCGGCGGCCTTGAGCGCACGGCCGTCACCACGCGCCGAACCGATGCCCATCAGCGCGGTGCCCGCGGAGCTCATCACGCCCTTGACGTCGGCGAAGTCCACGTTGATCAGACCCGGGGTGGTGATCAGGTCGGTGATGCCCTGCACGCCGTTGAGCAGCACCTCGTCGGCGCTGCGGAACGCGTCCATCAGCGACACCGCGGCGTCGCCCATCTGCAGCAGCCGGTCGTTCGGGATGACGATCAGCGTGTCGCAGCTCTCGCGCAGGGCCTGGATGCCGTTCTCGGCCTGGTTGCTGCGCCGCTTGCCCTCGAACGAGAACGGCCGGGTCACCACGCCGACGGTCAACGCACCGAGCTTGCGCGCGATCGACGCCACGACGGGAGCGCCGCCGGTGCCGGTGCCGCCGCCCTCACCGGCGGTGACGAACACCATGTCGGCGCCGCGCAGCAGTTCCTCGATGTCGTCCTTGGCGTCCTCGGCGGCCTTGCGGCCGACCTCCGGGTCCGCACCCGCGCCGAGACCGCGGGTCGAATCGCGGCCGACGTCGAGTTTGACGTCGGCATCGCTCATCAACAGCGCCTGCGCGTCGGTGTTGATCGCGATGAACTCGACGCCCTTGAGACCCTGTTCGATCATCCGGTTGACGGCGTTGACGCCACCGCCGCCGATGCCGACCACCTTGATCACAGCGAGGTAGTTATGCGGGGGGGTCATGGAGTGCCCTTCCTGCCTGGTTGCCTGTCTGGAAACGGATAACCGCTGGAGCAAACCCTCAACCTCAACCAGAGGCTTAGAGTTATGTCAAGTTGTTCCGCGCAACCAGAACGTTAGGGGTGGTCACCGCGCTCACCGGTCAGGCGCGCCGAAACGACACGACAAAAATCCATGATTGCGGCGGTCGTCACTATTTGACGGTGGGCAGGTCCGGGCTGGACACGTCGTAGACCTGGCCGGGCTGGGTCAGCAGCGCCGCCAGCTTGAGCGCCTTCTCGTCGGTGCGGTCGGTGGTCCCCCACACCACGGTGCGCCCGTCGACCAGGGTCAGCGTGATCGCCGCGACCGACGGTGCCGAGACGCGCCCGATCTGACTCGCCACGTCGGGGCGCAGCGAGGTCATCACCTCGAGCGCGGCCCGGGTGGCCGGATCGTTCGGACCGGGGTTTTCGGTGTCCAGATACGGGATGCCCGGCGGCGGCGGGGCCACGGCGAAGTCGACGCCGTCCTTGTCGAACAGGTGCACCCCGTCCGGATAATCCTTGAGCACCACCGGCACCCGCTCGACGAGGGTGACCCGCAACGTGGACGGATACTGCCGCTGCACCCGTGCCGACGCGACCCGCCGGATGCCGGCCACCCGCTCGGCCACAGCGTCGGTGTCGACCTGTAGCAGCGGCGTGCCGGGCGCCACCGCCGCGGCGGCGACGACCTCGTCCTGGGTGACCGCGCCGACCCCGACCACCACGATGGTGCGCACCGACATGATCGGCGTGAAGTACAGCAGCAGGCCCAGGCCGACCACGAGCACCGCGATCAGCGCAGTCCACATCAACACCTTCAGCCCCCGTACCGTGGCGCGGCCGAGTGTCCTGGTCTCCGGCGTCGGGGGGCCCAGGGCGCGCCGCTTGGCCTCCCTGCGGGCCTGCTCGATCGCGGTCGCCCTGGCCTGGGCGGCCCGGCGTTCCTCGCGTTCGCGCCGGGCCCGCCGCCGTGGACCCTCGAAATCCTCTGCGTCGTCCAGGGATTCGGTGGGAGGGTCGTTCTGCGGCGTCGCGGCGGCGTCCTCGGTCGGCTCGGTCATGCCCTGGCGTCCACCTCGGCCAGGATCTCGCGTCCCAGCAGTGTGACGTCCCCGGCGCCCATCGTCACGACGACGTCGCCGGGCCTGACCGCGGCGGCCACCCGCGCGGCGACCGCCGAGAAGTCCGGAATGTAGGTGACCGGCGCGGAGACCGCGTCGGCCACGGTGGCTCCGCTGACCCCGGCCAGCGGTTGCTCCCTGGCGGCGTACACGTCGAGTACGACGACGTGGTCGGCGGCGCTCAGCGCCGCGCCGAACTCCGCGGCGAAAGTCTCGGTGCGCGAGTACAGGTGGGGCTGGAACACCACGATGGCTCGGCCCCGGCCCGCCTGTTCGACGACGGCGCGCAGGGCGGTCAGCGTGGCCCGGACCTCGGTCGGGTGGTGGGCGTAGTCGTCGAAGACACGGACGCCGTTCGCCGTGCCGACCAACTCGAGACGGCGGCGCACACCCTCGAAGCCGGCCAGCCCGTCGAGTACGGCGTCCACGTCGGCACCGGCCTGCCGTGCGGCCAGCAGCGCCCCGAGCGCGTTGAGCGCCATGTGCCTGCCGGGCACTGACAACCGCATCGAACGCGGCCGGCTCTCGTCGGCCAGCCGGATCTCGGCGACCGCGCCGGTGCCCTGCTGGGCCCAGTTCACCAGCGTCGCGTCCAGGCCGGGAGTGCTGCCGTAGCGCAATACCTGCACGCCCGTCCCCGACGCCCGGTCCCCCAGCGCCCGGGCTCCCGGGTCGTCGGCGCAGATCACCAGCGTCCCACCGGCATTGATGCGTTCGACGAACTGGTCGAACACCGCGGTATAGGCCTGCGCACTGCCGAAGAAGTCGAGATGGTCGGCTTCGATGTTGGTGACCACCACGATGTCCGGGCTGTACTCCAGCAGCGATCCGTCGCTCTCGTCGGCTTCGGCCACGAACGTCGGTCCGCTGCCGTGGTGGGCATTGGTGCCGGCCTCGCCGAGGTCACCACCGACGGCGAAGGACGGATCGAAACCGCAGTGCTGCAACGCCACGATGAGCATCGAGGTGGTGGTGGTCTTGCCGTGGGTCCCGGTCACCATCAGGGTGGTGTGCCCGGCCATCAACCTGGCGAGCACGGCGGGACGCAGGATGACCGGGATGCCGCGCCGGTGGGCCTCGACGAGTTCGGGATTGGTCTTCGGGATCGCGGCGTGCGTGGTGACCACCGCGGTGGGTCCACCGGGCAGGATGTCCAGCGCGGACGGGTCGTGCCCGATGCGGATCTGGGCGCCACGCGCGCGCAGCGCGATCACCCCGCGGGAGTCCTTGGCGTCCGATCCCGACACCATCCCGCCGCGGTCGAGCAGGATGCGCGCGATACCCGACATGCCGGCCCCGCCGATGCCCACCATGTGCACCCGCTGCAGTTCGGCGGGCAGTCCGCCCGGGTGACCATGCCTGCTCATCACCGGGTCTGCCTCTGCCGGGCGCCGCGCGCCACCTCCAACGCGATCTCGGCGACCCGCCGGGCCGCGTCCCGGTGGCCGGCCAGCGCGGCGGCCGCCGTCATCGCGGCCAGTGTGTCCGGATCGTTGAGCAGGCCGGGCACCGTCCCGGCGACGAACTCCGGTGTCAGCGAACGGTCGTCGACGACCATGCCGCCGCCGGCCTCGACCACCGGCAACGCGTTCAGCCGCTGCTCGCCATTGCCGATCGGCAGCGGCACATAGATCGCGGGCAGTCCGACGGCGGTGACCTCGGCGACGGTCATCGCGCCCGACCGGCACACCGCGAGATCGGCCGCGGCATAGGCGAGATCCATCCGGTCCAGGTACGGCACCGCGACATAGGGCGGGCCCCCCGGCTTCGGCGCCGGCAGATCGATCGTGTTCTTCGGCCCGTGCGCATGTAGAACCGAGATGCCTTGTTCGGCAAGGATTTCCGCAGCGCCCGAGACGGCCCGGTTGAGCGACTGCGCACCCTGGGAACCGCCGAAAACCAGCAGCACCCGGGCGTCGTCGGCGAATCCGAAATGGGCCCGCGCCTGCGCCCGCAGCGCCATCCTGTCCAGCGAGGTGATGGCCTCCCGCACCGGCACCCCAACCACCTCGACGCGTGGCAGGCCGGGATCGGCTACGGCCGCGAGCACCCGCTGCGCCGACCGGGAGCCCAGCTTGTTGGCCCAGCCTGCGCTGGCGTTGGACTCGTGCACGACAACAGGGACACGCCGGCCCGGTATCAGGGTGCGCGCGGCCAGATAGGCGGGGACCGCGACGTACCCGCCGAACCCGATCACGACGTCGGCGCCGACCTCGTCGAGCACCGCCCGGGTCTGGCGCACCGCGCGCCGTATCCGCAACGGCAACCGGAGCAGATCCACCGACGGCTTACGCGGCAACGGCACCGGGGTGATCAGCTCCAGGTGATATCCGCGCTGCGGCACCAGCCGGGTCTCCAGGCCCCGCTGCGTGCCGAGTGCGGTGATCCGCACGCGCGGATCCAGTGCGGTCAGAGCGTCGGCGACCGCCAGCGCGGGCTCGATGTGACCCGCCGTGCCGCCGCCGGCGAGAATGACCGAAATCCCCCGGTCGCTGCGCCCCTGCCCCGCCGGGACCGAGATCCTCGTCACCCGTAACGCTGACCTTCCAGTGTGCGGGCCCGCCGGCCCTGATTTCGCCGGCTCTCACCGTAGCCGCCGGACGGCCGGCCCGACCGCACCGGGTGCCCGCCGTCGGCACGCCGCGACCGGCGCTGCGGCCGCTCGGGGGCCTTCGGCGCTTCGGCCCGGGGCCGCCTGCGCAGCCGGTCGCGCAGGGCCTCGGTGCGCGTCGGCACATACGGCGCCGGCAGCGGCAGCCGCAGCAGCCGGTTGACCCTGTCGTCGCGGCCCGCGCGCAGCGCCGCGACCGCCTCGGGTTCGTGCCGGGCGGCGTTGGCCATGATCCCGATCATCAGCAGCGTGGTGGCAGTCGACGTGCCGCCGGCCGAGATGAGCGGCAGCTGCAGGCCGGTCACCGGCAGCAGACCCACCACGTATCCGACGTTGATGAACACCTGCGACAGGATCCACAGCGTGGCCGTGGCGGTGAGCAGCCGCAGGAACGGGTCGGCGGAGCGACGCGCGATCCGCATGCCGGTATAGGCGAACAACCCGAACAGCAGCAGCAGGCCGACGGCGCCCACGAAACCGAGCTCCTCGCCGATGATCGCGAAGATGAAGTCGTTGTGGGCGTTCGGCAGGTAGTTCCACTTCGCGGTGCCCTGGCCCAGACCGTCACCGAACACGCCGCCGTTGGCCAAGGCGAACCGGGCCTGGCGCGCCTGATAGCCGGATCCCTGCGCGTCGGCGGAGGGGTCCAGCCACGACTGCACGCGCGCCGACCGGTAGCCCGCCGACATCGCGAGCACCGCACCGGAGACCAGCACCGCGCCCAGCGAGCTCAGAAACACCCGCAGCGGCAGGCCCGCGTACCAGAGCAGGCCGAGCAGGATCACACCCATCGACAGCGTCTGCCCGAGGTCGGGCTGCGCGACGATCAGCGCCAGCGCGATCACCGCCGCCGGGACCAGTGGGACAAGCATCTCGCGCAGCGACGCATGCTCCATGCGCCGTGCGGCCAGCAGGTGCGCACCCCAGATCGCCAACGCGATCTTGGCCAGCTCCGACGGCTGCATGGAGAACCCGGCCACCACGAACCAGCCGCGAGAACCGTTGGCCACCTTGCCGATACCAGGGATCAGCACGAGGACCAACAGCACGACGGAGACTGCGAAGCCCGCGAAGGCGAACCGCCGCATCACCGCGACCGGCATCCGGAGCGCGACGTAGAACGCGAGCAGCCCGATCGCCGTCCACAGCAGCTGTTTGCCGAACACCGCCCAGGGCGAGCCCTCGAAATCGTAGGAGTACACCCCTGACGCCGACAGCACCATCGTCAGACCCATGGTGATGAGCAGCGCGGTGACCGCGACGATGAGGTGGAATGACGTCATCGGCCGTCCCAGCCAGGCCCCGACGCGGGTGCGTGGGATCGGCAGGGCGGCCTCGGCTGCCGACGTGCCTCCGGTGACCGCCTGCGGGTCGGCGGCCGGGTGCGCGCGACGGTGGCGCAGCCGGTCGAGGATGCTGGTCACGTGCGCCCGTTACCGGGTCGCTGAGCGGACCGCGGCGGCGAACGCGTCGCCGCGGTGGCCGTAGCCGGTGAACTGGTCGAACGATGCTCCCGCCGGCGCGAGCAGCACCGTGTCGCCGGGCCTGGCCAGGCTCCGCGCGGCGTCGACCACGGCCGCCATCAGCGCGTCGGCCGGCGATTGATCCGCGCCCGGGGCCACTCGAGTCACACGAGTAACACCCGCCTCATCTTTCTCAAGCATCACAGAATCCTCCCCCGTCACAACCTCGACCACGGGGACATCCGGTGCGTGTCGCGATAACGCGTCGCCGACGACGGCGCGGTCCTGCCCGATCAGCACGACACCGGCCAGCCGATCGACGGTCGCGGCCACCAGTTCGTCGACGGACGCACCCTTGAGCAGGCCGCCGGCCACCCACACCACCCGCGGGAACGCGGTGATCGAGGCCTGTGCGGCGTGCGGATTGGTGGCCTTGGAGTCATCGACGTACGTGATGCCGTCGGCGACGCCGACGACCTCGGCGCGGTGCCTACCCACCCGGAACGACGCCAGTGCCGCGGCGATCGCGGCGGCCGGGACATCGACCGCCCTGGCCAGAGCAGCCGCGCCGAGCGCGTCGAGCACTCCGACCGGGGCGGCGACCGGAATCGTGCCGACATCGGCGAGCGCCACGGCGTCGCCGAAGGCGTTGTCGACCAGCATGCCGTCACGGACCCCGAGCTCCCCCGGACCGGGCTCCCCCAGCCGGAACCCGGCCTTCACCGGCGCCGGCGCGTCGGCCAGCAGGCCCGCGGCGACCGCGTCGTCGAGGCCTGCCACGGCCACCCGGCCGGTGAGCGCACGAGCCTTGTCGGCCGTATAGGCGGCCATCGAGCCGTGCCAGTCCAGGTGATCCTCGGCGACGTTGAGCACCACGCCGGCCTCGGGCCGCAGGGACGGGGCCCAGTGCAGCTGGAAACTGGACAGCTCGATGGCCAGCACATCGGCAGGCCGGTCCAGTTGCGAGAGCACCGGGTCGCCGATGTTGCCGCACAGCACCGCCCGCCGGCCCGCGGCCTCGAGCATTTCGTGCAGCATCGAGGTCGTCGTGGTCTTGCCGTTGGTGCCGGTCACCACCAGCCACTGTCTCGGCGGCCCGAACCGGCCGGACCGGTCCAGCCGCCAGGCCAGCTCGACGTCTCCCCACACCGGCACGCCCCCGGCGGCCGCGGCGACGGGAATCGGCGCGGTCGGCGGAATGCCGGGGCTGACGACAACGAGGTCGAAGTCAGCGATCCGGTCGACCGCATTGGCCGGGTCGAGCACCTCGACGCCACGCTGCGCGGACGCGGTCAGCGCGTTCGGGCTGTCGTCGGTGAGTGTCGCGCGGGCCCCGAGAGGCGTCAGTGCGGCCAGCACCGCACGTCCGGTGATCCCGGCTCCGACGACCAGTACGGCCGCTCCGGGTGAGATCGGCTTCATGTCAGGCTCCGACGGTGGTCAGCCACTCGCTGTAGAACAGCGCCACGCCCAGCCCGCAGGCGATGGCGGTGAGCAGCCAGAACCGGATGATCACGGTGGTCTCGGCCCAGCCCACCAACTCGAAGTGGTGGTGGAACGGCGCCATCCGGAACACCCGGCGCCCCGTCGTGCGGAACGCGAGGATCTGCACGACCACCGAGGTCACCTCGGCGACGAACAGCGCACCCAGCACCACGGCCAGCATCTCGGTGCGGCTGGTCACCGACAGGCCCGCGATGATGCCGCCGAGCGCCAGCGAGCCGGTGTCCCCCATGAAGATCTTCGCCGGCGCTGCGTTCCACCACAGAAATCCGATGCAGGCGCCGGCGGTGGCGGCCGCGATGATCGCGAGGTCCAGCGGATCGCGCACGTTGTAGCACCCGACGCCGGGGCTGGTGGCGCACGCGTTGCGGAACTGCCAGAACGTGATGAGCACGTAGGCCGCGCACACCATCGCCATCGCGCCGGCGGCCAGACCGTCGAGGCCGTCGGTGAAGTTGACCGCGTTGGACCAGGCGCTGACCACGACGACGCAGAACAGCACGAACACCGCGGGCGCGAGCGTCACGGTGGCGATCTCGCGGACGTAGGACAGTTCGGCGCTGCCCGGGGTCAGCCCGTCGGCATTGCGGAACTGCAGCGCGAGCACGCCGAACAGCACGGCGGCGACGAGGATGCCCACGGTCTTGGCGGTCTTGTTCAGCCCCAGGTTGCGGGCGCGCCGCAGTTTGATCAGATCGTCGAGGAAGCCGACGACACCCAGCGCGGTGGCCAGCCCGAGGACCAGCAGGCCCGACGCCGACGGGCCCTTGCCGTCCATGACCACTCCGACCAGGTGGGTGCCCAGGTAGCTCGCCCACATGCCGGCCAGGATCGCGACGCCGCCCATCGACGGGGTGCCGCGCTTCTTGTGGTGGCTGGGCGGGCCGTCCTCGCGGATCTCGTGGCCGAATCCCTGCCGGGTGAACAGCCGGATCAGCACCGGGGTCAGCAGGATCGACACCGCCAGCGCGATCGCGACGGAGATGAGTATCTGTCTCATCGATCACCATCGCGGGCGATGTCGGCGGCCAGCGCGTCGGCCAGCCCACCCAGGCCGGCGGAGTTGGACGCCTTCACCAGCACCACGTCGCCGGGCCGCAGCTCGGCCCGCAGCAGCTCCAGCGCGGCGTCGGTGTCGGGCACCGGGGTCGCCTCGGAGCCCCACGATCCCTCCATGACCGCCCCGTGCAGCATGGCGCTCATAGGCCTCCCGGATCCGACGACGATGAGTCGAGAGACATCTAAGCGCACCGCCAGCCGGCCGATGCGGTCATGCTCGGTAATCGAGTCGTCACCGAGCTCGGCCATCTCGCCGAGCACCGCCCAGCTGCGGCCTTCGTCGCCCCGGCTCATCCATGCCAGAGCTTTGAGCCCGGCGCTCATCGATTCCGGGTTGGCGTTGTAGGCGTCGTTGATGATCGTGACGCCGTCGGCGCGGGTGCTCACCTGCATCCGGTGCCGGGACACGGGCCCGGCCGCGGCGAGCGCCTCGGCCACCTGGTCGAGCGTCGCGCCGCACTCGAGCGCGACCGCGGCCGCGCACAGCGCGTTGGACACCTGGTGGTCGCCGTGCACCGCGAGGGTGACGGGCACCTGTTTGCCACCGGCGTGCAGGGTGAAGCTGGGACGGGCCAGCGGGTCGAGGGTGACACCGTCGGCGCGCAGATCGAGCGCGTCGGCGCCGCGGCCCACCCGCACCACGCGCGCGGCGGTCTTGTCCACCATCGCGGCCACGAGAGGATCGTCGGCGTTCAGGATCACCACACCGGACTTCGGAACAGATTGCGGTAGTTCGGATTTCGTCGCCGCGATGATCTCACGCGAACCGAACTCGCCCAGATGGGCGGTGCCGACGTTGAGCACCGCGGCGATCGACGGCCGCGCGATGCGGGCCAGCGCGGCGATGTTGCCCGGGTGGCGCGCCGACATCTCCAGCACCAGGAAATCGGTCGAGCGGCCGGCTCGCAGCACCGTCCACGGGTGTCCGAGTTCGTTGTTGAACGAGCCGGGCGGGGCGACCACCTCACCCAGTCCAGACAGCACCGCGGCGATCAGGTCTTTGGTCGAGGTCTTCCCCGACGAGCCGGTGATGCCGATGATCTTCAGCCCGCCTGCGACCAGCTCGGCCGCGACGGCGGCGGCCAGCCGGGCCAGCGCGGCCAGCACCGCGGCCCCGGAGCCGTCGACGTCGTGCTCGAGCACGCCGGCGGTGCCGCCGGCCGCGGGATCCGGGCGCACCGGGTCGACCACGATCGCGGGCACGCCGACGGGGCGTGCCGCCAGCACCGCGACGGCACCGGCGGCGATCGCGTCGGCGGCGAAGTCGTGACCGTCGGTGCGGGCTCCCGGCAGTGCCAGGAACAGGCCGCCCGGTGTCACGGCGCGGGAATCGAACTCGACGGTGCCGGTGACGGTGGTCGCCGCGGCGTCCTCGGCGGAGACGTCGGCCAGGCGGCCGCCCACGATCTCGGCGATCCGGGCCACAGAGAGCTCTATCACCGCTGCACCTCCTGCGTGCCCAACGCCTGCAGCGCCGCCGCAAGCTCGTCACGGTCGTCGAACGGCCGCGTGTGCCCGCCGCTGGTCTGCCCGGCCTCATGCCCCTTACCGGCGATCAGCACGACGTCGCCGGGCCGGGCCCACGCCACCGCGTGGTCGATCGCGGCCCGCCGGTCGCCGATCTCGACCACCTCGGCGCGCAGACCCGACGCGCCGGACATGATCGCCGCCCGGATCGCAGCGGGGTCCTCGTCCCGGGGGTTGTCGTCGGTGACGACCACCAGGTCGGCGATCTCGGCGGCCACCCGTCCCATCGGCTCGCGTTTGCCCGCGTCACGGTTGCCGCCGGCGCCGAACACCACCGCGAGCCGACCCTCGCTCTGGTCACGCAGCGTACGCAGTACCGCCTGCAGCGCCCCCGGCTTGTGGGCGTAGTCCACGAGCGCCAGGAACTGCTGGCCACGGTGCACCGACTCCAGCCGGCCGGGCACGGTCGCGTCGCGCAGCCCCGGGGAGGCCTGATCGGGTGACACGCCGACGGCGTCGAGGAGCGCCACGGCCAGCAGGCAGTTGGCAACGTTGTAACGGCCCGGCAGCCCGATCTCCAGACCGTGGTGCACCCCCGCGGGGTCGACGGCGACGAAATCCTGCACCCCGCCCGCGGCCGCCCGGAGCTGCTCGACGCTCCAGTCCGCGGCGCCGGTGGTGCTGACGGTGACCGGGCGGTGCGCGCGCGCGGCCATCGCCGCGCCCCACTCGTCGTCGATGCAGATCACCGACTGCGCGGCGTGCGTCGGCGACGCCGGGTCGAACAGCCGCGCCTTGGCCTCGAAGTAGTCCTCCATCGTCGGATGGAAGTCCAGGTGGTCGCGGGACAGGTTGGTGAACCCGCCGACGGCGAAGGACACACCGTCGACCCGGCCGAGGCTCAGCGCGTGACTGGATACCTCCATCACCACCGTGTCCACCCCGCGTTCGAGCATGGTGGCCAGCAGCGCCTGCAGGTCCGGGGCCTCCGGCGTGGTCAGGCTGCCGGGCTGGTGGTGCCCGTCGATGCGCACCCCGACGGTGCCGATCAGACCGGCGACGCGGCCCGCCGCACGCAGACCCGCCTCGACCAGATACGTGGTGGTGGTCTTGCCCGAGGTCCCGGTGACGCCGATGACCCGCAGTTTCTCCGAGGGACGGCCGTACACGGCCGACGCGAGTTCGCCGAGAACGGTCCGGGGCTGCGGATGCACTAGAACCGGGACGTCGAGCGCGCCACCTGAGCCACCGCCGACGGCGATCTCGTCGAGACCTGCGGCGTCGGTGAGCACGGCGACCGCGCCCCGATTCACGGCGTCGGCGGCGTAGCGGCCGCCGTGCGCGCGGGCGCCGGGCAGCGCGGCGAACAGATCACCGCGCCGCGCGTCCTGTCCCCGCAACGTCACACCGGTGACCGGGGTCTCGGGTACCGCAGACGCTCCGGCGGGAAGCCGCACCTGTAGTCCGGCGACCGAATCGGCCAGCACGCCGAAGGCGAGACCGGCGGGATGACTGGGGCGCAGATTCATGGCCATGACACAGTACCGATCTCGCCGGGCGGCATCCGCAATGCGTTGGTGGTCCGACCGGTGTCAGCCCGCCTGCAGCGTGAGCGGCGCACCGGGGTCCGGGGACAGCGGCACGTTCTCCCGCTGCAGCAGCCAGGACGCGATGTTGTGGAACAGCGGAGCCGCCGACGAGCCGGGCGATCCGTCCGCGGCGCGGTGGGGGGCGTCCAGCATGACGCCGATGACGTAGCGCGGATCGTCGGCGGGCGCCATGCCGGCGAAAGTGATCCAGTAGACGTCGTCGTAGTAGCAGCCGCACGCGGGGTTGATCTGCTGGGCGGTGCCGGTCTTTCCGGCGATCTGGTAGCCCTCGACGGCGGCCTGCGGGCCGGTGCCCTGCTGGACGCCGCGGGGGTCGCGCTGCACCACCGACCGGAACATGTCGCGCACCGTGCGCGCGGTCTGGGCCGAGACCACCCGGATACCGTCGGGGCGCGGTTCCTCGGTGCGGGTGCCGTCCGGTGCGACGGTGTTCTTGATGATGCGCGGCGGTACGCGGACACCGTCGTTGGCGATGGTCTGATAGATGCCCGTCATCTGCAGCAGAGTCATCGACAACCCCTGTCCGATGGGCAGATTCGAGAACGTGCTGCCGGACCACTGGTCGATGGGCGGCACCAGACCGGCGCTCTCGCCGGGCAGACCGACCCCGGTGCGCTGCCCGAGCCCGAACATCTCCAGCATCTCGGCGAAGCGCTCCGGCCCGAGGCGCTGGGCCAGCATCAGCGTGCCGACGTTGGAGGACTTACCGAACACGCCGGTGGTGGTGTAGGGCATGACGCCGTGCTCCCACGCGTCGCGGACCGTCACCCCGCCCATGTTGATCGAGCCCGGCACCTGCAGGACCTCGTCGGGGTTGGTGAGACCGTTCTCGATCACCGCCGCCGCGGTGATCATCTTGTTCACCGAACCCGGTTCGAACGGCGAGGACACCGGCAGGTTACCCAGCTGCCGTTCCTGCTGACGGCTCAGATCCTGTGCCGGGTTGAAGGTGTTGTCGTTCGACATCGCCAGCACCTCACCGGTTTTCGCGTCGAGCACGACGGCCGACGCATTCTTGGCGCCGGAGGCGTCCTTGGCGAGCTGCACCTGTTGCTGCACGTGGAACTGGATGTCGTCGTCGATGGTGAGGGTGACCGTGGACCCGTTGACCGCGTCGTGGCGGTTGCGGTAGCTGCCGGGGATGACGACGCCGTCGGAACCGCGGTCGTAGGTCACCGAACCGTCGGTGCCTGCGAGCACCGAGTCCAGCGAGTCCTCCAGACCCAGCAGACCGTGCCCGTCCCAGTCGATGCCCCCGATGATGTTGGCCGCCAGCACCCCGCCGGGGTACTGGCGCATGTCCTGGCGTTCGGAGCCGACCTCGGGGAACTCGGTGGTGATCGCGTCGGTAATCGCCGGGTCGACCGCACGGGCGAGGTACACGAACGTCTCGTTGCTGCGGAGCTTCTTCAACACGGTTGCGGTGTCGGGCTTGCCGCCGAGCCGGGAGGACACCGCCTCGGCGATGTCCTTCAGCCGGGCCTGCGGGTCGGGCGCGTCCGAGGACTTCAGCTCCTCGTTCTTGGCGAACGCCTCCTCCAGCTGCTTGCGCACTCGGACCGGCTGGAAGGTCAGCGCCCTGGCTTCGATCGTGAAGGCGAGCTTGTCGCCGTTGCGGTCGACGATGGAGCCGCGCACCGCCGGGTCGATATCGGTGACCTTGAGCTGGCCCGCCGCCTCGGCGCGCAGCCCTTCGGCGCGTGGCACCTGCAGTGTGAACAGCTGCGCGGCCGCGACGACCAGCAGCAGGAAGATCACGGCGTTTCCGGTGCGGTGCCGGAACACGAAAGACGCACTGCGCAAACCGCTCTGGGGCGTGGCCTGGCGGGTGCGCCGGGACCGGGCCGAGCGTTCCTGATTCGGCGCCGTGGCGAGCGTCTTTCCCGGCGTCTTGGCGGGCGTCGCCGCGCGGGCGCGGCGCTTGTCGCGACTCACGCCGGCGCTCCGGGCACGGCGACCGGGGGCGCCGGTAGCTCCGGACCCGGAACCGTCCCCGGAGCCGCCCCGGCCGGTGGCGGCAGGTGTGACGGGACGGCGTCGACCGGGGTGACGGGTCCCGGCGTCGGGAACTGACCTGAGACAGCATGCGGCACTTCGGCGTTCGGGTCGCCTCCCGGCGCCGTGAGCGGTAGTGCGGGAGCGGTGCCGGGAAGCACAGGTTGGGCGCCCGGCAGCGCGGGCGACGGGGCCGTCGAGGGCAACCGGACCGGCACCTCGAGGGGTTCCACCACGCGCGGCGCGGGCGGCGCGGGCGGGGCCGGCTCGGGCAGCGGCGCGTTCAACGGCGGCGGCGGAACCCCTTCTGCCGGTTTGGGAGTGCCCACCACGACCCAGTTCCCGGCCGGGTCCTGCACCAGGTGCGCGGTGTCACGGGACGGGATCATCCCGAGGTTGCGGGCGGCCTCGGCCAGCGCGGGTGCGGCCTGGGCCGCAAGCACGTCACGTTCGAGCGCTTCCTTCTGTTGCATCAGAGCCTGGTTGACCTGCCGGGCGTTGCCGAGTTGGTAGGAGCGTTCGGCGGCATCGGTGGACAGCCACAGCGTCACGCCCAGCCCGACCCCGAGGGCGCCGATGATCAGCACGACGAACGGCACCCGCGCGACCAGCCGCCGCGGGTTGAGGTCGACCCCTGCCAGCCGGACCAAGATACGCTGGCGCAGCGGCGGCTTGACGACCTTGGGCGCCTTGGCCTTTCGCGCCTTGGCGCGGGCTTTGGCCTGGCTGGCGCTCTTCGGCCGCGCAGGCAGGTCCTTGGGGCGGGCGATCGGGGTGGTGCGCGGCGCCGAACGCTGCGGCCGCGGATCCCGCGTCGGCTTGCGCCCACGGGGCTGCGCCTCGACCGGCACCCGCCTGCTTTCGCGCGCACCCCTGCGCGTGTCTGCGGATTTCACCGTCTCCCGGGAAGACCGGGCGGACCGCGCCGACCGGGATGCGGATTGCTCGGTCTTGCGCGTCGGCTTCTTCGCCTTCATCTCTGCTGTCCCCCGACTTTCTCCAATGCGCGCAACCTGACCGGGGCGCTTCGCGGATTACGGCTGATCTCCTCGTCGTCGGCACGTTCGGCGCCCCGCGTCAGCGCGACGAATCTCGGGCCGTGCCCGGGAAGTTCGACGGGCAGGCCGGGCGGTGTGCGCGACGCGGTGGCGGCGGCGAACTCGGTCTTGACGATCCGGTCCTCCAGCGACTGGTAGGCCATCACCGCGATCCGGCCGAGCGGACGCAGCACCTCCAGCGCGGCGGGGATAGCCAGCCGCAGCGAGTCCAACTCGGCGTTGACCTCGATGCGCAGCGCCTGGAAGGTGCGTTTGGCGGGGTGTCCACCGGTGCGCCGGGCCGGCGCCGGGATCGCCTGGTAGAGCAGCTCGACGAGCTCGCCGGTGGTAGTGAAGGGTGCGACGGCGCGTCGCCGCACGATGTGCGAGGCGATCCGGCCGGCGAACTTCTCTTCGCCGTACTCTCGCAGCACCCGCGCAAGCGCCCGTTCGTCGTAGGTGTTGAGCACCTGCGCCGCGGTCAGATCCGAACCGGCGTCCATCCGCATGTCAAGCGGCGCGTCGGCCGAGTAGGAGAACCCTCGCTCGACCCGGTCGAGCTGCATCGAGGAGACGCCGAGGTCGAACAGCACCGCGTCGACCCCCGTTGCGGCGCCGGGGATCTGATCGGCGACCTGCTCGACGGCCTGCCTGATTCCGTCGTAACGGGTGCGCACCAGCGTGACACGCTCGCCGAACGGCTGCAGCCGGGCGGCGGCGATCTGCAGCGCATCGGCATCGCGATCGAGGCCGATGACCTTCAACTCGGGAAACTGGGTGAGGAAACGTTCGGAATGGCCGCCGGCGCCGAGGGTGGCGTCGACGAGCGTCGCGCCTGCGCCCTCGGGGGACGTCCGGGTCAGGGCGGGGGCGAGCAACTCGACACAGCGGTCGAGAAGGACCGGGACATGAGGCTGGTCATCCACCATTGCTGCGCTTTGCGGGATCGGGGCGGCCCCTGCAGTGAGGTCCCTGTCCGAGAGCGCGGACCTGACGTCGGGGAAGTACGTCAGGGCCGGTTCGGGCAGAGGCCGCACTGCACGGGCCTGCGGGCCGGTGGCCAGATCAGAGAATGTCGCCGAGTGCGTCATCGCTGGCCGCGGAGAAGTTCTCTTCGTGAAGCTCCTGGTATTCCTGCCACGCCTGGGCGTCCCAGATCTCCAGGAACCCGATCGAACCCGTCACCACACACTCCTTGGTCAGGTTCGCGTAGCGGCGATGTTCAGCGGACAGCGTGATACGGCCTTGTGAATCCGGATACTGCTCATCGGTACTCGCGGCCAGGTTGCGCAGGTATGCGCGAGCCTGGGGGTTGCCGCGCTTGGCCCGGCTCGAGATGTCGGCGATCATCTCCTCGAACTCGGCCCTCGGGTGAACAGCCAGGCTGTGATCTTGGCTCTTGGTGACCATCAACCCTCCTGCCAGCGCGTCGCGGAATTTGGCGGGCAACGTCAGTCGCCCCTTGTCATCGAGCTTTGGCGTGTAGGTGCCGAAGAACATCTCGTCACCTCGCAGACCTTGCTCAAGCCTTGCCTCAACGGAACCCCGGTCGCTCCGTTGTCCGCCACTTTACCCCACAATCCCCCACTTTGCTCCAATAAGTGCCGCGAGTGTCGCCCGATCACCCACTTCGCGATCATCCGGCAGGACACGGGCACCACGCCGACCTCGACACCGCCCGACCGCCGGCACAAAAGCCCAGCTCGCCGCGGGGACCGTCGGCCGACGGCGCGGTGGGGCGAAGTGGGGCAAACAAAGAAGGGGCAGCCCTATGGGCTGCCCCTCATCTGAAGTTCGGGTTACTCGTCGAAGCGCCGACGGAAGCGGTCTTCCATACGGCTGGTGAACGAGCCGCCGCCACCCTTGACGCGCTTCTGACGCGCCGCCGGCCCGCTGTCGTGGGGCAGCCGGTCACCCTTGCCGACCCGCGGCCCGGTGATCGCGAAGACGACCCCACCGAACATCACGATGAAGCCGATCACCGACAGAATCGGGAAGCTGCCGATCATCGTGGCCTTGAACGCGACGCCGGACACCAGCATCGCGAGACCGACGACGAAGAGCGCGGCGCCCTGCAAACGGCGCCTGGTCGAGGGCGCGCGCAGTGTGCCGCCGCGAACGCTGGACGCGAACTTCGGGTCCTCGGCATAGAGCGCGCTCTCGATCTGGTCGAGCATGCGCTGCTCATGATCGGAGAGTGGCATTCGTCCCTCCCTCTTGCCGTGGGGGCGTCGCAGTCGATCAAAATCACGTGCGCCCGCATATACGGGGCACTTAACAGTGATGATACGAGCTAAATCTGAGCGGTACCACCTAGTTCGCCCCACGATTCTATGACGTGCGCCGCTGACGGCGGCCACCACCTCGTCCGTCGGATGCCCACACTCGGATGCCCAGACGACGGTCCGGCCGATAATGGGTGCCGGTCACACTTTCACCTTCAGGAGGGGCAGACACTTGGCGGCACGTCTGATCGATCTGTCGCCCGGCGATATGGCGCACCGCCTCAGAGATGCGTTGGCGGTCTATGTGGACGCGATGCGTTATCCCCGCGGCACCGAGGATCAGCGCGCGGCGATGTGGCTCGAACACATCCACCGGCGTGGATGGAAGGCGGTCGCGGCGGTCGAGGTACTCGACTGCACCGACCCGGCCGACCCCTCCCCGGCCGCGCCGATGCTCGGCATCGCCTACGGCTACTGCGGCGCCCCCGACCAGTGGTGGCAACAGCAGGTGGTGTCGGGCCTGCAGCGCAGCGGCGCCGACCAGGCACACATCGCCGATCTGATGCGCAGCTACTTCGAGCTGACCGAACTGCACATCCATCCCCGCGCGCAGGGGCGGGGTCTCGGCGAGGCCCTGATCCGGCGCCTGCTCGACGGCCGTCCCGAGCAACATGTGCTGCTGTCCACGCCGGAGATCGTCGGCGAGGACAACCGGGCCTGGCGGCTCTACCGCCGCCTGGGCTTCACCGATGTGATCCGCGGCTACCACTTCGCCGGCGATCCTCGGGCATTCGCGATCCTCGGCCGCGCGCTACCCCTTTGACATGGCCCCGGTCTGGCACGATGACACGGTGCTGACCCGTCACCGCACCCGCAGACGTCTCCTCGCGCTGGTGTTGCTGCTGTTGGTCGTCGCGCCGTCGCTGATCGGCTGTGTGCGCGTCAGGGCCTCGCTCACCGTGTCCCCCGACGACCGGGTCTCCGGCCAGATCGTCGCGGCGGCCATCCCGCGCGACGACAACGACAAAGGCCCGCAACTGCTCAACAACCTGCCGTTCGCGCAGAAGGTCGCCGTCTCGGAATACAGCCGTGACGACTACGTCGGTTCGCAGGCGGTGTTCTCCGATCTGACCTTCGCCGAGCTGCCGCAGCTGGCCGGCATGAACCGCGACGCCGCCGGCGTCGACATCTCGCTGCGCCGCGCCGGGGACCTGATGATCCTCGAAGGACGGGCGGACTTCACCTCGCTCAGCGATCCGGAGGCCGACGTGTCGCTGTCCGTCGCGTTCCCCGGCGAGGTCACGTCGACCAACGGCGAGCAGATCTCGTCGTCGGTGGTGGAATGGAAGATGCGGCCGGGCGTGGTCAGCACGATGAACGCGCAGGCCCGCTACACCGACCCCAGCGCGCGCTCGTTCACCGGCGCCGCGATCTGGCTGGGCATCGCCTCGCTGATCGTCGCCGGGGTCATCGGGTATCTGGCCTACATCAACCGGGACCAGTCCCCGCGGCCCGGGCAACCGCAGGAACCGGCGCACTAGGGCTTGCCTACTCGCTTCCGGGCAACAGGCTCTACGCTGAGCAGTCGGGGGCGTGTGCATGAGAGAAAGGGGCGCCCGCTGAGCGTGGATGCATCGGCACCGTCGGCCGTGGAGCTGGCGGCGGCCGTCACCGAACAGCTGCGCGAGTATCTTCGGGAGCGCCGCCGAGACGCCGCGTACATCGGCACCGACTACGCCGTGCTGACCGAGGCCGTCGAGGAGTTCGTGCTGCGCGGCGGCAAACGCCTGCGGCCCTCGTTCGCATACTGGGGCTGGCGCGCCGTCGCCGGGTCGGAGCCGGGGCCCGAGGTGCTCAGGCTGTTCTCCGCCCTGGAGTTGCTGCACGCCTGCGCGCTGGTCCATGACGACGTCATCGACGCCTCCGCAACCCGCCGGGGCCTGCCGACCGTGCACCGGATCTTCGCCGACCGTCACCGCGACAACAACTGGCTGGGTTCTGCCGAGCAGTTCGGGCTGTCCGCGGCGATCCTTCTCGGCGACGTCGCCCTGGTGTGGGCCGACGACATCGTCGCCGGCGCCGACATCGGCGCCGAGGCCCACCGCCGCGTGCAGCGAGTGTGGGCGGCGATCCGCACCGAGGTCCTCGGCGGGCAGTACCTCGACATCGTCAATGAGGCCAGCGGCGCCGAGACCGTCGCGGCGGCGCTGACGGTCAACATCTACAAGACCGCGTCGTACACGATCTCGCGACCGCTGCAGCTCGGCGCCGCGGCGGCCGCCGAGTGCCCGGAAGTGCTGTCGGCGTTCCACGAGGTCGGCACCAGTCTCGGGGTCGCGTTCCAGCTGCGCGACGACGTCCTGGGCGTGTTCGGCGACCCCGCCGTGACCGGTAAACCGTCCGGCGACGACCTGCGCTCCGGCAAACGCACCGTGCTGCTGGCCGAGGCCATCGAGCTCGCCGAGAAGCATGATCCGGTCGGGGCCGAACTGTTGCGCAGTTCCATCGGGACCGATCTGACGGACGTTCAGGTCAAGGAGGTCTGCCTGGTGATCGAATCGGTGGGAGCGCTGGCCGCCGTCGAGAGCCGGATCGACAAGCTGACCCGGCGCGCGGTCGAGATCCTCAACGCCGCACCCATCGACGCGGTGGCCAAGGCCGGGCTGGCCGAGCTCGCCAGATTGGCCGCGAACCGGTCCGCCTAGGAGCATGACGACACCGACCCCCGCCCCGTCCCCGCGCACCGACGTATCGGATCATCTGCGGCGCCTCAAGGACTTCACCCTCTCCCCCCAGGCGCGTCCCGCGCTGGTCGGTGCGCTGGGCGCGACGCTGATCACCGTCGGGGCCACCGGCGCGGGCAGCACACGACTGCACGATCCGCTGCTGGAATCGATGCACCTGTCCTGGCTGCGGTTCGGGCACGGCCTCGTGGTGTCCTCGCTGCTGCTGTGGGCCGGGGTGGCACTGATGCTGATGGCGTGGCTGTGGCTGGGCCGCCAGGTCGTCGACCGCACCGCCACCGAGTACACGATGAAGGCCACCACCGCGTTCTGGCTGGCCCCGCTGCTGCTCAGCGTGCCGGTGTTCAGCCGTGACACGTACTCCTACCTCGCCCAGGGTGCGCTGCTGCGCGACGGCTTCGACCCCTACGTCGTCGGCCCGGTCGAGAACCCGAACTCATTGCTGGACAACGTCAGTCCGATCTGGACGACGACGACCGCACCGTACGGTCCGGCGTTCATCCTGGTCGCCAAGTTCGTCACGATGCTCGTCGGCGACGACGTCGTCGCCGGCACCATGCTGCTGCGCCTGTGCATGCTGCCGGGCCTGGCCCTGCTGATCTGGGCGGCGCCGCGGGTCGCCCGCCACGTCGGGGCCAGCGGGGCGGCTGCCCTGTGGATCGGGGTGCTCAACCCGCTGGTGATCATCCACCTGATGGGCGGCGTGCACAACGAGATGCTCATGGTCGGGTTGATGATGGCCGGCATCGCGCTGTGCCTGGCCGGGCGTAACGTCGCCGGCGTCACCCTGATCGCGGTCGCCGTGGCGGTGAAAGCCACAGCGGGACTGGCGCTTCCGTTCATGGTCTGGGTCTGGGCCCGAAGGCTGCGGGAACGTCGCGAGTTCAGCACGGTGAAGGCGTTTGCGGCCGCGACGGCGGGATCGGTGGTCGTCTTCGTCGCGGTGTTCGCGGTGCTGTCGCTGGCGGCCGGTGTGGGCCTGGGGTGGCTGACCGCGCTCGCGGGATCGGTGAAGATCGTCAACTGGCTGACCATCCCGACGGCGACCGCCAACCTGCTGAACTCCGTGGTGGGGCTCGTCATCCCGGTGAATTTCTATGCGGTGCTGGAAACCACCCGGATCATCGGGATCGTGATCATCGCGGTCTCGGCGCCGGTGCTGTGGTGGCGTCACCGCCACACCGACCGGGACGCACTGATGGGCATCGCGCTCGTGATGGGCGTCGTCGTGCTGTTCGTACCCGCGGCACTGCCGTGGTACTACACCTGGCCGCTCGCGGTGATCGCCGCGCTGGCCACCTCCAGGCGCTCGATCGCGCTGATCGCGGGCTTCTCGACATGGATCACCGTCATCTGGCGTCCCGACGGAGCGCACGGCATGTACTCATGGGGCCACGTGCTGCTGTCGTTCGCCTGCGCCGGCGCGGCGTGGTACTGGCTCGCGAAGGCTCCGGAGAGTCCGGTCAGTACGCCATCGCCTGAGCGCGACGAACCACCTCACGAGCCTGATGCGAGTGCAACGCATCGACCGGCCGGGCGTTAGCCTGCTGCTCGGTCGAACCGTCCCGGCGAATCGTCAGCGACGGATCCGGGGTGAAAAGCCACCGCATGATCTCGGTCTCGGTGTAACCGCCGTCGCGTAACACCACCAGGAGCCCGGTCAGACTCTTGGGGACGTGCCCGGTGGAATCGAAGAAGATCTTCGGCACCACGGCGATCCCCCCGCGCCGCACCGCGACCAGGTGACCCTCGCGGAGCTGCTGGTGCACCTTCGTCACCGCGATGCCCAACAACTGCGCCACGGCAGGCAGGTCATAGACGGCTTCGTCGGGATCCAGGACGTCCTCGGCAGTCGGAATGCTGCTCATCGCACAGAGTCTAGGACCACACGGGCCCGTTCGACGACGCATGCGGCTCGGCGGGGCAACGGCGGCCGTCTCGGCTCGTACCATGAATCCGATGGAGACCTACCAGCCCGCCGGCCCGCTGTCGGGGACCGTGCTGGACGGTCGGTATCGGGTGGACACGCTGATCGCCACCGGGGGTATGTCCGGGGTGTATCGGGGCCTGGATCTACGGCTCGACCGTCCCGTCGCGCTGAAGATCATGGACTCCCGCTACGCCGGGGACCAGGATTTTCTGACCCGGTTCCAGCGCGAGGCCCGGGCGGTGGCGCGGCTGAAGGACCACGGCCTGGTCGCGGTGTACGACCAGGGCGCAGGAACATCTGCCGGGCAACCGCCCTATCTCGTGATGGAGCTTGTCGAGGGCGGCACGCTCAGGGAACTGCTGCGCGAACGGGGCCCGATGCCGCCGCACGCCGTCGCCGCGGTGCTGCGCCCGGTGCTCAGCGGGTTGGCGGCGGCGCACGCGGCCGGCCTGGTGCACCGTGACATCAAACCCGAGAACGTGCTCATCAGTGACGACGGCGACGTCAAGATCGCCGACTTCGGCTTGGTCCGGGCCGTGGCAGAGGCCAAGATCACCTCGACGAGCGTGATCCTCGGCACCGCGGCCTACCTCGCCCCCGAGCAGGTGGCCAGCGGCGACACCGACTCACGCGGCGACGTCTATTCCGTCGGAATCCTCATCTACGAACTGCTGACCGGGTACACACCGTTCAACGGCGACAGCGCACTGGCGGTCGCCTACCAGCGCCTGGAGCGCGACGTGCCGCCGCCGAGCACCGCGATCCGAGGTGTGCCAAGGCAATTCGACGATCTGGTGCAGTGCGCGACCTCGCGCGACCCGGGCGCCCGCTTCGCCGATGCAGCCGAGATGGCCGACCAGCTAGAGACGATCGTCCGCGAACTCGACCTCCCCTATTTCCGGGTGCCCGCGCCGCGCAACTCCGCGTCGCACAACTCGGCGAACCTGCTGTCCACCCATCCGCACGACGCGCACGACACCACGGTCACCAACCTCGACAAGCCCAGGGCGGCGAGCCGGGACACCAAGGTTTTCACCCGCGACGAACTACCCGTCGACGACGCCGACGAGGTCGACGGATACCTTCCCGCCACAGGGCAGTTCGCGGGCATCGACCTGGAGGAGTTCTACTGGGCGCGGCAACGCTCCCGGCGGGTGCTGTTCTTCTGGATGGTCACGGTGATCACGCTGACCGGAATGGCAGCCGCCGGGGCGTGGACGCTCGGCGCCAACCTGCCGAACCTGCTCTAACCGCGGAGCATCTCCGCCCCTGCCTAACCGCGGAGCATCTCCGCCCCTGCCTAACCGCGGAGCATCTCCGCCCCTGCCTAACCGCGGAGCATCTCCGCGACCAGAAACGCCAGCTCCAGCGACTGCTGCGTGTTCAACCGCGGATCGCAGGCGGTCTCGTAGCGGCCCGCCAGGTCGGTGTCCGAGATGTCCTGGGCACCACCGAGACACTCGGTGACGTTCTCGCCGGTGATCTCGACGTGGATGCCACCCGGATGAGTGCCCAGCGCGTGGTGGACCTCGAAGAAGCCCTGCACTTCGTCGACGATGCGATCGAAGTGCCGCGTCTTGTACCCGGTCGAGGACTCGTGGGTGTTGCCATGCATCGGGTCGCACTGCCAGATCACCTGATGACCCGAGGCCTGCACCTTCTCGATGATCGGCGGCAGCACGTCGCGGACCTTCTGGTTGCCCATCCGGCTGACCAGCGTGAGGCGGCCCGGTTCGTTGTTCGGGTCCAGCCGCTCGACGTACTCGACGGCCAACTCCGGTGACGTGGTCGGCCCGATCTTGATGCCGATCGGGTTCGCGATCACCTCGGCGAACGCGACATGGGCGCCGTCGAGCTGGCGGGTGCGTTCCCCGATCCACACGTAGTGCGCCGACAGGTCGTAGAGCTTCGGGTGCTCCTCGGCCTCGGTGTGCATGCGCAACATGGCCCGCTCGTAGTCGAGGACGAGCGCCTCGTGGCTGGCGTAGATCTCGGCGGTGTCGAGGTTGCGGTCGTCGACCCGGCACGCACTCATGAAGCGCAGCCCACGGTCGATCTCGCCGGCCAGCGCCTCGTAGCGCGCACCCGCGGGCGAGGTCCGGACGAACTCCCGGTTCCAGTCGTGCACCTGGTGCAGCGAGGCCATCCCCGACGACGTCAGCGCGCGGACCAGGTTCATCGCCGCGCTGGCGTTCGCGTAGGCGCGCACCAGGCGCGACGGATCGTGCTCGCGGACCGCGGCGTCGGGCGCGAACCCGTTGACCATGTCGCCGCGGTAGGACTTCAGGCCGAGGGCGTCGACGTCGGCCGACCGGGGCTTGGCGTACTGGCCCGCGATGCGCGCGACCTTGACCACCGGCATGCTCGCGCCGTAGGTCAGCACCACCGCCATCTGCAGCAGCGTGCGGATGTTGGCGCGGATGTGCGGTTCGGTGTTGTCGACGAACGTCTCGGCGCAGTCGCCGCCCTGCAGCAGGAACGCCTCACCGCGGGCCACGTCGGCCAGCTGGGATTTCAGCCGCTCGATCTCCGACGGCACCGTCACCGGGGGCACGCTCTCGAGCACCTTGCGCATCGCTGCGGCCTGGCCGGCGTCCCAGGACGGCTGCTGCAGTGCCGGCTTGGCGAGCGCGGCGTCGAGGCGTTGCCGCAGGTCCTCGGGCAGCGGCGGCAGCGCAGGCAGCTGATCGATGGGCACGTCGACGGTCCAGTTCACCCGTTTATGGTAACCGCGGCGCAAAACCGCATCTCACAGCGCGCGTGCGCCGCCTTCGGTGATCAGTCGATAACGGAACAGGTTGTGCTTGGCGTCGACGAGCGCATCGTGCGCGTCCCGCGGCCGCGGTGGCATCCGGGGGCTGCCGCGGTCCTCCCACAACTGACGCAGCTCACGGGTGAAGCGCGGCATGGCCGGCGGCAGATCGGTCATCGGCCCCCACAGCTGGCACAGCACCACATGGTCGTAGGCCCCCACCCAGGCCCACAGCTCGATCGGCTCGTCGCCCTCGACGCCGAAGAAGTCCTCAAGTTCGGTGCGGATCTGCCGGCGCGAGCGCCACAGCGGCGACGCCGGGGACGGCAGCTTCGGCAGCACGTTCTTGCGCACCCAACGCCCAGCCCGATCGGGATCGAATTCTGTTGAGATGGCGTAGTATTCGCGGCCATCTTCGGCTGCCACGCCGATCGAGATCAGCTCGATGGTCCGGCCGTTGTCGATGAACTCCGTGTCATAGAAGTACCGCAATTAGAGGGCTTTCTGTTCGGCGGGCGCGCTGTCGCCGGGAGCGGGCGCGGCGTGGATCTCGCGGTCGAGCTGCTCATCGACGAGTGCGTCGTCGGGGAATTTCGGCATTCCGGCGATCGCATCCTGCAGCCACAGTTTGGCCTGGACGACCGGCCGGCGCAGCCAACGCTCCCGCTCCAGCGCACGGTGCATCTTGCGCGGTCGTCGGGTGTACCGCCACCGCGCCCACGGCGCATGCGGGCGGGACAGCCTGATCGCACCGACGAACAGCAACGGGGTGATGAACATCCCGACCAGTCCCGTCCACACCTTGCCCTTGAGCAGCACGACCACCGCCAGCGCCAGCGTGAGCAGAGCGCCCACCACCACGACGGTACGGGCGACCACCGAATGGTCGCTCTCCCAGATCCCGACATCGAAGAACGACAACGGGCTGAAACCCATGATCAGCAGGCCGGCGACGGCGACCGCGACGAACACCGCGTCCACCGACGTGCGTCCGTCCTCGGCCCAGTACACATCGGACAGGTGCAGGATCAGCGCGAACTCGTCAAGCACCAGCGCCGCACCGATGCCGAAAAGGATTGACGCGACGGTGAACTCGGGTACGCCCCCATCGACAGCGAGCGTCACCATCGAGACACCGGAGACCATGACCAGAATCACACCGATCACCACGTGGTGGATGTGCAGTCCGCCGCCGGCCGAGATGTTGCGAGGCTGCCACCACTTTCGCGGTGCATCGCTGCCGGAATGCGCGCGGATGTACCGCACGATCGTGCGGGTGATGAAGAACGTCAGGATGAACGCCACGAGGCAGCAAACCAGCGGCAGCCGCGACGGCGGTATGTGTGGCAACAAGTCGAACTCGACGTCCAGGTCCGTGCGCACGCAGAGAACTTACGCCGACCTGCGTGTGTCGCGGCCGGGATACCCGCCGACGCGCCGGTGGGCACCGATAGTCTGGTCGTCGACATGAGTAATCAGCAGTCGCCCGGCGGGCCTGGTTGGAAGCCGAGGCTGGCATGGCGGCTGTTCCAGCTACTGACGCTCGCAGCGCTCGCCGCGGCGGGATGGCGGCTGCTGGGCCACATTCCGTACCGCATCGACATCGATGTCTACCGCATGGGCGGACGCGCCTGGCTGGACGGACAATCGCTGTACGCCGACGGTGTGATGTTCCAGACCCGGGGCGGCCTGGAGCTCCCGTTCACCTACCCGCCACTGGCCGCGGTGGCGTTCGCGCCCTTCGCGATGCTCTCCCTGGAGGCGGCCAGCGTGGCGATCACGCTGACCACGCTGATCCTGCTGCTGGTGTCAACCGTGATCGTGCTGACCCGACTCGATGTCTGGCCCGACACCCGCATCACCGGCGAGCCGGCGTGGCTGCGCAGGGGCTGGCTCGCGGCGGCGATCGTCGCGCCGGCGGTGCTGTACCTGGAGCCGCTGCGCTCCAACTTCGACTTCGGCCAGATCAACGTCGTGCTGATGACACTGGTGATCGCCGACTGCGTGCCACGGCGCACGCCGTGGCCCCGGGGCGTGCTGCTGGGCCTGGCGATCGCTGTGAAGCTGACACCGGCGGTGTTCCTGCTGTACTTCCTGCTGCGCCGCGACACCCGGGCGCTGCTCGTCACCGCGGCGTCGGCAGTGGTGGCCACTTTGGCCGGCTTCGCGTTCGCGTGGCGGGACTCCTGGGAGTACTGGACCGAGACGGTTCGCAACACCGACCGCATCGGCACCGCGACCCTGAACACCAACCAGAACATCGCCGGCGCGCTGGCCAGGCTCGGCCTCGGAGAGGGCGAGCGCTTCTTCGTGTGGGTCGCGCTGTGCTTCGCCGTACTCGCGCTCACCGTGTGGGCGGCCCGGCGGGCGCTGCGCGCCGACCAACCCGTCCCGGCGTTGATCTGCGTCGCGATGTTCGGCCTCGTCGTCTCCCCCGTGTCGTGGTCGCATCACTGGGTCTGGGCGCTCCCGACCGTACTGGTCACTGCCGTGCTCGGCGTCCGGCTGCGGAACCTGGCCCTGAGCGCGGTGGCGGCCGTCGGGCTGGCGCTGATGGTGTGGACCCCGATCACCCTGCTGCCCGAACATCGCGAGACCACCGCGTCGCTGTGGCGCCAGCTTGCGGGCGGGTCCTACCTGTGGTGGGCGCTGGCCGTGATCATCGCGTGCGGCACCGTGGCGGTGCGCGGCAATGCCGGCACTGCAGCCGCAGAACCGGCGGACGAAACCGTCAAAGCCTGAGGCTCAACCGGCGGCTGCATCAGGGAGTCGGGTCGGCGGCTTCACGGCCGCATCACCTTTTCCCTGTTTGATGTCGGCCGCGTAGAGGTCGACGTACTCCTGGCCCGACAGGCGCATCAACTCGTACATCACCTCGTCGATGACAGCCCGCTCGATGAACCGGTTGCCTGCCAGTCCCTCGAACCGGCTGAAGTCCATCGGGGCGCCGAACTTGACCTGCACGCGCCCGAACCTCCACATCTTGCTCCCCGGCGGGTTCACCACGTCGGTGCCGATCATCGCCACCGGGATCACCGGGACCTGGGTCTGCAGCGCCAGCCGGGCCAGGCCCGTCTTGCCCTTGTAGAGCCGGCCGTCGGGGGAACGGGTGCCCTCGGGGTACATGCCCAGCAACTTTCCCTGGGCGAGGATGCGTTCGGCGGTGGTGAGCGCAGCCTGCGCACTGTCGGCATCGGTGCGGTCGATCGGCACCTGGCCGGCAACGGTGTAGAACCAGCGGGTGAACCAGCCCTTGAGACCTGCGCCGGTGAAGTACTCGGCCTTGGCCAGGAACGTGATCCGCCTGCTGACCACCAGCGGCAGGTAGAAGCTGTCGGCGACAGCAAGGTGGTTACTGGCCAGGATCACCGCGCCGGACTGCGGAACATGTTCGAGCCCTTCGACTTTCGGCCTGCCGAGCAGGGTCAGCAGAGGTCCCATGAAGACGAACTTGAACAGCCAATACCACATGGACCCTCCGGATCACCGACCGCGGCGCGGTCAATATGTCTGCGACAACTTTACCTACGCGCTGTGTGTGCGACCACAGCTGCGCCTATTCTTCGACGCTCACCGGAATGTGCTGGTAGCGGCCGGGGGTCGACGACGGTCCCGAGGGGCCGTCGGGAGCCGGCGGGCCGGGTTCGTCGGGCGGCGGGCCGTCCGGCTCGGGCGGTGCGCCGCCGCCGGTGCGCTCGATGTCGTCGACCATCGCCTTGACCAGCGTCAGCAGTGCCACGCTGTGCTCAGCCAGCACGCTGAGCAGCGGATGCTGCTCGCCGGAGATCAACGCCGCCAGCGCGCAGACCGGGCACCACACCTGTTGACACCGCCCGGGTCCCCCGTCTGCCCCCTGGGCACGGGCAGCAGCCAGGCGGACCGCGGGATCGAGCTTGTCCAGAATCGACTGAGCGAGTTGCCGTAATTCCGGCCCCAGATCGGAGTGAGCCCCACTCACCGTGGCCACACCTCCGGATTCGGTCGGAATCGCACCGTCAGCTCGCTGCCGCGCAGCTGGGCGCCGATGACGATGCACCGTCGCAGTACCGACGCGAGGCGCACCCGGCGCCGCATCCCGCCGACGCCGATGATCAGGTCGTCATCGACCCTACCCAACGACAGCGCGGACGAGTCCACCTGTGGCAGCTCCAGCCGCAGCCGGTACACCGCGTCGAGACCATCGCCCGACTCCCGGTCGACGACCGGACGCAGCGGACCGGGGGGTGGTGCGCCGTCCCTGCTGCGGGCGGATTCGAGCAGTTCGCCGAGCGACTTGGCCCCGATCGGCTCGCCCGATACGTGCGGCACCATCACCAGCGCGACATCACCGATCTTGCGGTGCAGACCGTCGAGCACCGCCTGCTGCTGGGAGATCCGCTCCGAGTACCAGTCGAAGGCCGGGTGCGCGGGCAGATTGCGGTACTCGAACGAATCATCCTGCACCAGAACCTGATTGACGATCAGCTCGGCAACCTGGACCCCCATCAGCGACAACGAGCCGAGGGTGCGCACCGCCTCCGCCGCGACCACGCGCTCCGGCGTCATGACCAGATGAGCGCACACCCGCGCACCGTCGACGAGCAGGGTGCTCAGCCGTTCCGTTCCGGCACCGATCCGTTCGAGCAGGCCCACCATCGCCGCCGACCGGGCGTCGTCGGCGCTGGACAGCCGGCGATGCCTGGGCCAGGCCCGCTCCAGATACAGCGAGAAGGCGGCCGGCAACGTCAGCATCCGCATCGCGTCGGCGGTGGAGGCGCAGTCGACCACCACCAGGTCCCACCTGCCGGAGTTCGCCAGCTCCCCCACCTCGTGCAGGCCCAACACTTCCTGCACGCCCGGCAAGGCCGAAAGCTCTTCAGGCGCAATGTCTCCGACGTCGGAGTCGGGGAACCGGGCGGCCAGCGGGCCGGCGACTGCGCGCCAGCGTTCGGACAGCACCGCGAGGGTGTCGAGTGCCAGCGCATCCAGGGATCCGCCTCCGCAATCGGCGGTGTCGAGTTCGGCGAGCACCCGGGTCGGGGCCCGCCGACCGGTCGGGATGAGGTTGACGCCCAGCACGTCGCCGGTCGAGTGCGCCTGGTCAGTGGACACGACGAGAACCCGCATCCCGGCCCGTGCGGCGCGCACGGCCGTGGCGGTCGCCAACGTCGACTTCCCCACGCCGCCCTTGCCGACGAACAGACTGATCCGGGCCACCCCGGCGGGGTCGTCCGCGCCGGCGGCGGCCCTGCGCTCAGTCAGCCTCGACTCGTTTCTTCAGATCCTTCAGTGCGGTGTCCGTCAGACGCCGTTCAGCCTTCCGCTTCAGCAGACCGATCATCGGGATCATCAGGTCGACGGACAGCTCGTAGGTGACGTCGGTGCCAGATCCCTTCGGCGCCAAGCGGTATGCGCCGTCAAGCGACTTGAGCAGCGTGCTCGAGACCAGCGACCATGTCACAGACTTGTGGTCGGCGGGCCATTCGTAGGCGAGCACCATGTTGTCCTTGAGCACCGCGGCGTCGAGAAGAAGCCGGGCCACCTTCGGGTAGCCCTCGTCGTCGACCTCGAGAACCTCGGTCTCTTTGTATTCGGCGACCCAGTCCGGGTACGAGCCGATGTCGGCGATGACGTCCATCACCGTAGAAGGATCAGCATCGATGTAGATCGTCTGCGCCGTCTTGTCCGCCACTGGAACCTTCCCTGCCGTGGTCTGGTCGCTGGCCAGAAATCTACCCTCCTCGGACGGACTCTGACCGCCTTACTTCAGGCCAGCCGTGACACTCCGACCGGACGGTCCGCCTCCAGCCTGCGCTTGATCTCGAAGGCCATCTCCTTGCCCGCCACCCGCCTGCGGTGGTTCATCTTCGCCAGGTTCATCCTCGCCAAATCGTGCGCGGCCACCGCGGAGGGCTCGGCGTGCAGGAAGTAGTGCAGGATGACGCCGTCGAGCATCTGCTCCAGCCAGACCTCCATGGTGCCGGTCAGCGCGCCGGTCACCGTCCAGCGCTGGCCCTGCTCCCCACGGTCCTGCGCGACCACCAGCCGCAGGTCCGGCCACCAGCGCGACCAGCTCGCCTTGTCCGCGACAGCCTGCCCGACCGCCACCGGATCGGCGGCGATGAACGTCTCGTCGGCGATCTGGATGCTGTTCATGGCTGACAAGCTTCACATATGCGCAGACGCGCGCCCACCCCGGCCGACTAGGCTGGACGCCGCACTGCCGCATATGTCGAGAGGGCTCCATCGTGCGTGAGTTCAGCGTTCCCGCCTCGTTCACCGTGAGCGAGCGAGACAACGTCGCTTCGGTCGTCTACTCCCACGAACGCGACAATCCCGATCACGTGATCTTCCAGCGCCTTGTCAACGGCGCCTGGACGGACGTGACATGCCGGCAGGCCGCCCAGCAGATCCGCTCGGCCGCACAGGGGTTGATCGCCGAAGGCGTGCAGCCGGGTGACCGGGTCGCGGTGCTGTCCGCGACGCGCTACGAATGGGTGATCCTCGATTACGCGATCCTGTCGATCGGCGCGGTGACCGTCCCCATCTATGAGACCTCCTCACCGGATCAGGTGCGCTGGGTGCTGGAGGACTCCGGCGCGGTGCTGGCCTTCGTCGAGATCGAGGCGCACGCGCTGATGGTCAAGGAAATGCTCAACGAGTTGCCCGCGCTGCGCAAGGTCTCGGTCATCGACACCGCCGCGCCCGCCGCGCTGGAAGCACTGGCCCAGGCCGGCGCCTCGGTCGACCCCGCCGAGGTGGACCGCCGGCTCGCCGCGATCAAGAGCGCCGATCCGGCCACGCTCATCTACACCTCGGGCACCACCGGCCGCCCGAAGGGCTGCCAGCTGACCCACTCCAACCTCCTCTACGAGATCCGCGGGGCGACCGCTTGTTTCCCCACCCTGCTCCGCAAGGGTGAGCGCCTGCTGGTGTTCCTGCCGCTGGCGCACGTGCTGGCCCGCGCGCTGTCGATGACGGCGTTCGCCAACGGTGTCACCATCGGCTACACCAGCGACATCAAGAACCTGGTCCCGATGTTCGGCCAGTTCAAACCGACCGTGATCGTGTCTGTTCCGCGGGTTTTCGAAAAGGTCTACAACACCGCGGAGATGAACGCCCAGGACAGCGGGAAGGGAGCGATCTTCGCGAAGGCGGTGGAAACCGCCATCGAGTGGAGCAAGGCCCAGGACACCGGCGGTCCGGGCCTGGTGCTGCGGGCCAAGCACGCGCTGTTCGACCGGCTGGTCTACACCAAGCTGCGTGCGGCCACCGGCGGCAACTGCCGCGCGTCCATCTCCGGCGGGGCTCCTCTCGGCGCCCGCCTGGGCCACTTCTACCGGGGTATCGGCCTGACGATCTACGAGGGATACGGCCTCACCGAGACCAGCGCCGCGATCACCGCCAACCGCATCGGTGAGCTCAAGGTCGGCTCAGTCGGAAAGCTTCTGCCGGGCAACATCATGGCGATCGCCGACGACGGCGAACTGCTCGTCCGCGGCGGCGTGGTGTTCAACGGCTACTGGCGCAACGAGACCGCCACCAAGGAAGCGATCGTCAACGGCTGGTTCCACACCGGCGACCTGGGCAGCGTCGACGACGACGGGTTCCTGTCCATCGTGGGCCGCAAGAAGGAGATCATCGTGACGGCGGGCGGCAAGAACGTGGCCCCCGCGGTTCTGGAGGATCAGCTGCGCGCCCATCCGTTGATCAGTCAGGCCATGGCCGTCGGTGACGCCAAGCCGTTCGTCGGTGCGCTCATCGCCATCGACCCGGAGGCCTTCGAGATCTGGAAGCAGCACCACGGCAAGGCATCGGCCGCGTCCGTGGCCGACCTGATCGACGATCCGGACCTCGTCGGCGAGATCGACCTGGCCGTCAAGAACGCCAACCAGGCGGTGTCGAAGGCCGAGGCCATCCGCAAGTTCTGCATCCTGCCCGCCGACTTCACCGTGCTCACCGGCGAACTGACGCCGACTCTGAAGGTCAAGCGCAAGGTGGTCGCCGACAAGTTCGCCGACGAGATCGAGGGGCTCTACAGCACGGCTTAGAGCAGTCGCGCCAGACGCTCCGCCTGCCTGGTCCACCGCCAGTTGTCGACCACCCACTGCCGTCCCGCGGCACCCATCGCCGCGGCGCGGGCCGGGTCGGCCAGCAGGTCGCCGACGGCCGCCGCGATCGCCCCGACGTCCCATCCGTCGACCACGACGCCGGTCTGTCCGTCGACGACCGTCTCCGGCGCGCCGCCGGACCGCCCGGCCACCACCGGCACTCCGGTCGAGGACGCCTCCAGGTAGACGATCCCCAGCCCCTCGACGTCCAGGCCGGCCCCGCGGGTCCGGCAGGGCATCGCGAACACGTCGGCCATCGCGTGGTGTGCGGGCAGTTCATCGCCGGGCACACCGTCGGTGAACACCACGTGTTCGGCGACTCCGAAGGTGTGCGCGAGCCGGTGCAGCGCCGTGCGGTACGGGCCGCCCCCGACGATCACCAGCGCGGCGTCGGGAACCCGCTGACGGATCGCGGGCAGCGCCCGAATCAGCATGTCCTGGCCCTTGCGCGGCACCAGACGCGACACACACACCACCACCGGCCGGGTCCCGAGTCCGTAACGGGCCCGCAGTTCGGCGCGAGCGACCTCGTCAGGGACGAAACGATCGGTGTCCACACCGGGCGGCACGAGCTCCAGTGCCGCGCCGGGGCCGAACGCCGAGGCGAACCGCCCCCGCGTGTAGGAGCTGATGTAGGTGACGACGTCGGTGTCATTGCCGATGCGGCGCAACGCTGTTCGCGCCAGCGGCAGCATCGACCAGCCGACCTCGTGGCCATGGGTGCTGGCGATCACCCGCTGCGCGCCGGCGGCACGGGCCAGCGGCGCCAACAGGGCCAGCGGTGCCGCGGCGCCGAACCAGACGGTGTCGATGTCGCGTTCCTGGATCAGCCGGCGCATCCGCAGGGCGACGGTCGGCTCGGGAACCATCAGCGTGCCGGGGTGGCGGACCACCTCGTAACCGGTCGCTGCGGCCACGGCGTCGTAGTCCTCGGCGCCCTTCCACTTCGGCGCATACACCGTCAGGCGGTGCCCACCGGATTCCACGATGTGGCCGACGAGCGCCTCCAGGTAGGCCTGGATGCCACCGCGCCGCGGCGGATAGTCGTTGGTGACCAACAGGATCCGTCTCATCGCGCACCCGCGGGCAGATCGTCGCCGAGCACGTCGCGGATGGCGGTCGCGACGTCGGGATGGCCGGGCCCGCACGCCGCGACATACAGCGCCCGCAGCGTCGCGGCGCCGTGGGTTCCGGCCACGTAGGTCGCGAACTCCCACGCCCTGTCATAGGCCGCCGCCCGACCGGGACCCGGTGTGGTCAGCTCGGCGTCAGTCGGCGGCGTCGGCGCAACCGCGGGCGGCTCGGCCGGCGGGCGCGCGACAAAGTCCGCGACGCCCTCGGTGAGCCACACCGGGGCGTCGGCGGCGGTGTCGGCCCGGGCCGCGTAGTGAAACAGCTCGTGGCGCAGCACCATCCGCAGGTCGGCGTCATTCATCGCGCCGGCCGCCGGGGAGAACATGATGCGCTCGGCGGTGGTGGTGGCCGCGACGTCGGCGCTGCCACCGGCCAGCGTGGCGAACTGCTCGGCCGATCCGGCGACCACCACCGAGATGTCGGGGCGCCAGTCCGGGCCCCAGAACGCGGTGACCGCCTCCGCGGCGCCGGGCAGTTCAGCCGAGATCCGGGTGAGCAGGTCGTGGCCGCCCGCGGCGCCGAGATCGATGAGCTGGGCCGTGCGGC
Source organism: Mycobacterium sp. SMC-8 (assembly GCF_025263565.1). Classification (NCBI taxonomy): domain Bacteria; kingdom Bacillati; phylum Actinomycetota; class Actinomycetes; order Mycobacteriales; family Mycobacteriaceae; genus Mycobacterium; species Mycobacterium sp. SMC-8. The sequence goes on from NZ_CP079865.1 coordinate 5,400,233, forward strand.
CGTCCGGCAACGCCGCCGCGACCGGAGCCGACAGGGTGTGGATCACCGGAGCGGCGACGCTGGGGCCGGCAGGGGGCGCCGCTGGACCACCGACCAGCAGTACCGCGCAGAGCAACTCCGCGCCCAGCACCGCCCCGACCCGGCGTCGAGCCGCGGCCCGGCGGCGAGCCGCGGGCCGCGAGGGCTCAGTACCTACGGACGTTGTAGATCGGCGCATTGTCCACCGGGGCGACCCGCACCGGTGTGCCGTAGGTGGACGCGTGCACCATCATCCCGTCGCCGATGTAGATGCCGACGTGCGACGCATCGGAGTAATAGGTGACAAGGTCACCCGGCTGCATCTGATCCCTGGACACCGGCTGGCCCCCGCGGGCCAGCGCCTGACTCGAATGCGGCAGCGAGATACCAGCCTGCTGGAAGGACCACATCACCAACCCGGAGCAGTCGAAGGCGCCGGGACCGGAGCCGCCCCACGAGTAGGGCGAACCGATACGGCTCAGCGCGGCCTGGATGACGGTGGTGGCCACCGGCGATCCGGGGGGCGCGACGTCGCCCGGCGGAATCGCCCCGAGGGCGGGAGGCGCGGGCGGTGCGGCCAGCACGGCCGGGTCCTGACCGGGCGCCGGCGGCACGGGCGCCGCGGCGGGCACCGGTGGCGGCGGCGGGGCGGCGGCGAGGGTCTCCCGCTGCTGCGGCGTCAAGGCCTCGTACTGAGCCTTGACGATCGCGATCTGGGTCTGCAGCTGGCTCTGCTTGGCCTGCAGCTCGGCACGTACCGCTGCTGCCTGCTCGGCCGCTGTCCTGGCTTCCGCGGCGGACGCGGCGGACGCCTGCTCGGCGACCTCGGCTTGGCGGCCGGCCTCGCGGAAGTTGGCCATCTGCGACTGCATCTCGGCGGCCATCACCCGCTGGACCGACATCTGGTCGATCAGCCCCTGCGGGGAGGACGCCGTCAGCATCGCGTCGAAGCCCGACGTACGGCCGCCCATGTACTGAGCCGCCGCCAGGCTGTCGACCTTGCGCTGGAAATCCGACAGCTGGGTCCTGGCCGCCTCCATCGCGGCCACATCGCTGACGTGCTTGGCGTCCGCGGCCTGCTGGATGGCGAGCTTGTTGTCGAGGTCGAGCTGAGCGGAGTGCATTGCCTCGGTGGTCTGCTCAGCCTGCCGTGACAGCTGATTCAGCTTTGCCAGCGCGTCTTCAGCGGGGTCGGCGTATGCCCCTCCGGCGAGCACCGCACCGAATAAAGCCATGCCGGCCATCGCACTGATGAAGGTTTGCCGAATACGACGGGACTTAGTGTGCGCGCGGTCGAGCCTCAAGATTTATGCGTCCTTCAATTGCCGTAACGAGCCACCCAGAACTGCTGTTAGGTCTCAAACAGGTTACGAAACGGCATCGGCCTTGTCCAACGGAAGCCGCAAATCTAACAGCCGACACCGCGACACGCGAAGGGCGCGCAGGCCGCGTGTCGTCAGGCCACCCCGGACCCGCCCTGACGGTGGATCGGAACCAGCCGCAGCCGCGGCGCCAAACCGACCTCGGCCAGCACCTCGAGTGCCCGCCGCTCGTCGACGCGCAGCGTTTCGGGAACGCCGAGCAGCACGCTGACCACGCAGTCCCGGCATCCGGGCCCGCGCACCGCGCAGTCGTCGCAGTCGATCTTCAAAGTCCCGGGGTCGGGGCGTTCGCCCGCCGGCCACTGCTCCTGTGCCATCGCACCTGTCCTTCCGATCGCAGTCGAGCGCACGGTATCGACGGCCTCCGACATTGATTCCGACAACCGTTTCGCACGGCGCCGCCTCGCCGCAGTTGTCACCCCGGGGACCTACGTTCAGCACATGGGTCAGCTCAGCTTCGCCGATGTCGATCCCACGGCTGACCCCACGCTGCGCGAGACCACCTTCGTCGTCGTCGACCTGGAGACCACCGGCGGGCGATCGTCCGGCGAGCGACACGACGAGATCACCGAGATCGGCGCAGTCAAGGTGCGCGGCGGCGAGATCCTGGGCGAGTTCGCCACTTTGGTCGATCCCGGGCGCGCGATCCCGCCACAGATCGTCGCGCTGACGGGCATCACCACGGCCATGGTGTACGACGCCCCGCGGATCGAGGCGGTACTCCCCTCTTTCCTCGAGTTCTGCCGGGGCGCCGTGCTGGTGGCGCACAATGCCGGATTCGACATCGGCTTCCTCCGCGCCGCCGCCGAGCGCCACCACCTGCCGTGGCCGAAACCGCCGGTGCTGTGCACCGTGGCGCTGGCCCGCCGGGTCCTCACCCGGGACGAGGCGCCCAGCGTGCGGCTTTCCGCGCTGGCCCAACTGTTCAGCGCCACAACCACCCCCACCCACCGCGCGCTCGACGACGCCCGCGCCACTGTCGACGTGCTGCACGGGCTCATCGAGCGCGTCGGCAACCAGGGCGTGCACACGTTCGCCGACCTGCGGGCCTACCTGCCGGATGTCACTCCCGCGCAACGCAGCAAGCGTCACCTCGCGCGGGCGATGCCACGCAGCCCGGGGGTGTACCTGTTCCGCGGCCCGTCCGAGGAGGTGCTCTACGTGGGCACCGCCGTCGATCTGCGCCGCCGGGTCTCCCAATACTTCAACGGCGCCGACCCGCGCACCCGCATCAAGGAGATGGCGTCCTTGGCCGTCAGGGTCGACCACGTCGAATGCGCCCACGAACTGGAAGCGGGTGTGCGCGAACTGCGGCTGCTGGCCGCACACGCGCCGCCGTACAACCGACGGTCGAAATTCCCGCACCGGTGGTGGTGGGTGACTCTGACCGACGAGCCCTTCCCCCGGTTCTCCACAGTGCGCGCCCCGCGCAGTGACAGCGCGGTGGGCCCGTTCCGGTCCCGGGCCGATGCGTCCGAGGCCGCGGCGCTGATGGCCCGCTTCACCGGGGTGCGCACCTGCACCAAGCGGCTCGGCCGCACCGCCGTGCACGGGCCGGCCTGCCCGGAGCGCGAGGTCTCCCCGTGTCCGGCGCTGCGCGGCACCGACGCCGACGCGTACGCCGCGGCGGCCCGGAATGCGCTCGCACTCATGGACGGCCGGTGCGGCCGGGCCCTTGAGGCGGCCCTGGCCCACATCGCCGAGCTGTCCGGACGGAACCGGTACGAGACGGCCGCGCGCCTGCGCGACCACACCGCCGCCACGATCGATGCGCTGTGGCGAGGCCAGCGACTTCGGGCCCTGTCGGCGATCGGCGAACTGGTGGCCGCCAGACCGGACGGCGGCGGTGGCTGGCATCTCGCGGTGATCCGGCACGGCCAGCTCGCCGCGGCCGGAGGGGCCGCCCGCGGGGTTCCGCCGATGCCCGTGGTGGACGCGCTCACCGCGTCCGCCCAAGCGATCCTGCCTGCTCCGGGACCGCTCGGCGGAGCGCTGGTCGAGGAGACGGGCCTGATCGCGCGCTGGCTCACTCAGCCCGGCGTGCGGATCGTGCGAACCGACACCGGCTACTGCACACCGTTGGCCGCGGCCGGACGCTTCGCGGCGTGGGCCGCCGCCGCGCGCTCGGCGCGGGCCGCCGCCGAACAGCTCGCCGAACAGTTCGGCGGGCCGGAGCTTCGCCGCTCAGAGACTCTGGGTGAACCGCACCCAACGCGCGAGCAGCTCTTCGGCCGCCCCGGAGTCGATCGCCTCCTTCGCCCGCGCGAGCCCGGACTCCCAGGCCGGAACCCACTTGGCGTCGCTGGATAGCCCGGCGTGAGCGACCATCGCGCCGGCGGCATTGAGCACGACGGCATCGCGCACCGGCCCCTTGGCGCCGCTGAGCACCGCGCGGGCCGACGCCGCGTTGGCCTCGGCGTCACCGCCGACGAGTTCGGAGATGTCGGCCCGGGCGAAGCCGAACGCGGCCGGGTCGAACGTCAATCGCTCCACCGTGCCGGCCTGCACCCGCCAGATCGTGCTCGTCGTGGTGGTGGTCAGCTCGTCGAGCCCGTCGTCACCGTGCACCACCAGCACGCTGGAGCCGCGGGTGGCGTATACCCCCGCCATCACCTCGGCCAGGTCGCCCCAGGCGCAACCGATCAGGCCTGCCCGCGGGGCGGCCGGGTTGGTCAAGGGCCCCAGCAGGTTGAACACCGTCGGCACACCGATCTCACGGCGCACCACGCCGGCATGCTTGTACGACGGATGGAACTGCGGGGCGAACGCGAAGCCGATGCCGACCTCGGCCACGCACCGCGCGACGTCCTCGGGACCCAGATCGATCCGTACCCCGAGCGCCTCGAGCGTGTCCGCTCCGCCCGACAGCGACGACGCGGCCCGGTTCCCGTGCTTGACCACGGGCACGCCGGCTGCGGCCACCACGATCGAGGCCATGGTGGACAGGTTCACGGTGTTGGCGCCGTCACCGCCGGTGCCGACGATGTCCACGGTCGCGTTGCCGATCGTGTCGGTCGGCACCCGGCGGGCGTGCTTGAGCATGATGTCGGCCAGCTCGGTCACCTCGGCCGACGTGGGCCGCTTCATCTTCATCGAAACCGCGAACGCGGCGATCTGCGCCGGGGTTGCGGTCCCGGTCATGATCTGGTCCATCGCCCAGGCTGTCTGCCCCGCCAGCAACCCCTGACCCGTCGTCAGTCTGCCCAGGATCATCGGCCAGGTAGGAGCGCTCCGGGAGACGTCGGAAGCCGATGTGGAATGGGGCGCAGGGGTAGTCACAGAAGTGATTATGACGAATTGCCTGACCCGGGTGGAGTTCGACAACTACAAAGCGTCATACTTGCTCTCGTGACGAGCGCTGTAGGAACCTCCGGAACCGCCATCACCTCGCGCGTTCATTCGCTGAACCGGCCGAACATGGTAAGTGTCGGCACCATCGTGTGGCTTTCCAGTGAGTTGATGTTCTTTGCTGGACTGTTCGCGATGTATTTCACGGCGCGCGCACAGGCACACGGCGACTGGCCGCCGGAGCCGACCGAACTGAATCTCGCTCTCGCCGTACCGGTGACGCTGGTGCTGATCGCGTCGTCGTTCACGTGCCAGATGGGCGTGTTCGCCGCCGAGCGCGGCGACGTATTCGGGCTCCGCCGCTGGTACACGCTCACGCTGGCGATGGGCACCTTCTTCGTGCTGGGCCAGGGCTATGAGTACCTGCACCTCGTCGAGCACGGAACCACAATCGCCGGCAGTGCCTATGGCACCGTCTTCTACCTGGCGACCGGCTTCCACGGCCTGCACGTCATCGGTGGTCTGATCGCGTTCGTCCTGCTGCTGTTGCGCACCCGGATGAGCAAGTTCACGCCCGCCCAGGCCACCGCGGCCATCGTCGTGTCCTACTACTGGCACTTCGTCGACATCGTGTGGATCGCTCTGTTCGCCGTCATCTACTTCGTCCGATGACCGGCGAGCCGGAACGTTCGACGACGTCACAGCCCAACGAGCGGATGAGAAGGGGTTCGATGACCAGCAAGTCACGCGGTGCCGGACGGCCGGCGACGGTTCGCCGGCGGCGGCTGCGCCGACGCGTCACGGCGGCACTGCTGCTGCTGAGCGGATTGGTGATGGCCGGTGGCCTGGCGGCTACGTTGACTCCGTCACCACAGGTCGCGGTCGCCGATGAATCGGCGTCGGCGATGCTGCGCACTGGTCAACAGCTCTACGAGACCTCCTGCGTGTCGTGCCACGGCGTGAATCTGCAGGGTGTCGCCGATCGCGGCCCGAGCCTGATCGGCGTCGGCGAGGCGGCGGTGTACTTCCAGGTGTCCACCGGCCGTATGCCGGCGATGCGCGGCGAGGCGCAGGCCCCGGCCAAGCCGCGGCAGTTCGACGAGGCACAGACCGACGCGCTCGGCGCCTACATCCAGGCCAACGGCGGCGGACCCGTCGTCCCGCGCGACGAGAATGGCCAGATCGCGTCTCACTCGCTGATCGGTAACGACGTGGCCCGCGGCGGTGATCTGTTCCGCCTCAACTGCGCGTCGTGCCACAACTTCACGGGCAAGGGCGGCGCGCTCTCGTCCGGCAAGTACGCCCCCGACCTCGGTGACGCCAACGAGGCCCAGATCTACACCGCGATGCTGACCGGTCCGCAGAACATGCCGAAATTCTCCGACCGCCAGCTGTCCCCTGAAGAGAAGCGCGACATCGTCGCCTACGTCCGCGAAGCAGCCGAGACGCCCACACCCGGCGGGCTCGGACTGGGCGGCTTCGGACCGACGTCCGAAGGCATGGTCGCGTGGATCGTCGGCATGGTGGCCATCATCGCCGCCGCTCTCTGGATCGGAGCACGGGCATGAGTGACGCGCACGACGACGTGAGGGGCACCGACGTCCCCGGCCACAAGGGCGAACCGGGGCAGCCCACCGACGCCGAACTGGCAAAGATGACGCAGGAAGAACTGCTCGAACTGGGCGGCAAGCTCGACGGCGTCGAGATCGTTCACAAGGAGCCGCGCTGGCCGGTGCCCGGCACCAAGGCCGAGAAGCGCGCCGAACGCACCGTCGCGTACTGGTTTCTGCTGGCCGGTTTCTCCGGCCTCGCACTGCTGCTGATCTTCCTGTTCTGGCCGTGGGAGTACAAGCCCTACGGTTCCGACGGCGAATTCCTGTACTCGTTGACCACCCCGCTCTACGGTCTGACCTTCGGGCTGTCGGTGCTGGCGATCGGTATCGGCGCGGTGCTGTTCCAGAAAAAGTTCATCCCCGAGGAGATCTCGGTCCAGGAGCGCCACGACGGCCGCTCCCCCGAGATCCACCGCAAGACCATCGCGGCCAACCTCGGTGACGCGCTCGACGGCTCGACCATCAAGCGCCGCAAGCTGATCGGCCTGTCGCTGGGCATCGGCTTCGGCGCGTTCGGAGCGGGCACGCTTGTGGCCTTCATCGGCGGGCTCATCAAGAACCCGTGGAAGCCCGTCGTTCCGACCGCGGAGGGCCCCAAGGCAGTGCTGTGGACCTCGGGCTGGACGCCGCGCTTCGAGGGCGAGACCATCTATCTGGCCCGCGCGACCGGCAAGCCCGGCGAGTCCCCGTTCGTCAAGATGCGTCCCGAGGACATCGATGCCGGCGGCATGGAGACCGTGTACCCGTGGCGTGAATCCGACGGTGACGGAACGACTGTCGAGTCCGAGCACCACATTTTCGAGATCTCGATGGGCGTGCGCAACCCGGTGATGCTGATCCGCATCAAGCCCGCGGACATGTCCCGGGTGGTCAAGCGCCGCGGCCAGGAGAGCTTCAACTTCGGCGAGTTGTTCGCCTACACGAAGGTGTGCTCGCACCTGGGCTGCCCGTCCTCGCTGTACGAGCAGCAGACCTACCGCATTCTGTGCCCGTGTCACCAGTCGCAGTTCGACGCGTTGCACTTCGCCAAGCCGATCTTCGGTCCGGCGGCCCGTGCGCTCGCGCAGCTGCCGATCACCATTGATCAAGAGGGCTACCTGGTCGCCAACGGCGACTTCATCGAACCCGTCGGACCGGCATTCTGGGAGCGGAAGTCATGAGCCCACGTCTAGACGCAGCCACGATCGCGGCCAGGCAGGGTGACGCGATCGACTCGCGGTATCACCCGTCGGCTGCGGTGCGCCGGCAGCTCAACAAGG